>JAJQBJ010000060.1 GCA_021203345.1 Oscillospiraceae bacterium
TGTAGTCTCGAATTTTTGCTTTTTCGAGTGTCTACTCTAAGGGGACTATATCATATGTTGGATGCTATAGGCTTTTGGAATGAATGATATTACTCCACGGCCACCAGATAGTCGCCGTCCCACTCGTACAGGCCGGTATCAGCCAGATCCTGCAGGTTGTCAACAGTCACAGTCCAAGGCACCAGCAGATAGGAAGGAACGATGCCGTTGCCGTTGTCATAGGACTCGATATCATAGGCAGCGTCCACGGACAGGGAGTCCAGCAGGCCCTCGTCGGGGGACTCGCCGTTCAGAATGGCCTCGGCCAGAACCAGGGTCACGCCGGCCTCGTCGGACACGTTCTTATAAACGGTCATGGTCTGCAGGCCGTCCACGATATTGGCCAGGTTGGCCACGTCGCCGTCCTGACCGGTCAGGATGACGTCATTGCTGCCAGCATAGTCGCTGCTGAGGGCCTGCGCTACGCCCAGAGCGGTGGAGTCGTTGGAGGCCAGAACCACATCCAGCTGGGTACCGTCAGAGTAGTAGGAAGCCAGGGTGTTCTGCATATTCTCCAGAGCGGTATCGGTGGACCAGCCCTCAGTCGCGCACTGCTCGAAGGTGGTCTTGCCGGACTGGATCACCAGGATGCCCGCGTCGATGTAATCCTGCAGGGTATCCATAGCGCCGTTGAAGAAGTAACCGGCGTTGTTGTCGCTGGTGGGGCCAGCCACGAACTCGATGTTGTAGGAGGTGGAGGTGTCGTTCAGGTCAAGACCCAGCTGCTCGATGACGAACTCAGCCTGGAGAACGCCTACCTGATAGTTGTCGAAGGACACATAGTAGGCAACGGCGTCGGTGTTCATAATCAGACGGTCATAGGCGATGACGGGGATGCCTGCATCAGCCGCATCGGCCAGGGTCTGGGACAGGGTGTCGCCATCCACGGCGGCGATGATGAGGATCTCCACACCGTCGGCGATCAGGTTGGCGATGTCGTTGTTCTGCTGCTCGGTCGAGTTATCGGCATAGGCGATCTCCACCTCATAGCCCATGGCCTCGAACTGTTCCTTCAGGTACTCACCGTCGCGGTTCCAGCGCTCCAGAGACTTGGTAGGCATGGAAATGCCGATCAGCTGACCGCCGCCGGAGGAGCTTTCCTCAGAGGAGCTGTCCTCAGAGGAGGAACTTTCCTCAGCAGCCGTGCTTTCCTCCGTGGCCGTGCTTTCCGTGCTGCTCTCCTCGGTGGAGGAGGACGAGGAAGAACTGCTGCTGCCGCAGGCGGCCAGGCTCAGCATCATGGCCATAGCCATGAGGAGCGCAAGTAACTTTTTCATTGTGAATTACTCCCTTCATTTCATTTGGGCAGGTATCCCGCGCCGCCCTGTCCGCCCCCATTGGCAGACCTAAGCGGCCGGGCAGGCTGCCCGCCGCATTTTGCAAATCGCGGCATCTTTTCCGTCAAATTTCTTGACAAAAACCCCTCCACTTCGTATGATAAGGGTATCTCTTTGATTTTTGCGGAAAGGACGGTTGCATATGGACGAGCTGGAGGCGTTAAAAGCCCGCTATGATACCTATCTGGCCTTTACCCGTCAGCTGGCGGCGAAGGCCTCTCCTACTGCGGGGCTGCTGGGCCTTGGCTCCAGCCCCAAGGACCACCCCGGCCACGAGGAATTTTATGAGGACGTGGGGCGGCTGGTGACGGCGCTGCTGGCGGCTGACCCGACCCCTGCCCAGGTCAGTGAGGCGGCAGGGTTTCTGATTCGTTCCGCCGCCGAGCATCGGGACGAACCGCTGGCCTTCTGGTTTCTGTTCGCCGCCCAGAGCCACGCCCGGCCCCTGATTCCGCTGCTTGCCCCGGAGGTCTGCGCCGCTCTGCGGACATTCTATGATGCGAACTACCCGAAAAATACCCGACTGCCGGTGCAGAAGGAGGTCTACCACCTTCTGAAAAAGGGCGGGAAGGGCGCTTAACTACAAACAGGGAACCCCGACGGTCAGAATACACTGGCCAGCCGGGGCTGCTCCATCTCCGCCATGATGGACAGCCGCTCGGCCAGCTGCTCTAACGCGCCCAGCGCCTCTGCATCGTCCTCGCCCCGGATATAGGCCTTGGCCTCGCTGAACCCGGTTTCGATCTCGTCGGTGGTTTCGTGGTGGAGGACAATGCGGTGATAGGTGTTCTGGCTCTCCCATTGGTCTTCCGCCTGGGTGGTCAGCTCCATGGCCTGTTCCCAGTTTCCGGCGGACACGGCGGCGCAGCTTTGGGCCAGCAGGATGTTCAGCGTCCGGGCGGTGCGGCCCAGATAAACGCCGTTCAACAGGCTGACGCCCAGAATCAGCGCCAGAATCAGAAAGGCAATGCTCATTCGCTTCACAGGTCGGTTTCCTCCTTCAGAATCAAATACACCGTGTCCTGCTCGTCCACGGTGAACAGGAACACCTGGTCGGGCCGCCGGCACCCGTTTTGCTCCAGCTGCCGCATCAGCCAAACGTCGTTTTTTCCGCTGTGCTTCAGATTGTCCTCCATGATTTGCCCATCGCTGATGAGTACCAGCGGCAGGCCCGTCTCCTGGGCGGGCACCTGCATCATCTGCGCCGTGGGCGGCTCCTCGGCTTGATAGAGAATCACGGAAACCTGCCCGCTTGTCTCTAAAATCGCGTATTTGACCGTGCTGAATGCGGTCACGCCCTGGAGCCGAAGCTCCTCGGCCAGCTCGTCCACGGTCATGCGAACCTTGTTCATGGCGTGGGGCAGCACCTTTCCGTTGGCAAGGACAACGGTGGGCGTGCCGCAGAGCAGCTTTCTCACCCGCAGGTTTTTCATGGTCAGCACGGAAAAAATCATGGTGATGCTCAAAATCGTGACAATGGGAATCAGGCCGCTGAGCAGCGGAATCCCAAAGTCCTGCATCGGCACCGAGGCCAGGTCGCTGAGCAGCATGGCCAGCACCAGCTCCGACGGCTCCAACTCCCCCACCTGCCGCTTCCCCATCAGCCGAATGGCCGCAACAAGGAACAGATAAATCAGGATCGTTCGGATAAAAGCTACAATCATGGCGGATTCCCCCTCCCGGTGGGAATTAGTATGCGCCGGTTCGATGGGAAAATACAGAAGGTAAATTTTTCTCCGCCGCCGCTTTTTGCGGCTCGGCGGCGTTTTTTTGCTTTCGTCCCCCGGCGCTCTCCGACATTGGGCAAAAATTCCGTTGAATTTTGAGAAAAACAGGTGAAATCACACTTGCCTTTCCCTTCGCTTTCGGGTACAATTAGAAGGATAAAATTGCAATGGAGCAGTCTGAGGAGCCGGATGGTCAGCCCCGGCTCTCCGGGCAGAAGCAGAATAAGAGTAAGACTGTGAAAGGCGGGATGTCCACTATGAAAGCGACCTTGATCCTGGAAAACGGTCATGTTTTTGTTGGAAAGAGCATCGGAAGCACAGAGGACCGTGTTTGCGAAATGGTATTCAACACCTCAATGGTCGGTTATCAGGAGATTTTGACCGATCCCTCTTATGCGGGACAGGGCGTAGTCATGTCCTATCCGCTGATCGGCAACTACGGCGTCAATCCGGAGGATGATGAATCCGTCCGCGCTTGGCCCGAAGCATTTGTCGTTCGTCATTTGTCCCCCCGCGGCAGCAACTTCCGCAACGAGGGCACGCTGGACGACTATTTGAAGCAATACAATATCGTAGGCATACAGGGGATTGATACCCGTGCCGTTACCAAAATCCTCCGTAATCAGGGAACCATGAATGGGATGATCACCTGCGCGGAGCATTTTTCTGTGGAGGACGCGCTGGAAAAGATTCGCGCCTATCGGGTGACGGGGACGGTGGAGCGCGTCTCCTGCAAGGCCCCGGAGTATTTCCCCGTGGAGAACGCCAAATACAACATCGCCCTGCTGGACGTCGGGGAAAAGCGGAACATGACCCGCTGCCTGAACGCCCGGGGCTGTAATGTGACCGTTCTGCCCTGCCACACCCCGGCGGAGGAGATTCTGAACGGCGGCTATGACGGCGTGATGCTGTCCAACGGCCCCGGCGACCCGGCGGACAACGTGGAGGTCATTGCGGAGATCCGGAAGCTGTACGACTCCGACCTGCCCGTTTTCGCGGTGTGTCTGGGCCACCAGCTCATGGCACTGGCAACAGGGGCCAAAACGGGCCGCCTGGCCTACGGCCACCGGGGGGCCAACCACCCCGTCCGGGACATCCGGGCGGGCCGGGTGTTCATCACCTCCCAGAATCACGGCTATGTGGTTCGGAGCGAGACGGTGAACCCGGAGATCGCCACCGTCTCCCACGTCAATGTCAACGACGGAACCTGTGAGGGGCTGGAGTATCGAAACAAGCGCATCTTCACCGTCCAGTTCCACCCGGAGGCCAATCCCGGCCCCAAGGATACGGAGTATCTGTTTGACAAATTCCTGGAAATGATTGATGACGCCCGCGCCGGAAAGGAGGCCGCTGAAAATGCCTAAGGATCCCAGTATTAAAAAGGTTCTGGTTATCGGCTCCGGCCCCATTATCATCGGCCAGGCCGCCGAATTCGACTATGCAGGCACCCAGGCCTGCCGCGCCCTGAAAGAGGAGGGCATGGACGTGGTTCTGGTGAACTCCAACCCCGCCACCATCATGACGGACAAGGACATCGCCGACCATGTGTATATCGAGCCGCTGAATGTGGCCTCTCTGGAGCAAATCATCGCCATTGAGCGCCCGGACTCCATTCTTCCCACGCTGGGCGGCCAGGTGGGCCTGAATCTGGCTATGGCCCTTTACGAGCAGGGGATTCTGGAGAAGTATCATGTGCGGATGCTGGGCACCTCTGCGGACTCCATCCGCAAGGCGGAGGACCGCCAGGGCTTTAAGGACTGTATGGAGTCCATTCACCAGCCCTGCGTCACCTCCGAGGTTGTGAACACCGTGGAGGACGCGGTGGAATTCTCCAACCGCATCGGCTATCCGATGATTGTCCGCCCGGCCTACACCCTGGGCGGCACCGGCGGCGGTATCGCCTATGACGAGGCCTCTCTGAAGGAAATCGCCGCCCGGGGCATCTACGCCTCCCGCGTGGGCGAGATTCTGGTGGAGCGGTGCATTTCCGGCTGGAAGGAGATCGAGTTTGAGGTCATGCGGGACTCCGCAGGCAACGTCATTCAGATCTGCTCCATGGAGAACATCGACCCCGTGGGCGTACACACCGGCGACTCCATCGTGGTGGCCCCCACCCAGACGCTGGCAAACAAGGAGTATCAGATGCTCCGTACCGCCGCCCTGGACATCATCTCCGCACTGGAGATCGAGGGCGGGTGCAACTGCCAGTTCGCCCTGAATCCCGACTCCTTTGAGTACGCAGTCATCGAGGTAAACCCCCGTGTTTCCCGTTCCTCCGCGTTGGCCTCCAAGGCCACCGGCTATCCCATCGCCAAGGTAGCCGCAAAGATCGCCCTGGGCTACACCCTGGACGAAATCAAGAACGCCGTCACCGGCAAGACCACCGCCTGCTTCGAGCCGACGCTGGACTACTGCGTGCTGAAAATCCCCCGTCTGCCCTTCGACAAGTTCACCTCCGCCAGCCGGACGCTGGGCACCCAGATGAAGGCCACCGGCGAGGTCATGGCTATCGCCAACTCCTTTGAGGGGGCGCTGATGAAGGCCATCCGCTCCCTGGAGCTGAACGTTCATTGTCTCCGCCTGGAAAAGCTGATCGACGTTCCCAGGTACGAGCTGGAGGATATGCTCAAGGAAACCAGCGACGAGCGGATGTTCGTCATTGCGGAGGCCCTGCGGAAGGGCATCACCAAGGAAGAAATCTATAATATCACCAAGGTTGACCTGTGGTTCCTGGATCGGTTCCAGAACATCATCGACATGGAGGAGGCCATTCGGGGGCCTGAGCTGCCCGATGCGGACACGATGCTGCTGGCAAAGCAGATGGGCTTTGCGGACTCCTACATTGCCTTCCTGACCGACCACACCCGGGAGGAGGTCAAGGCCAGACGGGAGGAATATGGTATCGTCCCCTCCTTCAAGATGGTGGACACCTGCGCCGCAGAATTTGACGCGGAGACGCCCTATTACTATTCCAGCTATGACGTGGAGAACGAGTCCATCCCCTCGGACAACCCCCGGAAGGTGCTGGTGCTGGGTTCTGGCCCCATCCGCATCGGACAGGGCATCGAGTTCGACTACTGCTCCGTTCATTCCGTCTGGTCGCTGAAAAAGATGAGCTGCGAGACGATTATCATCAACAACAACCCGGAGACGGTTTCCACCGACTTCGACATTGCCGACCGGCTGTACTTCGAGCCGTTGACCCCGGAGGACGTGCAGGGCATTGTGGAGCTGGAAAAGCCCTGGGGCGCGGTGGTGCAGTTCGGCGGTCAGACCGCCATCAAGCTGGCCAACGCTCTGACCGAAATGGGCGTGCCCATTCTGGGCACCTCCGCCGCGGGTATCGACGCCGCCGAGGATCGGGAGAAGTTCGACGAGGTGCTGACCAAGTGCAACATCCCCCGGGCCAAGGGCACCACGATTTTCACCACAGAGGAGGCGCTGGCCGCTGCAAACCGGCTGGGCTACCCCGTTCTGGTGCGGCCCTCCTATGTGCTGGGCGGCGCCGGCATGGAGATCGCCTATTCCGACCGGAACATTGTGGACTTTATGAAGGTCATCAATCTGACCGTGCAGGAGCATCCCATCCTGGTGGACAAGTACCTGATGGGTCGGGAAATCGAAGTGGACGGCGTGTTTGACGGGGAGGATATTCTGATTCCCGGCATTATGGAGCATATCGAGCGGGCCGGTATCCACTCCGGTGACTCCATCTCCGTCTATCCCCCGCTCCATCTGGAGGACAAGCACAAGGAAAAGATTCTGCGGGACACCTACAACATGACCAAGGAGCTGGGCGTGGTGGGCCTGATTAACGCACAATACATCCTGTACGACGACGACATCTATGTAATTGAGGTCAACCCCCGCTCCTCCCGCACCATTCCCTATATCTCCAAGGTCACGGGCGTTCCCATCATCGAGCTGGCGACCCGGGTCATGCTGGGCGAAAAACTGAAGGATATGGAATACGGCACCGGTATCTATCGGGAGGCGGATTACTTCGCGGTGAAAATGCCTGTGTTCTCCTTCGAGAAGCTGAACGAGGTGGACATCGCCATGGGCCCGGAGATGAAGTCCACCGGCGAGTGCCTGGGCATCGCGGACACCTATCCCCAGGCGCTGCTGAAGGCCTTTAAGGGCGCGAATATGAAAATCCCCAAGCGGGGCGGCCGCATCATCATCACCGTCAAGGACGAGGACAAGGGCGAGATTTCCGCCATTGCCCGGGGCTTCCAGGAGATGGGCATTGAGATTCTGGCGACGGAGGGAACCGCCGCCTACCTGAACGCCCACGGCATTGAGGCCGGTTTGGTGAAGCGTATCAGCGAAGGACACCCCAACATCGAGGATTTGATTCGCTCCGGCTCCATCGACCTGATTATCAACACCCCGGCCAAGGCCCACGAGTCCATGCAGTCCGACGGCTTTAAGATTCGCCGCTGTGCGGTGGAGCACTCGGTTCCCTGCGTGACCGCGGTGGACACCGCCCAGGCCATGCTCACCGTGCGGGAGCACTCTCACGCGGCGGAGCTGGTGCCGATCGACGTGACAAAGATTTGAGGGGAGGCGTTGTCCTGTGAAGCATGAATTGGTCATTGTTCTGGATTTCGGCGGGCAGTACAATCAGCTGATTGCCCGCCGGGTTCGGGAATGTAATGTGTATTGCGAGGTCAAGCCCTATACCACGCCTCTGGCTGAATTAAAGGCCATGGAGCCCATCGGCATCATTTTCACCGGCGGGCCCAACTCGGTCTATCTGGAGGACTCCCCCCATGTAGACCCGGAGATCTTCACCTGGGGCGTGCCGGTGCTGGGCATCTGCTACGGCTGCCAGCTGATGGCCTACACCCTGGGGGGACTTGTCACCGAGGCCACGGACGACTCCGCCCGGGAGTACGGCAAGACCCAGACCTTTTATGACACCTCCTGCAAGCTGTTCCAGGGGCTGCCCCAGGAGGGCATTTCCTGGATGAGCCACGGAGACTATATGGCACGGGTTCCCGAGGGATTTTCTCTGGTGGCCCACTCCAACGCCTGCCCCAATGTGGCCATTGCGGACGAGGCCAGGGGCTTTTACGGGGTGCAATATCACCCTGAGGTGAACCACACCCAGCACGGCACGGACATGATTCGCAACTTCCTCTATCAGGTCTGCGGCGCCAAGGGCGACTGGACAATGGAGGACTTCTGCCGGCGCACAGTGGCTTCCCTGCGGGAGAAAATCGACGGGGGCCGGGTGCTGCTGGCGCTGTCCGGCGGCGTGGATTCCTCCGTGCTGGCCGCTCTGCTGGCGGAGGCCATCGGAGATCGGCTGACCTGTGTGTTTGTTGACCACGGCCTGATGCGGAAAAACGAGGGCGGCGAGGTAGAAGAAGCCTTCCGCAAATGGGACGTGCAGTTTGTCCGGGTGGACGCGGAGGAGCGGTTCCTCTCCAAGCTGGCCGGTGTGGAAGACCCACAGGAAAAGCGCCGAATCATCGGCGCTGAGTTCGGCTATGTGTTCCGGGATGAGGCGGAGCGGTTCGGCATCACCAATCAGGACTATCTGGCCCAGGGAACCATCTACCCCGATGTCATCGAGTCCGGCAAGGGTGACGCGGATGTGATCAAAAGCCATCACAACCGGCTACTGCCCCCGGAGGTAGTGGCCCGGTTCAAGGGCGTGCTGGAGCCGCTGGATCTGCTGTTCAAGGACGAGGTGCGCCAGTTGGGTCGGGAGCTGGGTCTTCCGGAGTACCTGGTCATGCGTCAGCCCTTCCCCGGCCCCGGTCTGGCTATCCGTATCATCGGCGCGGTGACAAAGGAAAAGGCGGATACCCTCCGGGAGGCGGATTATATCTACCGCGAAGAAATCGCCAAAGCCGGATGGGATACCAAAATCAGCCAGTATTTTGCCGTTCTGACGGATACCCGTTCCGTGGGCGTTCAGGGCGACGGACGCACCTATGACAGCCTGCTGGCCCTGCGGGGCGTGACCACTACGGACTTCATGACCGCAGACTGGGCCAGAATCCCCTATGAGGTGCTGGATAAGGTCAGCGTGCGGATCATCAATGAGGTGCCGGGGATTAACCGGATTTGCTATGATATCACCAGTAAGCCACCGGCGACGATTGAGTGGGAATAATAAAATCTTGATTTCCGAGCCCCGAAAAACGTTGAAATTACAGCGTTTTTCGGGATTTGTCATTTTTACTGGCTACAAACTGGCTACATTTGAAGTCTTTTTTGTAGCCAGACGCTCACGGCATGATACCGTCGAGCTGTCTGGCTACCTCCACCTGTTTGTTGGGGTACAGGTGGCTGTAGGTGTCCATGGTGGTCTGCACCTTTTCGTGGCCGAGCCGCTCTGCGATCAGCAGCGGGGAGCAGCCCATCTCCACCAGCAGACTTGCATGGCTGTGGCGGATGTCGTGTACCCTGATCCGTTTCACTCCGGACACCTTGCACCCGTGCTCCATTTCGTGGTACAGGAAGTTCTTGGCGTAGGGAAAGAGCCGGTCATCGGGTTGCAAGTCATAGCAATGGGACATATACTCCTGCAAGCAGTCGCACAGCCCGTCAGGAATGGGAACGGTGCGGTTGCTCTTGGGCGTCTTGGGCGGGGTGATGACATCCTTTCCGTTCAGCCGCTGATAGCGCTTGCTGACCGTCAGCGTTTTCTTCGTAAGGTCGACGTCTGCCGGGGTCAGCGCCAGAAGTTCGCCCTCACGAATGCCCGTGTAGTACAGGGTCATAAAAACGGTGTAGCTCACCGGCCTGTCCCGGATGGCGTCAATGAACGTCTGAAACTCATCCTTCGTCCAGAACAGCATCTCGTCCGCCTTTTTCTTCCCCATGCTCCCTGCCTTATGGCAGGGATTTTCTTTTAGGCCGTAATACTTCACGGCGTAGTTGAAGATGGCGGTAAGCTGGTTGTTGATGGTCTTGAGATAGGTCTGGGAATAGGGCTGTCCCTTCTCGTCCCGATAGCTGGTCAGGGAGTTCTGCCACTTTCGGACATCCGTGGGCTTAATCTCGCTCAGCGGAATCTTGCCGAAATAGGGCGTGATCTTCAGGTCGATGAGGAACCGCTTGTTGGCAACGGTGGAGGGCTTCAGCCTCTGCTCCATGTCCTTCATATAAAGCTCGATGAAGTCCTGAAAGGTCATGCCCAAGCTACCCGTGGACTGGCTGATGAAGTCCCGTTCCCATTGCAGGGCCTCCCGTTTGGTGCCGAAGCCCCGCTTCTTCTTGTGGATGGTCTTGTCCGTCCAATCCGTTACCCGGATCTGGGACATCCAGCGGTTGGTGTTTCCATCTTTTGTGACTGACATTTGTACCTCCTTCCCTCCAGGATCAGGCTTTGCTCAGGTTATTCGCTCTTGGGGTTAGCGTAAATGCGCTCCAGGTATTCGCTTCGCTTTTGCATCCGGGTGTCGGGGTCAAGCTCCTCAGGCTCCACGCACTGGACAGCAGTGGCCGCATAGTAGGCCAGGGTCTGCTCCTTCCACTTCCGATAGGCCTCCTGGGTAGAAGCGTAGGTACGAAGCTCGTCTCGCTCCTGCTCCCACTGTTCCAGGAACAGGCACATATCAGCGTTGAAGTCCGTCATGCTCTTTCCATCAAAGGAAATGGAGCACTCCCACTGTTTGCTGCGGGGCGGCTTCTTCACATCAATTTTGAAGTCGATGCCCCCGACAGTTTCCAGCTTGAACAGGAAATCCATAATGTCGGAAAGGGTCTTGATCTGTGCGTTACTGGCTTCATAGCCCAGGATATAGGTGGGGGTCGTATCCAGAATGTCGGCGATCTGGTTGACAACGGTGACTGAAACCTCGATTTCTCCTGTCTCGTACTTCTGCACGGTGCGGAGGGATTTGTTCAGCCGATGCGCCAGCTCCGTCTGGTTCAGCCCTTTTCTTTTTCTGAGCAGTTTGATGCGCTGCCCGATTGCGGGATAATCAAAATTGTCCATGTCTGATTCACCTCGTCCATAGTATAGCAGAAAAGAAGATGAATTGCAAGTGCGTATTTTTATCTTTTAGGTGTTGACAACGCACCCGGTATACGCTATAATAAATACGCATCAAGAATGCATATTCTAGAGAGCGAGAAAGAGAGGCGACGAACAAGAAGTGCGCTCTACGGAAAATCTATTTATTTCAGGAGGTACCATGAGGTCACAGTTTATTACAGCAGCAGAGGTGGCTGAGATTATGGGCATCAGCCGCAGCAAGGCCTATCAGCTCGTCCGGCAAATGAACCAGGAGCTGAAGGAGCAGGGCTATCTCACCATAGCCGGGAAATGCCCTATCCAGTATTTCAAGCAGAAGTTCTACGGGTTCCAGATTCCGGGAGGTGAGTATGTCGATGGGAACAAATAAAAAAAACGACCGCCCTCATCCCATCTACTCTGTATCAAGAATCCCTAAGCTCGCGTGGGGCGCTCGCTAATGGATTCTATGATGTTGGCGCAGACGGAGGGCAGCCGTTCTCAAATTCAACCAAACAAAGTATACCCGAAAATGGCCCTGAAATCAACCCGTTTGAGGAAGATTTGGAAGAAAAGGCAAGGCGGATGCGCTGCGAGGTCGACCCCAACCACCTGTATACCGTCTCCATGTCGGAGCTGTACCAGACCACCTACCAGAGCAGACCGCCGATCATTGATGGCCTGCTCTACTCCGGAGCCTATATCCTTGCGGGAGCGCCGAAGATCGGGAAGTCCTTTCTGGTGGCCCAGCTTGCCTACCACGTCAGCACGGGGGATTCCCTGTGGGGCTATGAAGTCCGACAGGGTACCGTCCTCTATCTGGCGTTGGAGGATGACTTCCAGCGCATTCAGAGCCGTATGTTCATGATGTACGGTGTGAATGACACCGAGCACCTGTTCTTCGCTACGGCAGCAAGCAAGCTGGGCTCCGGGCTGGATGAGCAACTTACGAACTTTATTCAGGAGCACCCGGACACCAAGCTCATCATCATTGACACCATGCAAAAGATTCGAGAGGTCAGCGGCGAGGCCTACAGCTATGCCAACGACTACGATGTGATCGGGAAGCTCAAGCTGTTTGCCGACAAACACGGTGTCTGTGTCCTGACCGTCCACCACACGAGGAAGCAGCCCGCCGGGGACAGCTTCGAGATGATCTCCGGCACCACCGGCCTGCTTGGATGCGCCGATGGCGCCTTGCTGATGCAGAAGAAACGGCGGACTGCGCTGGCCGCTACGCTGGATGTGGCGGGGCGTGACCAGCAGGATCAGATTCTCTATCTGATGAAAGACCCGGACACCCAGATCTGGAACCTGGAGCGGACAGAGAACGAACCCCATCGGGAACCGCCAGACCCGGTGCTGGCAGAGGTTGCTGCCCTTGTCTCCTCCGAGAACCGGGAGTGGACAGGCAGCCCCACAGAGCTTGCCGATCAGGTCAATGTCGGTCTGGCTGCGAACGCCCTCACCAAATACCTGAATATCAGGTACAGCAGGCTGTTAGACGAGTACCATGTCAGGTACAGAAACAAGGCCCGGCACTCCGGACGCAGGGTGACGCTCACCTATATGCTCATTGATAACCCGGCCTACACAGTAGTCGGATAAGGGATGCGACGGTTGCGACGGTAGCAACGGTGATATGGACAGCGCCTATACAACCGTCGCAATCGTCGCTA
>JAJQBJ010000130.1 GCA_021203345.1 Oscillospiraceae bacterium
CTTTTTGCCCCGTCAAAAAGAAATGGGGTTGAAAAAGCCCACTCCGAGATAGAAAGCCAGCCAGAAGCGTCAACTACGTTCCAGCTTGTGCGGCTTCTTGCACGGAAATTGATTTTCGGCGATTCTTTTATCTGCCGGTTGATTTTTTGCATTGTTTGTGAGAAAATATAGCTATCACAATCACACAATCACGCCCAACAGGAGGTATCGGTTATGGCATCTTCAAATCGACCCAACACATCCTCGGACGGAAAGCCCCGGAAGCCCGGCAAGGGGACTGCTGCGAAATCCACCGGCGCAGGCGTTGTCCTGCCCTACAAAATTTTACAAGTAAACCCGGGCCTGGTGCCCTATCAGGCGGACATTGAATTGCGGATGCGGAATTACAGCCACAAGCTGGCTCAGCTGCTCCGGGACAATGGTTCCCTGAAGGATTTCGCCAACGGCGTGGCCTATTTTGGCATCCACCGGGAGCATGGCGGCTGGGTGTATCGGGAGTGGGCCCCGGCGGCGCAGCGTCTGCGGTTCATGGGAGACTTCAACGACTGGAACCCGGAGAGCTGCCCCATGGAGCGGCTGGAGGGCGGCGTGTTCCAGGTGCGGTTTGACGACCCGAACGCCCTGTGGAACGGCTGCAAATGCAAGGTCATTGTGGAGCATGACGGAAAACGGCTGGAGCGGATTCCCCTGTACGCCAAGCGGGTGGTGCAGGACGCCAAAACGGTTCAGTGGTGCTGTGAGGTGTGGGATTCCACGGATTATGTCTGGACAGATGGGGACTTTGCCCCCGGAGAGGCTACGCCCTTTATCTACGAGAGCCATGTGGGAATGGCCCAGGACAAGCTGGGCATCGGCACCTACCGGGAGTTTGCCGACAACATTCTGCCCCGTATCCAGAAGCTGGGCTATAACACCGTACAGCTGATGGCTATTATGAACCACCCCTATTATGGCTCCTTCGGCTATCAGGTCAGCAATTTCTTCGCCTGCTCCTCCTGGTTCGGCACCCCGGACGACCTGAAATATCTGGTGAACAAGGCCCACAATATGGGCCTGCGGGTCATTATGGATTTGGTTCACTCCCATGCGGTGAAGAACACCGCCGAGGGCATCAACGAGTTTGACGGGACGGTGTACCAGTTCTTCCACGATGGGCCGCAGGGCGATCATCCCTCCTGGGGAACCAAGCTGTTTGACTACAACAAGCCGGAGGTGCTGCACTTCCTGCTGTCCAACCTGAAATTCTGGCTGTTGGAATACCACTTTGACGGGTTCCGGTTCGACGGTGTGACCTCCATGCTGTACCATAATCACGGACTGGGACAGGATTTTACGGGCTATTCCTCCTACTTCTCCCTGAACACGGACGTGGAGGCCATCACCTACCTCCAGCTGGCCAACGAGCTGATTCGGCAGGTGAAGCCCGACGCGCTGACCATTGCGGAGGATATGTCCGGTATGCCGGGGATGTGCCTTCCGGTGTCCTGGGGCGGGATCGGCTTTGATTACCGCCTGTCCATGGGTGCGCCGGATCTCTGGATCAAGACCATCAAGGAGAAGCGGGACGAGGACTGGCATTTGGGCGACATCTGGGGCAGCCTGATTTCCCGCCGCCCCCAGGAAAAGGCCATCGGCTATGTGGAGTCCCACGACCAGGCGCTGGTGGGCGACCAGACCATCATCTTCCGCCTGTGCGGGGCGGAGATGTACACCGGCATGGACAAGGCCGACCAGAATCCGGTCATTCAGCGGGGCATTGCGCTGCACAAAATGCTGCGTCTGTTCACCCTGTCCAACGCCGGGGAGGGCTATCTGAACTTTATGGGCAACGAGTTCGGCCATCCGGAATGGATCGACTTCCCCAGAGAGGGCAACGGCTGGAGCTATCAATACTGCCGACGCCAGTGGAATCTGGTGGACAACGGCTATCTGAAATACCAGTGGCTTAACGACTTCGACGCCGCCATGATTCACACCAGCAAGGTGCTGGACTTCCTGGCCCAGGGACAGCCGGAGTTCCGGTATATCCACGAGAAGGACAAGGTCATCTCCTATTCCCGGGGAACGGCCCAGTTCGTCTTTAACTTCCACCCCACGGAGAGCTGGACAGACCGGTTTATCCCCACGCCGGGGCCGGGGGTGTATCAGGTGGTGTTGTCCACCGATGACCGGGACTTCGGCGGCTATGACCGTATCTCCAAAACCTATCTGTACCATACGGAGAAGGACGGAAACGGCGCAGACGGGATTCGGCTGTATCTGCCCTCCCGCACGGGGATGGTGCTGGTGCCCGTGGCGAAGCGGGTTGCGAAAACAGCCAAGCCCGAAAAGCACTCCACCGTCAAAACGGGAGCTCAGAAAAAGGCCGGCTGAACCCGGCAGGGAAACAACACGGACGCGCGTGAGCCGGATAGCCCACGCGCGTTTTTGTACTTTATACATATAATAGAGAGGGAGGGATTCGCATGGCACAGCCTGCAAAGCGCATTGCCTGTTATGGCGCGTCCAATACTTATGGCTTTGACCCACGGAGCTTTCTGGGGGAGCGCTACGATGAAACGACCCGCTGGCCGGAGGTACTGGCGGTTCGCACCGGCTGGACGGTGTTCAACTGGGGCGAGAATGGCCGGGAGATTCCCCACTCCCCGGCGGAATTTAAATTGCTGGAGAGCCTGATTGCCACAGCGGAGCCGTTGGATTTGCTGGTGCTGGATTTGGGCGCCAATGACCTGCTTCGCAGCTATCCGCCCTCGGTCGAGGCAGTTACCGTCCGGCTGGAGACGCTTTTGCGTTGCCTGGAGCGGGACTTCCCCGACCTGCCCCTGCTGGTGCTGGCTCCGGGGCCGCTGGATATCCCGGAGCCTCAGCTGGCGGCGCTGTCCCGACAGCTGGGGCCGGCCTGCATGGAGCTGTCCCGGCGGCTGGGGGTGGAGTGCCTGGATACCGGGGCCTGGGAGCTGGAACTGTCCTATGATGGGATACACCTCAGCCCGGCGGGACACCGCCGCATGGCATGGGAGCTGGCGGCGCGGCTGGGATGAGAAACGTAAAGCGGAATTTATCCATTTGAGAACGGTACGTATCACTTTGGAAGCTGAAAACCCTCTGAAAATAGGCTGAAAAAGAGCCGCTTTTCCAATTTATCAGGAAATTTTTTGCGAAAAAAGCAGTTAAACCTGTTGCATTTTGCCCAAATATGCAATATACTAGCGTAAAATGCCCTGTAAATCTTTTGTAAACTTTGAAAGAGGGAATCTGCTATGAGTGAGGTTCGGGAGCGCTCGTCCCGTGCAACTTATAATAAGCGGGCCTGGGAAGCGCGCCGCGCTCGCCGGAACCGGCCCGACTATACGCGCATATTTTTTCCGCTGGTGTATTTCTCCGTATCCGTGTTTTTCCTGGAGTGCCTCCTGCGGTTGACCAACGCGAATATTTCCTTCATCGGCCCCGGCCTGTTCCGGTGCCTGTTTTCCAGCCTCGCTATGGGTTCGGCCCTCTGGCTGGTGACGACGATGCTGCCCTGGAAGGATTGGGGCAGGGGCATTGCCGCCGGGGTGCTGTTCCTGCTGGGGGCCGCCGCCATTGCGGAGTGCTGTGTGCAGGACTTCTTTGGCACCTATTATCAGATTTCCTATATGTTCGGCATGAGCGGACAGGTGGCGGGGGACTTCCTCAGCGAGGCCATGGGAGTCATCGTAAAGCACCTGTGGTTCTTCCCGCTGGCGCTGGCGCCGGGGATCCTTGCCATTTTGTTCCGCAGCCGGGTGGTGCCGAAGCACACCCGCAGATTCCCTCGCAGTTGGTTGATTTGGGTATTGCAGGCCATCGTCCTGGTTTTGGCCCAGCTGCTGAACGTGCTGTTCTGCCATGTGGGGGGCAACACCCAGTATTATACGACGGATTACTCCGCCAACAGCGCCATTCCCCGCTACGGAATGGTCAACACCCTGCGGCTGGAAATTCAGTACGGCATTTTCGGCCAGCCCACGCTCAAGCTGGGCCAGGATGAGCTTCTGACCACCGGGACGGAGGGAGACGGCACCGCCACCGAAACGGAGACATCCGAGACGGAGACGGCAGAGGAAACCGAGGAAGTGGAGATCGTCTACGAGGATAATGTGCTGGACATCGACTTTGACGCGCTGATTGCCTCCGACACGAACGATACCTTGCTGGCGATGGATCAGTATTTCTCCAGCCAGACGCCCACCAAACAGAACGAGTATACCGGCCTGTTCGAGGGGAAGAACCTGATTTTCATCACGGCGGAGGCGTTCTCCTATGCGGTGATTGACGAGGAACGCACCCCCACCCTGTACATGCTGGCAAATTCCGGATTTGTCTTTACCAACTACTATCAGCCCAACTGGACACAGTCCACCACCGGCGGCGAATTTGCCGCCATGACGGGCCTGATTCCCACCTGGGTAAACGGCGGAACCTCTTTTGTAGCCAGCGCCAGTAACTCCATGCCCTTCGGACTGGGCTGGATGTTCCAGACGCTGGGCTATACCACCACCGCCTATCACAACAACTCCTATACCTATTACAGCCGGAACGAAACACACCCCAACCTGGGCTATGATTTCATCGGTATTGGCCTATCTGGCCTGCCAGCAGGAGGTGGAATACGCGCTGGAGTATCTGATCGACGCGCTGGAGGACGCCGGTATCGCGGACGATACAGTGATCGTCCTGACTGCGGATCACTACCCCTACGCCATGGCGGAGGATGACGATGTGGACTACTATGTGGAGCTGACCGGCATCGACGACAACGAAAACCTGACCTCCCGCTATCAGAACACCCTGATCCTCTGGTCAGGCTCCATGGATGAGACTGTGGAGGTGGATGCGCCCTGCACCGCCATCGACATCGTGCCCACGCTGCTGAACCTGTTTGGCATGGACTACGACTCCCGCCTGCTGTCCGGCCGGGACGTTTTGGCCCCCGACGTGGAGGTGGGAACGGTGGACACCAATATGCACGTCGCCCTGTTTGCGGACTGCGGCTATGGCAACAGCTGGATCACCGCCGCCGGCACCTACGAGGCCTATACGGACACCTTCACCCCGGCGGAGGGCGTGGTGTTGGAGGACGAGGACGCCTATGTGTCCGCCGTGACCAGGCTGGTGCAGAACCGGTACAGCTACGCCAAATACATCGTGCAGGAGGACTATTACAGCCATGTGTTCCCCAACTGGACAGGGGGAATGTCCCTGGTAGAGGCCCTGGGCGGATAGTCAATCGCAACAAAAGATACCATACAACGCGAGGGCGCTCCCGACAGGGAACGCCCTCGTACTTTGGTTTGCTCAATTTGATTTTTTCTGCCGCAGGGCCTCCACCAGCTCCGGGGTAGGGGTGACATAGGCGGTGGAATAGCTGTCATAAATCACCATGCCCGGCTTGGCCCCGTGGGGCTTTTTCACATTCCGGATGGTGGTATAGTCCACCGGGACATTCTGCCCGCCCCGGGCCTGAGAATAATAGGCGGCCAGCTGGGCGGCCTCTGTGATGGATTGGTCGTCCGGGGCCTGTCCCTCCGTCCAAAGGAGAACGTGGGAGCCATGGAACTGCCGGGCGTGGAACCAGTAGTCCGTGCTGTGGGCCAGCTTGCAGGTCAGCCGGTCATTTTGCAGGTTGTTCCGTCCCACCCAGATCGACAGCCCGGCGGAGGAACGGAACTCCCGGGGCTTGTTGCCGCCGCTGCCGCCCCGGTTTTTGCGGCTGCGGTCATTTTTCCGGTTCAGGAAGCCGGTGGTTTCCAGCTCCTCGCGGATGCCGTCCAGGTCACGCTCGCTCTCCATCATCCGCACGGCCTGGAGAACCGATTCCAGATATTCCAGCTCCTCCTGCCCCTTTTTGATTTGGGCCTGTAGCACCTGCTCGGCGGTTTTGGCCTTGTTGTATTCCTTATAATATTTGGCGGCGTTCTGCTGCGGGGTCAGCAGAGGGTCAAGCCGGATGGTGATGGGCTGGCACTGGGGGTCGTAATAGTTTTCCGCCGTCAGGGAGGACATCCCCCGGGTCATTCGGTACAGATTGGTGGTCAGGATATCGCCCTGCTGCCGCAGCAGCTCCCGATCCTGAGCCTGAGACAGCTCCCGCCGCTGGTTGTTCACCCGCCGGGCGGTGCGGTCCCGGAGGTTGGTCAGATTTTTTAATAGCCCCTGTCCGATTTGGCGAACCCGTTCGGCGGCCTCCTTCTCGGCGTAGAACCACTCCAGCAGCGCGGAAAAGCTGTCCATGGGGGACAGCTCCATAGCGGAGCCGTACTGGGTGATGGGGCAGTAGGTGAAGTCCTTTGGCGCCCCGTCCCGAAGCAGCAGATAGGGGGTAAAGCGTTCCTCCCGAATCTGCTGAAAGAACTGCTCCAGCAGCGTTGCCAGCTTCTCCGGGCCGTTTTCGTCCAGCTGGTGAAGGCGAACCTCCGTATCGCCCCCAATCCGGCAGACCAGCTCCCGGCAAATCAGGGGAGACAGCCCGTTGAACCGATCCAGCAGCCAGGCGGTGATCTCCACCTCCGGGGGAGCCTGTTGGAGCAGGCTCAGCAGCTCCTCCCGGCTCAGCTCCAGCGGATTGCGCTTGCCCTCCTGGGCCGGGGGCAGATGATAGAACAGCCCCGGCAGAACCTGACGCTGGGAGGACATCTCCGCGTCCACCCGGCGGAGACAGTCGATGATGCGCCCTTCCTCGTCCAGCAAAATCAGATTGGCCCGGCGGCCCATGGCCTCCAGCACCAGACTGCGGTTCACCCGGTCGCCCAAGTCGTTCAGCGCCTCCAGCCGCAGCTCCACGACCCGCTCCATGGGGGGCTGTACCACCTCCAGAATCCGCGCCCCGGTGAGATACTTCCGCAGAAGCATACAGAACTTCGGGGGCTGGGCGGGGTTATCCCGGCTGATATGGGTGAGCTGAAGCCGGGGATGGCTGGGGTTGGCGGTCAGCAAAAGCCGATGGTTCCCGCCCCGGCCCCGCACCGCCAGAAGAATATCGTCCCGGCCGGGCTGAAAAATCTTGTCAATTCGCCCGCCCTGTACTGCGTCCCGCACCTCGCCGGTCACGGCGGACAGGCATACTGCGTCAAGTGGCATCCTCTTGCTCCGCTCCTTCCATGATAAACGTGAAAAGCTGGTTGATTCGCTCCTTCCGGTCACTCAAATAGAGATAGCCGAACAGCGCCTCCAGCCCGGTTGCCTTCATATATTCCCCCCGGGTGGCGTGCCGGGGCACCAGATTCACATGGGCGTTCCGCCCCCGGCGGTATACCGTTTCCTCCTCCTCGTCCAGCAGGGGGAGGATTCGCTCCAGGGCCTTGGCCTGGGCCGGGGCGCAGACATAGGCCACCGTTTCCCGGTGGAGGTTCTTCGCCGTGGCCTTCCCGTGGACGCACATCCAGCCCCGCACCAGCACCTCATAGACTGCGTCCCCGATATGGGCCAGCCCCAGGCTGCTGATGGCCCGCAGCTCGTCCGGGGTCAGGTGGATGGAAAAATAGTCCTGCATGGTCGTGATTGCTCCTTTGTCGTTTTCACTGGGGCTTATTATACACGACTTTCCGGGAGATTTCCACCCCCATGCGAGAGAACGCCGGGCCTACCGTCCCATTTCATAGCACAGCCCCGCCACCAGAGCCATCTGCTTTGCGGCCCGTTTCCGGCATCGGTTGACGGCGGCGGGCTTGCACCCCAGCTGCTTTGCGATTTCCGCCAGAGGCATCTGCTCCCCGTAATACAGGCGAACCACCTGCTGCTGGCGGGGCGTCAGAAGATGCTCCATGGCGTACAGCATCCCCCGCCGCAGCCGTTCCCGCTGTCTGCTGTTGTCATCCGGCTCCAGCACGTCGGCGTTTGCCTCCACCAGCTGCTGGGGGTCGTACAGAATATCAAATATGGTACCCATTCCGGCTGCACCTCCCCTCGGCTCCGTCATAGTAGTGCAGGAGCAGGCTGGCGATCTCCCGGCTTTCCCGGCGTATGGCCCGCAGCGCCTCCAACCGGGCCTCCGTCTGCTGCCGCTCCGCCGCGCTCAGGCCGTTCCGGGCCTCCAACAGGGCGTTGATTTGGGAGGTCAGACAGGCTACGGTTCGGCTGTAATCGGCGGACAGCTCGGCCAGGGTGATTGTTTGATTCATATTTTACGTTCCCTCCAGTCAGACAGCGGGGCCAGATACGGCGCGAACCGCGCCCTGGCATAGTCCCCAAGGCAGTCCGGACAGATGTATTCCCCCTCCAGGTAGTAAACCCGCTCCCAGGCGTACAGCTCCCCGCCGCACTGACTGCACCGGGCCAGGTGCCGGGCCTGTTGTCGATCCTCCAACCCCAGGGGGTAATCTTTGTGTTTTAAAAAAATTCAGAGTTTTCAGAAAAAATGGTTGACAAACCTCCTTCTACCTGATATAATATCGACTGTTGACACGGAAAACCGCTGATTGGTTTCCGGTCGAACGAGGTGCGTGCCGGGGTCGGTTCGATTCCACATCACCGGAGGAGCGGGCGGTTGCCTTTGCTCGCCGAAGGTGCTGGTGTAGCTCAGCTGGTAGAGCAGCTGATTTGTAATCAGCAGGTCGGGGGTTCAAGTCCGTCCACCAGCTCCAATTAAATATGGAGGAGTTCCCGAGTGGCCAAAGGGGACAGACTGTAAATCTGCTGCGTTTGCTTCGGTGGTTCGAATCCACCCTCCTCCACCACAGGCGAATCTCAGTCACCATTCCGGTGACTGAGATTTTTTTGCCCGCTTTGCAGACAGGGGGCACACGCCGGACAGGAGCAACGAAATAGAACGCCTGTTTACCCTGGCGTTTACCCTATCATTCCGGGGAGCGTTTGTCAATCCCGGGCTTGTCCCAAATGCGGGTTGCATTTTCCCGCGTCCCTGTGGTATGATAAAACGGATGTTCCGGAACGGGGAGGAAGCGGAAATGAGGACGGAAATGGAGCGGGTATCGACCTTTGGACAGCGCCTGCGCTCGGTGATGCTGGTGCGGGGGCTGAACTATGCACAGCTCAGCGAGCTGGTGGGCCAGCGCCCGCAGACCCTGAACCGCTATATTTTGGGCCAGCGGGAGCCGAGGGCCGAGGCCGCCATGGAGATCGCCATTCGGCTGGGCGTGAGCCTGTACTGACTCCAGGGCTATGACGTTCCCCGCACCGTGAAGGAGGGGGAGGCAGGACAGATTCTGCTGTCCGTCCTGGGGGTCATCCGGGCCGGTCTGCCCACGCTGGCGGCCCAGGAGGTACTGGGCTATGCCGCCGCAGACGATGATGCAAGCCCCAAATCCGACTTCTATCTCCGGGTGTCCGGGGACAGCATGAAAAACGCGGGGATTCAGGACGGAGATCTGGTGCAGATTCACCAGCAGTCCACGGCGGAAAACGGGCAGATCGTGGCCTGTATCGTCAACCGGGAGGACGCCACACTGAAACGGTTTTACCGGCAGGAGGACTTTGTACTGCTCCAGCCGGAGAACCCGGACTATGCCCCGCGTATCGTACCCATCACAGACTTTGACAATGGGCTTTCCCGCATTGTGGGGGTTGCCACCCGCCTGGTGAGAAAGCTGTAAATCGGAAAGGAGCGTGAGCCATATGGCAGAAGCAAAAAAATTACCCCTCCGGTCTGAAATTCCGGAGGAATACACCTGGGATTTGACCCACATTTTCCCCACGGATGAGGCGTGGCAGGCTGCGCTGGAGGAGACGAAGGAGGCCACAAAGCAGGTGACCGCCTATCAGGGCCATCTGGCCGACGGGGCGGATCAGCTGCTGGGACTGCTCCGGCTGGAGGATCAGCTGTCCGCCGCCTATCGCAGACTGTACACCTACGCCCATCAGAAGATGGATCAGGATACCACCGTCAGCACCTATCAGGCCATGACCGCCCAGATAACCACCCAGTTTATGGACTGGGGCGCGGCCAGCGCCTTCAAGGTTCCGGAGCTGCTGAGCCTTCCGGAGGGGACGCTGGAGCGCTATTTCCAAGAGGAGCCGCAGCTGGAGCTGTACCGTCTGTCTCTGGAGCGTATCCTGCGGAAAAAGGCTCACACCCTGTCGGATTCGGAGGAGCGGCTGCTGGCCCTGACCGGCGAGATGCAGAACGCCCCGTCTGAAATCTATTCCAACCTGACGAATGCAGACCTGACCTTCCCTGACGCACTGGACAGCCAGGGGGAGCCTCATGCCGTGACCCACGGCTCCTTTGTGCCGCTGCTGCAATCCCACGACCGGACGCTGCGGAAGTCCGCCTTTGAGAGCCTGTATTCCGTCTATGGCACCTATCAGAACACCATCGCCGCCACAATGGCCGCACAGCTGCGTCAGCTGCGGTTCAACGCCACAGCCCGGAATTATCCCGACCTGCTGACCGCGTCTCTGGAGGAAACCGAGGTCCCCACCCAGGTCTACACCAACCTGATCGAGGCGGTTCACAACAATCTGGACAAGTTCTATCGCTATACCGACCTGCGGAAACGCCTGTTAGGGGTGGATGAGCTGCATATGTACGATATGTACGCCCCCATGGTGAAGGATCTGACCTGGACGTTCACCTTTGAGGAGGCCAAGGCCCTGTGCCTGGAGGCTGTGCGCCCTCTGGGTGAGCAATATGTGGCCCTGATGAAGGAGGGCTTTGCCAACCGGTGGATCGACGTGTACGAGAACCGGGGCAAATGCTCCGGCGGCTATTCCTCCGGCGGCGATCCCCACCCCTATGTGCTGCTGAACTTCCAGGGTACCCTCAGCGATGTGTTCACGCTGGTACACGAGATGGGACATTCTCTGCACACCTATCTGTCCCGGCAGAACCAGCCCACTGTGTACTCCAATTATGTGATTTTTGTGGCAGAGGTGGCCTCCACCTGTAACGAGGCGCTGCTGATGCAGTACCTGCTGAACACCACCACGGACAAGCGGAAACGGGCGTATCTGCTGAACTATTTCCTGGAGCAGTTCCGGGGCACCCTGTACCGCCAGACTATGTTCGCCGAGTTCGAGCTGGAAATCGGCCATATGGCGGAGCGGGGCGAGGGCCTGACCGCCGAGGCGTTCAACCAGCTGTACGGCAGGCTGAATCAGCTGTATTTCGGGCCGAACGTGATTTCTGACCCGCAAATCAGCCTGGAATGGGCCAGAATCCCCCACTTCTATCTGAACTACTATGTCTATCAGTATGCCACGGGCTACTCCGCCGCCATCGCCCTGTCCACCCGCATTTTGCAGGAGGGAGAGCCTGCGGTGCAGGACTATCTGCACTTCCTGTCCGGCGGCTGCTCCCAGGACCCTATCTCCCTGTTGAAGGGGGCCGGGGTGGATATGACCACGCCCCGGCCGGTCAACCAGGCCCTGGAACTGTTCGGTCAGCTGATCGACCAGATGGACGCCCTGATGCAGGAAATGTGATGGAAAGCGCCGAGGCGAAAAAAGCGATTCCCAAATTAGTGCTGGCTCCCATGGCGGGCGTGACGGATTTGGCCTTTCGCACCGTTTGCTGGGAGCTGGGGGCCGAAGTCACCGTGACGGAGATGGTCAGCAGCAAGGCCCTGTGCTTTCAGGACAAAAAGAGCCTGAGCATTCTGCGCCTGGCCCCGGACGAGGTCAACGCCGGGGTGCAGATTTTTGGTAGCGACCCCGCCTGTATGGCGGAGGCCGCCGCCAAGGTGGAGGCGGTGGCTGCTCCTGCCTTTATCGACATCAACATGGGCTGTCCGGTGCCGAAGGTGGCGAACAACGGGGACGGCTCCGCCCTGATGAAAGACCCGGAAAAAGCCGCCCGCATTGTGGAGGCGGTTCGGGGGGCCGTTTCGGTGCCGGTGACGGTCAAAACCCGCATCGGCTGGGACAAGGGCAGTATTCATGCGGTGGAGTTCGCCCAAACGCTGGAGGCCGCCGGGGCCGCCGCCATCGCCATTCATGGCCGCACCAAAACGATGATGTACGCGGGCCGGGCGGACTGGACGGTGATCCGGGACGTGAAGCAGGCGGTACACATTCCCGTGGCCGCCAATGGGGACGTGTTTTGCGGTCATGACGCGGTACGGATGGCCGGTATCACCGGCGCGGACTATATCATGATTGGCCGGGGGTGCTTCGGCAACCCGTGGCTGTTTCAGCAATGCCGGGCCGCATTACGGGGCGAGGCGGAGCCGCCTCTGCCCCCGCTGCGGGAGCGCTGTGACGTGGCGCTGCGGCAGTTTGAGCTGGCCCGTCAGGACAAGGGGGAGAGAATCGCCTGTCTGGAAATGCGAAAGCAGTACGCCTGGTACTTAAAAGGCGTTCCCTATGCGTCCTATTGGAAGGAACAGATTTGTCATATCGAGACGGCGGAGGACGTGTACCGGGTGACGGAGGGCGTCAAACGGGAGCTAGGATGATATGTAGTCTTGCCGCCGCTATGGAGTAGAGTCCATAGCGGCGGTTTTGGGCTTTCTGCTGAAACGTGATTCAAAATTTGCAGGGGGTTTCTCGACACCGTTTCTTTTTGCCCCGTCAAAAAGAAATGGGGTTGAAAAAGCCCCCTTCGAGATAGAATCCCAATCAAAAGCGGTAGTCGCATTGCAGATTGAATAGCCTATTGCTTAAAAATTGATTCCTCTGGTGTTTTCGGTAAAATGAAAGTAGCGCAAAAGGCCCCCAGAATGTGAGCACCAA
>JAJQBJ010000149.1 GCA_021203345.1 Oscillospiraceae bacterium
GACTCTATTGAAGCTTTTCGCGGATGTGTTCAACTTGCACTTGCAATTTTCGTCATTTCTTTTTCTCCTTTTCGGCAAGATATTTCATCGAAGGGACGGAACGCGTCGCTCCCTTCGATTACATACAGGGAGATATCAAACCTCTTTTTCAATCAGCTCCAAATACTCCAGATACTCGGAGGACAGCGCAGTCGTCTCCTCGCAATCCTTCACCCGCTTGTTAACCGCAGCGGAGGAATTTTTCACCGGGGCGATCACGCCCGCGCCGGCCACACAGCCGCCGGGACAGGCCATACCCTCCAGCAGATAGCCGTTGTACTTTTTAGCCTTTGCCAGAGCCAGCATCTTCCGACAGTCAACCAGTCCCTCGGCCCGGGCAATCAAAACCTCCCGTTCCGGGTCCATGGCATGAATGACGTTCTCCACCGCCTGGGCCACGCCGCCGCTGACTGCAAAGCCCACGCCGTCCCTGGTGGCGGCCTCCATGGGCTCGTCCGGCTCCAGCGCGGAAATATCGATCTCCTGTGCCTCTAGTATGGAGGAAAATTCTTCAAATGTCAATACAAAATCCACATCAGAACGGATAGTTCTGCGGCTGGCCTCCAGTTTTTTTGCGGCGCAGGGGCCTACGAATACCACCTTGCAGTCCGGATGCTGCTTTTTAATCAGCCGACCGGTCAAAACCATGGGCGTCAGCGCCATGGAGATGTAGGGGGCGAACTCCGGGAACAGCTTCTTCGCCATCACTGACCAGGCGGGACAGCAGGAGGTCGCCATAAAGGGCTGGTTGGCCGGAACCTCCGCCAGGAAGTCCTTGGCCTCCTCCACGGTACACAGGTCTGCGCCAATGGCGACCTCTACCACGTCGGCAAAGCCCAGCTTTTTGAAGGCGGCCCGAACCTGCCCGGAGGACACGTTGCCGAACTGTCCCGCAAAGGCCGGGGCGATGGCCGCATACACCGGGACACCGGACTTGACCGCCGTGATGGTCTGGAAAATCTGGCTCTTATCAATGATGGCCCCAAAGGGACAGTTCACCAGGCACATTCCGCAGGAAACGCATTTGTCATGGTCGATGCTAGCCCGGCCGTGGCTGTCCGTCTTGATGGCGTTCATGCCGCAGGCCTTGGCGCAGGGCCGCTCCAGGCGGATAATGGCGTGATAGGAGCAGACGTTGATGCACTTGCCGCACTTGATGCACTTGCTCTCGTCGATATGGGAGATACCGGCCTGAAAGCTGATCGCCTCCTTGGGACAGACCTCCTGACAGGGGTGTTCCAGACAATGCTGGCAGGCGTTGGTAATCACGACCCGGTTCTCCGGGCAGCGATTGCAGGCGAATTTGATGATGTCGATCAGGGGCGGCTCGTAATATTTCTCGTCAATCAGGCTGGCGTCCACGCCGGACAGCGCGGAGGAATACTCCTGGAACCGCCGCAGCGACAGCCCCATGGCCGCCCGCAGCCGCTCGGCCACAATGGCACGCTCGACGAAAACGCTGTCCCGATACTGGGCCTCGTCTCCGGGGATGATTTTGTAGGGAAGGTTCTGAAATTTTTCCGCGTCCCAGCCCTCATATGCCAAACGGGCTACCTCGGTGAACACCCGGGTACGCAGGGTTGATTTGGGTGAGTCAATTCCTCTCATGGTACACGCAACCTCCAAACTGGGTCATGAAAACGTTTTCTTTTTTACTGTAGGGCTATTATAGCGTAAAATTGTGCCGGGTGCAACTGTTTTCTGTCACCAAATCAACAGGTGTATTCTGGCAGAAAAAAGCTCTGCGCCCGAAAAACGGACGCAGAGCAAGTCGGCGTTATGAACTGGATTTTAAAGTGTCGTTCCGTGGTCCACGACCAGCACCTGACCGGTGACGGCCTTGGACTCGTCGCTGGCGAAGAACAGAATGGCGTTGGCCTGATCCTCGACGGAGGCCTCCGGCAGGGTCATATTCATATGCTGGGCACAGCGGTCAGCAAACCAGGTGCAGAAGGTTTTGACCTGCTCCGGGGCGTTCAGCGGCGTGGGGGTGGGGCCAGGGCAGACCGCATTGCAGCGGATGCCGTTGGGCGCATACTGGATGGCGATGTTCTTGGTCATGCCCAGAACGGCGGACTTGGCGGCGGAATAGGAAATGCCCGCGCTGCCGAATACGCCGCCGATGGAGGAAATGTTGACGATGGAGCCGGACTGCGCCTTTTCCATATAGGGCAGGACCTCCTTGGACATATAGAACAGCGAGGTCTGGTCAATGGCGATCACATGATCCCACCACTCGTCAGAGCATTCGGAAATGGGGCGGTGCTTGTCCGCGATTCCGGCGCAGTTCACCAGAATGTCGATCTTGCCGAACTGCTCGACAGCGGTCTGTGCGACCTTGATGCAGTCGTCATGGCTGGTCATATCGGCGGGAACAGCCACGGCCTGAACGCCATAGGCCTCGCACTTCTTCGCCATATCCTCCAACAGTGCCACACGGCGGGCGCACAGAACCAGGTTTGCACCCTCCTGTGCAAAGCGCAAAGCCGTGGCAGCGCCGATGCCGGAGTTGGCTCCGGTGACAATCGCCACTTTGTTTTCCAAACGTTTCATGGTCAGTTTACTCCTTTCAGGGATTATTTCTCACAACATACCGCTGCCGGTCACGACAGCGGTTCACATTCACAAAAGGATAAGCTCCTTATAGGTTAGTATACCACAAAAAATCCGGCGTGTACAGCCCTGAACTGACTGAAAAGGTATTCCTTTTACGTGGCTTTGTTATGCTTCATACAGGGGATAGCGTTGGTCAAATGAGCATCCAACGCCCCCTTTAAAACGTGGTTGTCAAAAACCGCAACAGCCCTCCCCCTGCAAGCAGAGGGAGGGCAACCCCGACCGTATGGAATTTATCAGGAGAGTGCTGTTAGAGAGGGTGCTGGTCGGGGTGTTTAACCCTGAAACGCCTGCTCCAAATCCGCGAGGATGTCCTCGATATTCTCCGTCCCGATGGAAAGCCGGATGGTGTTGGGCTTGATTTGCTGATCCAGCAGCTCCTCCGCACTGAGTTGGCTGTGCGTCGTGGTGGCGGGGTGGATCACCAGCGACTTCACATCGGCCACGTTTGCCAACAGGCTGAATAGCTGGAGCCGATCAATGAAGGCCGTAGCCTCCTTCTCGCCGCCCTTGATTTCAAAGGTGAAGATAGAGCCGCCGCCGTGGGGGAAATACCGCTCATACAGGGCGTGGTCGGGATGGTCTGGCAGGGAGGGATGGTTCACCCGCTCCACATGGGGATTTTGCAGCAGATACTCGATGACCTTTTTGGTATTCTCGTTGTGCCGGTCGATGCGGAGGGACAGCGTTTCCGTTCCCTGCAACAGCAGGAAGGCCGCAAAGGGCGAAATGGTGGAGCCGGTATCCCGCAGCAGAATTGCCCGGATATAGGTGACGAAGGCCGCCGCTCCGGCCGCTTCCGTAAATTTGACGCCGTGATAGCTGGGGTTCGGCTCGGAGATCCAGGGATAGCGCCCGGATGCCGCCCAGTCGAAGGTGCCGCCGTCCACAATCACGCCGCCCAGCGTGGTGCCGTGCCCGCCGATGAACTTGGTGGCGGAGTGAACCACGATATCCGCGCCGTGTTTGATGGGCTGAATCAGATAGGGCGTGCCGAAGGTATTGTCAATGACCACAGGCAGACCGTGCCGGTGGGCGATGTCGGCAATGGCGTCGATATCGGGGATGTCGGAATGGGGGTTGCCCAGCGTCTCCAGATAGACGGCCTTGGTATTCTCCTGAATCGCGGCCTCCACCTCGTCCAGGTGGTGCGCGTCCACAAACGTCGTCCCGATTCCGTACAGGGGCAACGTATGCGCCAGCAGGTTGGAGGTGCCGCCGTAGATGGTTTTCTGCGCCACGATATGCTCCCCGGCCTTCGCCAATGCCTGAATGGTATAGGTGATGGCCGCCGCGCCGCTGGCCACAGCCAGACCTGCCACGCCGCCCTCCAGGGCCGCAATGCGATCCTCAAATACCCCCTGGGTGGAGTTGGTCAGCCGACCATAGATGTTTCCGGCGTCAGCCAGACCGAAGCGGGCGGCAGCGTGGGCGGAGTCCCGGAACACATAGGAGGTGGTGGCGTAAATCGGCACCGCCCGGGCGTCGGAGGCCGGGTCGGGCTCCTCCTGTCCAACGTGGAGGGCCAGGGTGTCAAAGCGCCAGCTTTTTTCGT
Source organism: Oscillospiraceae bacterium (assembly GCA_021203345.1). Classification (GTDB taxonomy): domain Bacteria; phylum Bacillota; class Clostridia; order Oscillospirales; family Oscillospiraceae; genus JAJQBJ01. The sequence continues at coordinate 4,211 of JAJQBJ010000149.1, forward strand.
TTCTTCTGTGATTTTAGCCATAATGAAAGTACCTCTTTTCAAATGAATATGTGAAGATAAATTATGTTCTGTGAAAAGGGAACCTCACATTCGGCCAAACCGGAAATTCTGCCGGAGCAGACTGCCAAACAGGTGCGTCATTGTGCTTACACCTTCCTGTTGTAATTTTGATTCATTAACCCACTAACTCAGTAGCAATAATAGGTTTTGTTGGGATTAAGATACCAGATTTCCGCTGGCTTGTCAAGGGCTTTTGAAAAATTTTTATAGTTTCCCCCTGGGTTTGTGGGATTATGGGGCTTGTCCATCGTATCATCACCCCCTAAAATAACAAATCCTTATATGTCGCCGCAAAACGAACTTTTACTTTTTGCTACTTGTAATTGTCGATTTATGGCGCTATAATATAAACTATCTGAAAATGGACTGAAAATAGCCCAAATATAGCCTTAAAAACCTGAAATTTCCATCCAGAAAAGTGCGTGACCGCCCTTGTCCACACAGCCCACCCCTACCCAGCCTGTACGAAGGAAAAAACGGCGCAAGCCCATACGCTTGTCCACAACGGCAAAGGCAGCTCTGCTTTTGGCGGCGCTTTTTGCGTTGATTTTTTATCTTTCGGGCGGTATCAAGGTTCACCATAGCAAAGCAAAAAACGCAGAGGAAATCACCTCAAGCGTGGCGGTTCTGGCCGCGATGGAGGCGGAGGAACCGCCGGATTTTGAGGCCATCGCCGCGCAGCAGGCCGCCGAGGAGCTGGCGGCCCAGCGGGAGGCGCTGATTGCCCGGAAGGGTATCCAGGTGGATGACTTGGAGGCGGAGCAGGATAAAATCGTCGCCACAGACCCCAGTACCATCACGGCGGCAGATCTCCAGCGCCTTTACAGCAGCGCGAATGCGGTGGTGGTAGGCGACTCCATTGCCGAGGGCTGCTCCGCCTATGGCTGGCTGGACGAGTCGATGGTCTTTTCCAAAATCGGCGTTTCCGTCTCCACGGCGGACGAGCAAATCAGCGGGGCCATTGCCGCAAAGCCCTCCATCATGTTCCTGTGCTTCGGCCTGAACGACATCGCCTCCTACGGCAACAACGTCAGCAAATTTATCGAGGTATACACCGCCGCCATTGAGGACATTCAGGCGCAGCTGCCGGACACGATTCTGTACGTCAACGCCCTGTTCCCGGCCTCGGCCTCCACCACGGCGTCCAAGTCCTATTATCAGTATCTGGATCAGTACAACGCCGCCCTGGAGGAAATGTGCGACAGCATGGACGGCACCGTCTTTTATGTAAACTCCGGTTTTATTTTCCAGCGCCTGCCGGAGCTGTACGAGGCGGACGGGATGCACGCCAAATCCAAATTCTATGCCCTTTGGCTCACTTATTTTGCAGATATAGCGGGGTTCTCCAATGACACAGACAACACAGAGACAGACTAATCGAACCGACGGCGAACCCGCCGTCCGCAGAGACAGAAGCTCCACCGTCCGGGTGAAGGACAGCACCGACACCGTTTTTCTGGTGGTGAAAATCGTCCTGGTTCTCTTTTTGGCCGGGTACATCTGGGCCATCTTCCGGGGTGACAGCGGCCTGACCGTAGACCTTTCGGCGGCGGAAACCGCCTTGCAGGCGGACAGCACCGTGACCGCCCTGACCCAGGGAGATCGCAGCACCCTGAATCAGGCGCTGGGGCTGGACGGTAGCGACTATGACGGCTATCTGTTCTACACGGCGGACGACGTGATGGACGTGTCTGAGCTTCTGGTCGTCAAGACGGACGACCCGGAGCAGCAGCAGGAGCTGGCCGAGGTAGTGGACGCCTATCTGGAGGACTTGAAATCCAGCTGGGAGCATTACGGCACCAACCAATATGACCTGTTGGGGGACGCCATCGTTCTGCAAAAGGGGGACTGCTTCATCTACGCGGTTTCCGAATATAACGAGCACTGGGAGGAGGAAATTCTGTCCTGTGTCGGCTGACCCGGGGCGGATGCGGTTATGGTATTCAGCAGCTTAAATTTTCTGTTCCTGTTCCTGCCCATTGTGTTCCTGCTGACGCTGGTGGTTCCCTCCGTCACGGGAAAAAACGTGGTGCTTCTGGTCGGCAGCATCTTCTTTTACGCCTGGGGCGAGCCGGTCTATGTGGTGCTGATGCTGTTCAGCATCGCGTTCAACTACGTCATGGGTCTGGAGCTGGGCCGTCTGACCGACCAGGCCAGGCGGAAACGGAACTTGGTCTTTACCCTGGTGGTGGATCTGTTCATTCTGGGCTTTTTCAAGTATTACGGCCTCTGTGTCGAGACGGTGAACGCTCTGTTCCATCTGAATCTGGCCGTGCGGGAGCTGAGCCTTCCCATCGGCATTTCCTTCTACACCTTTCAAACCCTGTCCTACATCATCGACGTGTACCGGGGCAACGTGCGGGTGCAGAAAAGCCCCCTGAAATTCGCCCTGTACATCACCATGTTCCCCCAGCTTGTGGCAGGCCCCATCGTGAAGTACGCGGACATCGAGCAGCAGCTGACCCACCGCAAGGTGACGCTGACCAAGTGCGGGCAGGGTGTGGAGCGGCTGGTGATCGGCCTGGGGAAAAAGGTTCTGCTGGCAAACAACCTGGCCTGTTGTACGAGACGATTCAGGCCATGCCTCAGCGGACATTCCTCACCGCCTGGCTGGGCATCATCGCCTACACCATGCAGATTTACTTCGATTTCAGCGGCTATTCCGACATGGCCATCGGCATGGGTAAGATGTTCGGCTTCACCTTCCTGGAGAACTTCAATTACCCCTACCTCTCCGCCTCCATCACGGAGTTTTGGCGGCGCTGGCATATCTCCCTGTCCTCCTGGTTCCGGGACTATGTGTACATCCCTCTGGGCGGCAACCGCTGCTCCGCGCCCCGGCACATCTTCAATTTGCTGGTGGTCTGGCTTTTGACGGGCCTGTGGCACGGCGCGGGGTGGAACTTCGTCCTGTGGGGCCTGTACTACGGGATTCTGCTGATTTTGGAGAAGTATGTATTCGGGCGGCTTCTGGAACGGCTGCCCTCCACCGTACAGCATCTTTACGCGCTGTTTCTGGTGGCCATCGGCTGGGTGCTGTTCAGCAACACGGATTTCAGCCAGATGACCGCCTATCTGGGGAATCTGTTTGGCCGGGGCGTGTCCGGCTTTGCGGACAGCGCCACCTGGTATTACCTGAAATCCAGTCTGGTGCTGCTGATTTTGTCCGGCCTGTGCTGTACGCCGGGGCTGCTGAATTGGTTCCGGGACAAAACCCGGCGGCGGCCCTACCTGTCGCTGGTGCCGGTGCTGGTCATCTTCCTGATTTCCGTGGCCTATCTGGTCTACAGCTCCTATAACCCCTTCCTGTATTTCCGTTTCTGAGAGGAGGCGCAGCATGAAAGAAAATCGACGACTGTTTTTGCGCCTGACCGCTCTGCTGGTGGCGATCATCATTCTGGTGCTGGACATCATCTTCCTGGTGTCCAAGGACAAGACCTCCTCCGAGGTGGAGAACCGCACCCTGCAAACGATGCCCACCCTGAGCTGGAGCCGCGTCGTCTCGGGGGACTATACCGAGGATTTTGAAGGCTATGTGGAGGATCAGTTCCCCTTCCGCACCGGCTGGATCAAGCTGAAAACCGCAGTAGACCGGCTGATGGGCAAGCGGGAGAGCAACGGCATCTTCCTGGCCTCGGACGGATATCTCATTCAGAACTTTACCGACCCGGAGGAGGAGGACTATCAGGCTACCCTCAGCGCCCTGACCGCCTTTTCCGCCGCCCATACCGACCTGAACCACTATCTGCTGGTGGCGCCCACAGCGCTGACGGTGCTGGAGGACAAGCTCCCCGGCGGGGCCGTCACCGGGGACGAGGCAGGCTATCTGGATCGGCTGGCCCAGGACGTGGCCCGGACGGGCATCACCATGGTTGACGTGCGCGAGGCCCTGACGACTGCCGCCGAAACGCAGCAGGTCTATTACCGCACCGATCTCCACTGGACGACGGACGGGGCCTATGCCGCTTATCTGGTACTGGCGGAGACGGCGGGACTGTCCGGCGCGGATACGGAGTATCAGCGTCTGTTGATGTCTGACAGCTTTTCCGGCACCCTGACCGCCTCCAGTGGGTTCCGGATGTCCGAGACGGACGAGATTTATGTCTACCTCCCCGTGGAGGAAACGGTGGATTATCTGGTGTATTACCCCGATGAGGACGTCACCAGCGCCTCCTTTTACTGGACGGAGGATCTGGAGCAGCGGAACCAGTACACCCTGTTCTTCCACGAGAACCACGGCGAAGTGGATATCGAAACCAACGCCGGAACGGGCCGGGTGCTTCTGGTCTTGAAGGACTCCTACGCCAACTGCTTTGTGCCCTTCCTGGCCCAGGATTTTGACAAAATCATCATGATAGACCCCCGGTACTACACCGGCAGCCTGGAACAGGTTCTCAACCTGGAGGGCGTGACCGATGTGCTGTACCTGTACAACGCCGACTCTCTGGCATCCGACCATTATTTGCAGGAGACGCTGGGCTAACGCGCCCCTGACAACAAACCAAGGCAGCATCGCACAATTTCTCTGTCAAATCGTGTGATGCTGCTTTTTTCAAATTTTCAAAAAAATCTTAAATTTTCGCGTAACCTTTTCGTCCCGATTCCGTCTTATATAGCAAAGGGGAGGCCATCCCCTCATGCAAAGGAGGATTTGAACATGAAAAAATGCTGTAAACTTTTCCTTGCCCTTCTGTCGGTCTGTGGGCTGGCGCTGTGCCTGACCGGATGCTATTCGGATAAGCCCGTCATCTACCTGTCCCCGGAGGAGGAAACCGAAGTCACCGTGACGCTGGATTTCAGCGGCACTCTGACCTGCACCTATCCCCAGTATGAAAACGGCTGGACAGTCACCGCCGCCCCGGACGGCACCCTGACCGATGCGGAGGGGCAAACCTACCGCTACCTGTATTGGGAGGGCGTTGGCGGCGTTACCCCGGATTTTTCCCAGAGCTTCTGCGTAGCCGGGGCAGACACAGCGGCCTTCCTGGAGGATGCGCTGGAGCAGCTGGGACTGACCCGGGCTGAGGCCAACGAATTTATCATCTATTGGCTGCCCCAGATGGAGGACAACGCATACAACCTGATTTCCTTCCAGGGGGAGAACTACACGGAACAGGCGGCCCTGACCATCACGCCGGAGCCGGACACCGTCCTGCGGGTTTATATGGCCTGGGGCGCACTGGAGGAACCGGTGGATATCCCGGCCCAAACCCTGACCGCCACGGAACGGGAGGGCTTCACCGTAGTGGAATGGGGCGGAATGAAAGCGTGGTAAAGCCCCAATACCCCATAAAGTGAAAAAGGAGGTCTATTGACATGAAACATCGTATTTTTTCCCTGCTGCTGGCCCTTTCCTTGGGACTGACCCTGACCGCCTGCAGTGCCGGACGCTCTGAGAGCAGCGCCGATGTCAGCTATGAATCCGGCGGAAGCTCATCCTCTTACGCGGCGGAGGACGATTCCTATTACACCACGGAGGAAGCGGAGACAGCCGCCGAGGTGGAGCTGTCCTCCGATTCCGAAAGCACCGTATACAACAGCAGCGACGTGAAGCTGATTCGCCGGGCCAGTCTGGCGCTGGAGACGCTGGACTTTGAAGCCGCCTGTCAGGAGCTGGAGGCGCTGGTCACGTCTCTGGGCGGGTATATGGAGAGCGCAGAGGTCTATGAGGGCGGCTACTACGACAGCTATCACTACGCCTATTACACCGCCCGGGTGCCCAGCGAGTGCTATGACGCATTTCTGAATCAGGTGGGCAGCGGCGAGAACTGCCAGCTCACCTATAAGTCGGAAAGCACCGAGGACGTGGGCCAGGCTTATGCCGATGTGGAGTCCCACATTGAGATGCTGAACACCAAGCTCACCCGGCTGAATGAGCTTCTGGCCCAGGCCGAGAGCATGACCGACATCATCACCATCGAGGAGGCGATTACGGAGACGGAGTACGAGCTGGCCTCCTACACCACCGAGAAAAACCAGTATGACGATCTGATCGGCTACGCCACCTTCAGCATCGGTCTGGACGAGGTAACGGTCTATACCCCGGTGGAGCAATCCTTCGGCAGCCGGGTTCAGGCGGCGTTCCTGGCGGGCTGCGAGGGCTTTGTGGACGGCGTGCAGGGCTTCGCCCTTTGGGTGGTGCGGAACTGCCTGTCGTTGCTGGTGGTCGTGGTGATTGCGGCGGTCGTGGTGCTGCTTCTCGCCCGCCGGCGGAAGCGCCGCAGAGCAAAGCTGAATCCCCCTTCTCCGACAACGGATGAAAAGAGGGATTGAGGCGGGTGCGGTTATCCGGTTCTTCCCAAATAACAAACAAGTGAAGTTCTAAAAAACAGCGGGAGTGCCATACAGACACTCCCGCTGTTCTGTTGGTCCGAGTGGCGCGACTCGAACGCGCGGCTTCCACATCCCAAATGTGGCGCCCTACCAACTGGGCTACACCCGGATACCAGAGCCTATTATACCCGATGGCTGACCGATTTTCAAGGTCTGGCCGAAAGAAAATTGTCCTGTTTCCGCAGCAAAAAAGCCGACACAGCGGGTACGTCCATACCGCACTGTGCCGGTTTTTTATGAGGGGGGGAATTTTTCAGGCTAATTCAATTCTGCCGACTTGATTTCTACCACGCTCTGCAACAGCTTGGCACAGCCTTCAATGCTGAGATAATCCCGATGAATCACCAGGTCATAGTTCGCCAAATCGCGCCACAGGTTGCCGGTGAAGAACGCATAATAGTCCTCCCGGCGCTTATCGGCCTTGGCAATGGCCTTTTTCGCCTCGTGCTGGCTGACGTCGAATACCTCCATGATAAGGGCCGTCCGATCCTCGTCGTTGTTGACGAAGAAGGTGCGAATCAGGTTCGGCCGACCGGCCAGATAATAGTCCGCGCACCGGCCCAGCAGGATCACATTGTCCTGGTCAGCCAGTTCGTTCATCACCTTTCTCATGGCGGCGTCCAGCCGCTTGTCCAGCGGCAGCACGTCATGGGTCAGGGAGATCACCAGACCGCTCATCTTTCTCTTTTGGGTGCTGCTGACTTTGCGTAGCTCGCTGATCGACGCGTCACCGGCGCTCTCGTCAAAATAGCGGAAGGTATTTTCCGTAATATCCTCGTCGCTGTCAATCAGGGCCTTTTCGATAATATCATCGTCGCAGAGCGTATAGCCCAGCAGCTCTGCGGCCTTTTCTGCAACGATTTTTGCACCGCTGCCGTAGGTTCCGCCAATGGTAATAATCATAGATTCAACCATCCTTTCCGCATGATACTTTCTTGTAACGGGGGAAATCCTGCCGGAGAACTTCTCCGGCAGGATTTATTTGTCAGGGGAAACCGGTTGGAATCACACCCAGGTAGACTGGACTTCCTCCGCCATTTCCTTGTCCCCGATGGCCATGACCGCCTTGATGGCGTCGCGGGCCAGCACGACAGTCATCAGCAGGAAGGCCACAAACTCCACGATATAGAAGGGCCAATAGGGAATCAGCAGCGTGCCGGTGCACTCGCCGGTCTGGTACTTAATCTTGATAATGCCGATAATCGCATAGCTGGCAATCCCCATAACCACAGCCGACAGGATCGAGGTCAGGCCAAAGCTGATGAACCGAAGCACCCGGGGCATCTTGCTGACGAACATGACCACATGGATATGTCCGTGAACGACCTGGGTATAGGCCCAGGAGAAGAACACCAGGGTCGAGAGCAGCACGCAGCTCACCTCGTACATACCGGCGATGGGGCGACCCAGCTTTGTCATAACGACGTCCAGACAAATCAGGATCATCAGCAGAAAGACGGTGAACATACCGAACCAGCTGACCACCTCACAGATTTTATCTGTGACCTTCGTGAATGTGTTTGTCAAATAAAAATGTGAGCAAAAGGGCCCCAAAAAGGTGAGCACC
>JAJQBJ010000037.1 GCA_021203345.1 Oscillospiraceae bacterium
GTAGTCTCGAATTTTTGCTTTTTCGAGTGTCTACTCTAAGGGGACTATATCAGTGATGCCCCATCTTCTTTTTTTACGAAAAAGAAGCAAAAATGGAAAGGACGGTGATTGCATGGCGATCTATCATTTAGAGGCAAAGGTTATCAGCCGTGGCACAGGACGTTCCGCCTGTGCTGCGGCTGTTTATATGAGCTGTTCCCGTATTTATAACGATTATGACGGGATACAGCATGATTACACGAGAAAACGGAGGCTTGTCTGGCAGCAGGTTTTCCTGCCAAAGAATGCCCCAGACTGTTTTCGTCACCCATTCCGTTACGGTAATTGAGGATGTGAGGGCCATTTCTTTTGAAGCGGGAACGGCTGCATCTCCGCAGGCAGTCACGCTCAGCGCCAGTGTGAGTGCGAATATGAACAGGAAAAAGGTGCGTTTCATAGTGGTTCCCCCGTGTGCTGTGCCTTGGCGGCTTGCAAGGCCAAGCTTCGTTTTTATCATTATAGCATGGGAAGCAACCGGGGGCAAGGGGAACCACCTCGGTTTTGGCACAGGGCACAAATAGTTCGGTTGTGTTTGTCACATTGAAAAAGTGTAACGGTTTGCAATGCAACCAACCGGTCAGGGGATTGAAAAGTTCTCTCATCATGCTATAATACAGTTAAGTCAAATTTGAAGCTGATTTTCAGTTGAAATTTCGCAATTAAATATTGTTGATTTTCGAGCGCACTGGCCTAAGGGGTTCTCCTATGGACTGTGCGCCTGGGGGTTTGTACAAGCAAACGCCCCACGGGGTCGTGGTTGGAAACGACGCGGCCTTCCCTTGAGGGAACCACTAGCAACTACGCCTGCGGCATCTGACGAATCTTTTGCCAGCTGCTCTTGCCGCAGTTATTAGTGTTTCCCCTGTGAAAAGAAGATTGCCTAAAGCCAGAACGCTGTAGGCTGTTCATGGCTTATTTTCGTATGTAAACGTGTGCGTCCTTCTTTTCAGAGGGACGCACTTTTTTACTTGCATTGATGGAAGGGAGCCTTCTTTCTCCATGAAATATAACTCCAGACCGGATGCCTCAGAGCGCATCCACCTCCACACTGGGGACGGGTCGGAAACGCCCAGCCAGGAGGATGAGGTTCGCGCCTACCAGCGGCAGGAGCGCAAGCACGACAAGGGCGTGTCTATCCTGGTGATTCTGGCGGTGGTGCTGTTCTTCCTGCTTTTGGCCTCTCTGCTGCTGGTCGTGCCCTATCAGGAATTCCGGTTTTCCCCCGCCTGGGTCTTTGAACACATTCAGCAGCGGTTCCGTCAGCTCTATCTATTGCTGTTTGGCAGCGGCTCCGCCTTTGCTGTTACGGTCTATCAATATCTGGCGGTCATTGTGGTGGGCGCGGCTCTGGCGGCCTGCGGAGCCATTTTTCAGGGAGCCTTTAAAAATGTATTGGCCGGGCCGTCCACCATGGGTGTCATGTCCGGTGGCAGTCTGGGCTGCCTGATCTATATGCTGCTGTTTGTCCCGGCGGAGGCCGAGGTGATTTACACCACCTTCGATTATAGCGCCTATCTGGAAAATCAGGCCACCGCCTCCCTCTGGTCAACCTACCAGCAGCAGATCTGCACCCTGATCGGCTGCTTCGCCGGGGTGGGGCTGGTGCTTCTGGTCGCCACCATCGCCGGGCGGGGAAGGCTGTCCGCCTCGGCTATGATACTGTCCGGCACGGTGTTCTCATCCATCACCAGCCAGTGTTCCATGATGATTCAATATTATATGATTATCAAGAACCCCAACGACCAGCGTATTGAGCTGATTCAGGAGCTGATGATGGGCACCTTTGACAATGTGACCTCCCTCCAATATCTGCTGATGATGGCGGTCCCCATTTTGATTTGTCTGGCGGTTCTGCTGGCCCTGTCCGGGCGGCTGAATCTGTTTTCGCTGGACGAGGACGAGGCTATGACCATGGGCGTGAACCTCCGCCCCCTGCGCTATGTCATCATAGCCATAGGCACGATTCTCACCGCAGTCGTGGTGTCCTTTTGCGGGCGTATCGGCTTTTTGGGCTTTATGATTCCCCTGGTGGGGCGAAAGCTGGTGGGGCCGGATATGCGCCGCCTGCTCCCGGCTTCTCTGATGCTGGGCAGCATTTTGCTGATACTGGTCTTTGACGCGGCCTATATCACCGGTCTGACCGGCTATCTGAGCCTGTTCACCAGCTCCATCGGCAGCATTGTGATGCTGGCCACCCTGTTCATTCGGAAGGGGGGTGTGTCCTATGGAGCTGCCCAAAAGCCAACTGCGCCAGGAATGGGCCTCCGCTAAACGGCGGGAACGCCGCACCCTCGGCATTGCCCTGGGCGTCACCGCCGCCGTGTTCCTGTTCTGTATGTGCTGGCGGTACAACGCCGTCTATTATGACGAGAAGTTCGTCCCCATACAGTACGCCAAAAGCCTTTGGCTGGCCCTCCGGCTGTTGATTGCGAATTTGTTCCATCTTCCCTTTGCTGCCCAGGGCGAGGCGCTGATTGAGGCGACTGACAGTGTGATTTACTACGGAGCCATCGCCCGGCTGAAAACCACAGCCATGGCGCTTGTGGCCGGGGCCGCGCTGTCCGTGGCTGGAGCCATTTTCCAGACCGCTTATCGGAACCCCATGGCCTCCCCCAATATTCTAGGGGCCACCGCCGGGGTAAAGCTGGGAAATGTGCTGGTGGTGATGCTCTATTCCGCCCAGGCCTATGACCACATTTTTTTGCGTTACCGATACTGCTACTGTTTTACCGCGCTGTGCGTGGGGCTGGTGCTTCTGCTGGGACGGCTGGCCGGGGGCAAACGGGAATACTCCATCACAGAAATGGTCATGGCCGGCTCCATCATCTCCCAGGGGCTGAATGTGCTGACCATGTATCTGATGTATACGCTGACAGACGAGGATTTGGTTCTCTATCAGGAAATCAGCATGGGAACCTATCTGGACACGGGAACGGTCAGCACCGCATTGTTTTTCGGGGTGATGGCGGTTGCCCTGCTGCCCGTGCTGCTGACCCGCTATCGGATGAACGCCATCGGCATGGATCCGTCGGAGGCCGCCTCCACCGGCGTTTCCGTCGGCCCGCTGCGGCTGGTGGCCCAGCTTTGCGGCGTGCTGATGGTCACCTGCGCTATGATTCACTGCGGTGAGGCGGGGATGCTGTCCATGGTGGTTCCCTATATCGTCCGTCAGGTGGTGGGCGCGGATTTTCGGAGGGTCTGTATTTACAGTGTGCTGTCCGGCGGTATCCTGATGATGCTGTGCCGGCTGCTGACCTCCTTCCTGCTGATTGCCGGGGAGGCCATTCCCATCACCTTCTTTATCAATCTGGCCCTGATGCCCGTGTTCATGGTCATTCTGGCCCGTCAAAAGGGAGGCGCACAATGAATCTGGAGCTGCGCGACGTCACCATTGGCTATTCCCCGGAAAAGCCCATCGTGAAGAACGTCAATTTGGTTCTGAGCAGCGGCGAGGTCTGCTGTATCCTTGGCCCCAACGGTGTGGGAAAGACCACGCTGTTCAAAACAATTTTAAATCTGATCAAGCCTCTGGAGGGTCAAATCTGCATCGACGGGGCGGATATCTCCGGGTGGAAACCCAAAAAACGCTCCCGCTATCTGGCTTATGTGGCCCAGGCCCATATTCCCACCTACCCCTATCGGGTGGAGGAAATCGTTCTGATGGGCCGCATGGGACAGACCAGCGCCGTGGGACAGCCCACCCGTCAGGATTACGAGATTTGCGCCCAGGCGCTGGAGGACGTGGGTATCCGTCATTTGCAGGGCAAAATTTACACGGAGATTTCCGGCGGCGAACGCCAGCTTCTGATGATTGCCCGGGCGTTGGCTCAGCAGCCCAAATTCCTCATCATGGACGAGCCAACCGCCAACCTGGACTATGGCAACATGGTGCTGGTGATGCAGTGCATCCGCAGGCTGACCGCCAAAGGAATCTGCGTGATTTTCACCAGCCACATTCCGGATCAGGCTTTTATGGCTCAGTCCAAGGTGGCGCTGATGCGGCGGAACGCCCCGGTGCTGTTCGGCCCCTCCAACGAGGTCATCACCGAGCGCAATCTGTACGAGGCCTATCACACCGACATCCAGATTCTTGAGGTATTGGATCACGGCGGAAAGCCCCTGCGGGTGGTAGCGCCCCGGTTCCGGGACTAATCGACATACGACATATTTCAGTGACAGGAGAGAATACCAAATGGAAAAGATACAATCCCTGGGCCGGAAGCCGCAGGAGCAACAGGTTATCGCGGAGGAGGCGGCCAAAATCGCCAGCGAGGAGATTGCCGCCATCGTTCGCAACATCGAAACGGTCATTCAGGGCAAGCATAAACAGGTGGAGCTGACGGTGCTGTGCCTGCTGGCAGAGGGGCATGTTCTGATTGAGGACATCCCCGGCGTAGGCAAGACCAGCCTGGTGTCCTCCCTGGCGAAAACCATCGACTGCGGCTATAAGCGCATCCAGTTCACCCCGGACGTGATGCCCTCCGATGTGTCCGGCTTCTCCATCTACAACCAAAAAACCGGGGAGTTTGAATTCCGTCCCGGTGCGGCCATGAGCAACATCGTTCTGGCCGACGAGATCAACCGGGCCTCGGCCAAAACCCAGTCCGCCATGCTGGAAATCATGGAGGAGCGGCAGGTGACGGTGGACGGCAACACCTATAAGATGAAGCAGCCCTTTATGGTGCTGGCGACCCAGAACCCCATCGACTCGCTGGGCACCTACCAGCTCCCGGAGGCGCAGATTGACCGCTTTATGATTAAGCTCTCTCTGGGCTATCCGGAGTTTGAAAGCGAGCTGGCAGTCGTTATGGCCGGCGCTCAGGCCAAAAAGAACATTCACAGCACGGTCACGGCGGAGCAGGTTCGCGCCCTGATTGCCATGGCCTCCCAGGTGCAGGTCAGCAAGCTGGTCAGCAGCTACATCGTTCATATTGTGGAGCAGACCCGCTCCCATCCCGATGTGAAGCTGGGCGCGTCCCCCCGCGGCAGCATCGCCCTGTACGCCCTGTCCCGGGCCTATGCCCTGTCTCAGGGCCGCAACTACGTCATTCCCGACGATGTGAAATACCTGGCCCCCTATGTGCTTGCCCACCGGCTGATTTTGACCCATCGGGCCAAAACCGAGCAAAAGAAAGCCACTGACATTATCACCCAGGTGGTCAACGAGGTGGTCGTGCCGGTGGAGCCTGACTAAGCCCATGAAAAAGCGCTTGATAACAGCCCTCAAGCTGGTGGGCGCTGTCCTGCTGGCGGTCGTAATTCTGGCTCTGGCCACCCTCCCGGCTGTCTTTATGAACACGATGTACGGCTATCTGCCCATCCTGTTTCTGGTAATTGCCCTTCTGGTTTCCGCTGGCTGCCTGCTGTGGCTGCGGCGGCGAATCGTGGTGGTCGCTGACTGCGAGGATCTGCAATGCGTCCGGGGTGCGGCGGTGGACGTGGGGCTGAAGCTGGTGAATCAAAGCCGTCTGGCCTGTCCCCAGGCCAGGGCCAGCCTGTTCATCTCCGACCTGTTCGGAGAAAACGACGCGCTGCGGGAAATCCCCTTCACCCTCTCCGGGAAGGAAACGATTGACCTGGGCTTCGGGATGGATATGCGCCATATCGGCCTGTACTCCGTAGGTCTGGACCATGTAGAGCTGCGGGATTTTTTCGGTGTCTTTAAATGCCGCGTTCCGGTGACGGGGCGGTTCACCGCCTTTGTCACCCCCCGCATTCGCCCCATCAATGAGTTCAACGTGGTGGACGAGGTTCTGGCGGAGTCCGACGTGGACACCCGGGTTACGGTGGTGGGCGGCATGGACTACACCGGCGTGCGGGAGTACATTCCCGGCGACCCCATGAAGCAAATTCACTGGAAGCTCTCCGCCCATGCGCGGGACTATATGACCCGCCTTCAGGAGAGCAACCGGCAGCAGGAATACGCCGTGATTCTGGATTTTGCCGCCGAGCAGAACGACAACCGGGAGCAGCTGATGGACTTGAACGACTGCCTGATTGAAACGGCCCTGTCTCTGATTGAGGACATCTCCCACCACGACGCGGGCTATGCCCTGTTGTACACCGACCGCACCGGTCAAATCGCACGCACCAATCCCCGGGGCCGGGAGGACGATATGGAGCTGCTGCGCTTCTTCTCCGTCATCACGCCGGAGCCGCCCGGAGACTACCCGGATGCCTGCCAAATTCTGTCCCGGGAGGGACAGCGGCAAAACCGCAGCACCAATGCGGTGGTGGTCACCTCCCGCATCACCCCGGAGCTGATTGAGGCCATGCTGCAGGTGAAGCGGCAGCGGCGCAGTCCGGAGCTGTACTATGTTGTTCCCGCTGTCTGGAACAGCCGGGAGCTGGAGGCGGCCACGGCCTCCCTCCATCAGCTGACAGATGCGGATATCCCCTTCTTCCTGATCTCCACAGAGAGCCTGCAGGCGGCGGAAGCGCCTGTGGAAGGGAGGGAGCCTGCATGAGCCATTACTGCAAGTCCCGCGCCGCGGACTGGGTGCTTTGTACCTGTATCACCGTTGGCATGGCCTACGCCATTTTTGCGGGCTTTGTGCTGGAGGACGACCTTTCCAATACGCCGTTGCTGACCTTTGTGGCCGGGTTTGTGCTGGAGGCTGTTCTGTTGGCATTTGCCTACCGGCGGCGCACGGTCATCATCGGGATTGCCGTGGGTGTTGTCGCGCTGATTGCCGCCGTGGTCTATATTCAGGCCAACCACCCCATGACGGACGAAACGGCCAACAGCCTGTTTCTGGCTGTGCTGATTCTAATTGTCACCGGCCTGCTGGTGTTTCTGCTCAGCCGCACACGGCCCGGTATTCTGGCCCTGTTCCTGATGGGCACCATCATTCAGGCGGGCAGTCACTTTCTGCAATTTCCCGCGCCGGCCTGGGCCTTTGTGCTGTTCCTGCTGGCGGTGTTTATCCTGTTCTTTTACCGGTGCTACACCGTCTCCATCCGAAGGGCCGCCCTGGGCAAGATTGATTTGGGCGGCTACACCCGGCAGTCGGCGGTCATCTGCCTGATTGCGCTGCTGCTGTCCGGGGGAGCCTACTTCGGTATCGTCAGGCCGCTGAATCCGCCCACACAGGAGCTTCGCCTGATTACCCTGATGAAGTCCATGGACATTTTGGAGGTTCTGGGCGTGTCCAGCGTCCGCACGGTGCTGGACGAGGAACAGACCTCCTCCGAAAACCCGGAGGACGAGGAGCAGGGCAACAACCCCGGCGAGGAGGAGGACGAGGACGCCATGAACGCCCCGGAGGAAAGCTCGGAGCCCTCCGACAACGCGGAACCGGAGTCCGACACCGATCAGACCGAAGCCTATTCCGCCACCGCCTACCTGTTCCGCACCCGCACGCTGCTCTGGCTGCTGCTTCTGATTCCGTTGGGCATTGCGGCGGCTGTGGCCCTGCGGATTTGGTTCCGACGCCGCTGGCGGGCGCAGGTTCGCGGGCTGTCCCGGGAAGATGGAGCGGTCAACTATTACCGCTTCTTCCTCCGCCGCCTGAAACGGGCGGGGCTGGGAAAACCCCCGACCCATACACTCCGGCAATATGCGGAGACAAATGCAACTGCGCTGGAGCCATTTGCAGCGGGTCAGGCCACTTTCCCCGCTCTGACGGAGATTTATCAGGCCGTTCTCTACGGCGACAAGGTCGTTACCGTTGCGGAGTTTCAACTGTTTGAGCAGTTCTACGATGGCTTTTACGCCAATCTGCGCCGGGAAATGGGCCTGCCCAAATATCTGTTACACTGGTTCTTCCTCTGAACCACACCCAACCTGATTATAAAAGCGAACCTTTGAGGGGAAGGTCAACCGATGCCCGGCCTTCCTCCCGAACCGACGCTTTTGTAATATAAATATCTAATGAAGGAGAGTATTCATTATGAGACGTATGAAAAAGTCCCTGGCTTTGCTCGTTGCCTTTGCAATGATGTTCAGCCTGGCGATTCCCGCTCTGGCCGAGGATATCACCCCGGAGCAGGAGCAAACCTCTACCTACACCTATTCCGCTCCCACCGAACCGATGGAGGTCGATGACAACATCATCACCGCCTCCGCGCACCGGGCCGCTTCCCCCATTCTGGGCATCATGGGCGTGAACGCGACCTCCGGTTTTGGCATGATCAACGGCTCCGCCCCCACCAGCCTGGCTGAGGCCCAGGAGTGCGCCGCCATGGGCATCTGGGGTTCCTCCCTGAACGAGAATCCCGACCCCTACTATTGGAACTATTTCTATAACTTCTATGCCGAGGAAAACGGCCTGGAAACCTCTGACGACGCGCTGCTGAACGGCAGCTGGTCGGGCAGCCCGGTCAAGGCCGACACCACCCTGTTTGAGGAGTATGGCAACATCTCCGGCTCCCTGTACACCCGCCCCGACATCCTGGTGGGCTGCTCCTCCGGCAACGGCGACGATGTGAGCGGCTATGACGACCAGCTGGCCACCATTGCCTCCTTCTACTTCTATAACGAGGACGGGGAACTGGTCATCGAGAGCGAGTACTATCAGGATGGCGACGAGAACTACGACCCCAAGCTGGTCAGCTATCAGACCACCACCATCGAGAACATGATCGACTCCATGTACGCGCTGGCTGACGCCATCACCGAGGTGGAGGAGGAAACCGGCAAGACCACCCGCTACGGCGACGTGCAGGCGATTGCCGCTGATTACGAATCCTACATCTATGGCATCATCGCCTATGTGCAGGAGGAACTGGCCGCCACCGGTCAGGAGCAAAAGACCTTTGCCTTTGTGACTGAGGTCAATGAGGACGGCACCTTCAACATCGGCGGCGCGGATTACAACTCCGCCACCTCCCTGGGCCGCGCCTATGAGTACTGCATCGCCGCCGCCACGCCTCTGACCACCAAAAGCACAACCGTGACCCTGGATGAGCTGCTGGAGGCCGATGTGATCATTACCCTGAACAACCAGAACCTGACCGCCGAGGCCATGGCCGAGGCCGGTGTGGACAGCTATTCCTATGACGGTATTCTGATCACCAACAGCCCCTCCTCCCTGTACGGCATCACCATGAACTCCGTGGAGAACGCCGTGGGCTACGCCTATGTGATCGGCAGCATGTACTGCGACATTCTGGACATCGACCCTGTGGAGCTGTGCGCCTATTTCTATCAGCACTTTGAGCACATCTCCGACCTGGACAGCCTGGCAACCGTGGTTCTGACCAACTTTGCCGATACCATCCTGCCCGAGGGCGTTTCCGCCACCCTGTCCTCCAACTACAGCGCCGCCTCCGTTGAGGCCAAGATCATCAAGGGTATGCTGTACTATTCCGCCAACGAAACCCTGTTTGACGCCGACCAGTTCCTGGATTCCGGCATCGACGAGTGGACGCCCAACTATGAGATCGGCATTGCTGCCGGTGTCAGCCCCTTCACCGATGTGAACGACAGCAGCGCGTATTACTATGACGCGGTTCTGTGGGCCTATAGCGAGGATATCACCGACGGTATGACTGCCACCACCTTCGGCCCCACCGAAACACTGACCCGTGCTCAGGTTGTCACCTTCCTGTATCGCGCAGCCGGCAGCCCCTCTGTGGATGGAATTGAGAATCCCTTCACCGATGTGGACGAGGATGACTGGTATTATAACGCGGTTCTGTGGGCCTGCTCTGAGGGCATCACCAACGGTGATGGCTCCGAAACCATCTTCAATCCCGATGGCAGCTGCACCCGCGCCCAGGTATTCACCTTCCTGTATCGCTTTAACGACGAGCCTGAGGTAGCCGCAGATACGGTGAACCCCTTCACCGACATCACAGAGGATTATTATTATAACGCTGTGCTGTGGGCCTATTCCGAGGGGATTACCACCGGTACCACGGATACCACCTTTGGTCCCACCGTCACCTGTGAGCGCTGCATGATCGTCACGATTCTGTATCGCGCCCTTGCGTAAAT
Source organism: Oscillospiraceae bacterium (assembly GCA_021203345.1). Classification (GTDB taxonomy): domain Bacteria; phylum Bacillota; class Clostridia; order Oscillospirales; family Oscillospiraceae; genus JAJQBJ01. The sequence goes on from JAJQBJ010000037.1 coordinate 9,980, forward strand.
GTAAAGCAATGTCTGCGCCGTTCTGAAACGGTTTGGACATTGAGCCGCTTCAACCAAACGTCCCGGCCAGCTGGGCTGGCCGGGACACCGCCCCCGTCAGGCTGGCTGTGGAACAGGTTTTGCTTTTCAGAACCCGTTCCAGAGCCTGCCTTTCCGGAAAAAGGAGGCCCCATGATGAAACGTTTCAAACATCTCCGCTCCCTGCTGGCGCTCTGTCTTGCGCTGGCTCTGCTGCTGTGCGGGTGCCGCAACAGCCCCGTGTTGGAGGAGGTCGTCTACACCTATACCGCCACCGAGGTTGACTATGAGCAGGAAATGCTGGACCCGGAGGACGAGGGCCAGGAGACGGAGGATTTTGACAACGTCGAGCAGGACGACCTGGACACGGAACGGGACACAGAGGCCGACGAGGGGCTGGAATCCGACGACGGGGAAGCCGATGTTGCCGCCGAGGTGAATCTAAACGCCGACTCCAACAGCGACCTCACCTCCGACCAAACCACGGACAACACCGCACAGACGAACAGTACCGGCACCGGCACAACCACCGAAACCCCCGCCGAATCAGAGACAACGCCCAGCGAGACGGAATCCACCCCCAGTGAAACGGAGACTACGCCCGGCGAAACAGAAACAGGAAACGGTGGAGGCGAAACCAACCCGGACACCACCCCCAGTACAGACGTGACCTACAAGCAGATCGTGGATGCCACCGGCTCCACGGTGGACATTCCGGAAAATGTGGAGACTGTCACCGCTGTCGGCGCTGCCGCGCAGATGGTAGAGATGCTGGGTGGCTCCGGACGCCTGATTGCCGCGAACTCGGAGCTGCTGAGTTCTTCCCTGGCCGCTGCCGCCTTCTCCGATTACAGCTCCATTCAGACCTGGTGGACGGGCGACGGCAGCTCCGCCATCACGGATTCCTGCTTTACCGCCTTGTTAGCGGCCAGCCCGGACGTGTGCTTTGAAATCAGCGGACAGAATACCTTTACGGACAGCCAGGTGCAGCAGCTCAACGAAGCGGGCATTGCCTACTTTGTTCTGCCTGCCCTAACCTCTCAAGCCAATTTGGAAAATGCGGTTACGCTGGTGGCTCAGGTGCTGGGAACCTCCTCCACCGGCGAGGATTGCACCGACATCGCAAACAGCTACAACGCCTGGGTGGAATCCACCGTTTCCAGCGTCAGCAGCAGTACCTCCGGAAACAGCCTGACCAGTCTGTATATTGCATTCTGGGACAGCGACGCCAGCTATGTTCTGAACGACACCAAGGGCGTGCTGGACTCCAGCGGAACGGGGCTGGCGGTGGCCTATTCCCCTGCCAAGAGTCAGCTGATGTCCACCTTTATGTCCGCCGCCAACGTCACCAACGAGTCCACCCGGGCCAATACCCATAAAGCAACCAACTACGTTTATGTCACGCCCATGTTCCACCAGTTCACCCCGTCGGTCAGTGGCTCCCTGGCTACCTATTACTCCGGGGCCGGGGAATACGGCGCAGCCTACGACCTGTTTGTGGCCCGCCTGTATTCGTCCGTCTATTATCAGCTGGGCGGCAGTCAGTTCCCCGCCGTTATTGTGGCGGACAGCTCGGTAAAAACCGCACTGGAAAACAACTGGTTCTGGCAGTATCACGATTCCAGTGAGGACGGTTATATTTACATCGACGGAGAGAAGTTCTACCGGGCCATTGTGGGAGCCTATTCCATCTATGTCAACCCCACCGGCATGGTGGACTGGGCCGAGGGCAGCGTGGAAAGCCCCCTGGAAGCCTATTGGGTGGCTTGTAAGCTGTCCGGCGCCTATACCATGGACGAGGTAAAGAGCCAGACCAGCACATTTTATGAGACGTTTTTCCATGTTACCCTGACTAATGAACTCTTGAATCAGATTTTTGGGGAGTGAGTTGGAACGGGAGCTGCTTGATTAATTTACCCTTGACAAATTGCATCCGGTGAGACTTTCTACTCCATTTCACCAGGCGGGCGGGGCAAGCAATGCCTCGGTATATACCTCCTCTGCTTGTTGGTGGCCTGCTGCCCTCAAGCCCCTGCGAACCCCGGCCCGTTGAAGTGCCCCCTGTCAAGTAGACAGTGAAAAAACAAAAAAGTCTTTCCATGA
>JAJQBJ010000009.1 GCA_021203345.1 Oscillospiraceae bacterium
TCATGGAAAGACTTTTTTGTTTTTTCACTGTCTACTTGACAGGGGGCACTTCAATTTTCCGGAAATCTACCGCTTTTTCTGCGTGCGGCTGAAGGAGAACGGCGTGAACGTGCTGGGCATCGGCGACTGCGCCTATGATGCGCTGCACCCCGACCTGAAAGCCGCCCTGACGGAGTATTACAAGGTGGGCAGCCTGGAAAATTATGACGAAATGGTGCGGGCCATGGGCTACTTCACCTTTAAGTACGGCAAGATCGACTGGCTGGAGTCCAACAACGAATACTGGCTGGAGCAGGACGCCCGGCTGCGTACCGACTTCAATATCACCACCGGACTTAAGAGCGACGAGCTGCACCGCTTCAAGTACAAGTCCGCCATGAAGGAATTCTATCAGAAGGCGGGAATCCCGGCGGCCCGATATCACCTTATATCCACGCTGGAAAGCGCCCGCGCCTTTATCGACCAGGTGGGCTATCCCGTTATCGTGAAGCCGGACAACGGCGTGGGGGCCGAGGCCACTTATCGCCTGAAAAACGATGGGGATTTGGAGGGCTTTTTCGCCGACAAGCCCGACGTGCCCTATATCATGGAGGAATATGTCTCCGGCGAGGTGACGACCTATGACGGCGTGTGCAACTCGCAGGGCGAGGTGCTGTTCGCCACCTCCCACGTCACCCGGAACTCCATCATGGACATGGTGAACGAGGGCGTGGCCTGCTATTACTATGTGAATAAAGAGGTTCCCCCGGAGGTGGAGCGGGCCGGAAAGGCCACGCTGAAAGCCTTCGGCGCCAAAAGCCGGGCCTTCCATCTGGAATTCTTCCGTCTGACGGAGGCCAAGGAGCATCTGGGCCAGGTGGGGGATATCGTCGCGCTGGAGGTCAATATGCGGCCCGCTGGCGGCTTTACCCCGGACATGATCAACTTTGCCAACTCCGTGGATCTGTATCAGATTTGGGCGGACATGGTGGCCTTTGACCAGTGCCGCCACACCTATTCCGGCCCCAAACAGTATTGCGTCTACTGCGGCAGAAGGGACGGCGTGTCCTATACCCACGCCACCCAGGATATCAACAATGTCTACTCCTCCTCCATCCGGCTGGAAACCCGGATGCCCGACGCGCTGGCGGGCACCATGGGCAACCAGGTGTATATCGCCACGTTTCAGGAGATGGAGCAGGTGGATCGGTTCGTGCGGTTCGCCTTTGAGGTAAAGTGAGTTTCATTCCCGTCCTCTTTGAACCGTTTACAGAGCCGCCGAAAGGAAGATTTGTGCGATGAAAGCGCATTATATGCAAAGCTGCCGCCTGAGCCATTTTAACCGGCTGCTGTGGCAGAATCGAAAGGATATCGACTGGAAGGGACAGTGGCGGCACATCGGCTATGTTTACGGAACCGCTGCGGCGCTGGAAATTCCCGGCCTGATCGAGCGGGGGCTTTATCATGGCCGCATCCAAAAGACCCAGGTGGAAAAGCCGCCCCTGTTCATCCTGGGCCACTGGCGCAGCGGCACCACCTATCTGTTCAATCTGCTGTCCCAGGATCCGGATACGGCCTATATGGACTCGGTAAACACCTTTACCTTTGACCATTTTCTGACCATATCCAGGCTGCTGATTCCCATTTACAACCGGGCGCTGGACGGCAGCCGCCCCGGCGATACGATGGAGTGGCGGGCGGAATCCCCCCAGGAGGAAGCCTATGCCATGGCCAACATCGTGGAGGCCACCTTCACCCACATGATCACCTTCCCCCAAAATGCGGAGCGATACATCGGCCTGAACTTTGCCGCCAACATGACGCCCCGGCAGCGGGAAAAGTGGGAGCAGACCCATCGCTATATCCTGAAAAAAATGACCTACGCCAAGGATGGCAAGCGCATTCTGTTCAAAAGCCCGGACAACACCGCCAAGGCCAAAATGCTCCATGAGATGTACCCGGACGCCCGATTTATCAACATCTACCGCGACCCCTACAAGGTGCTGATGAGTACCCTGAATATGTTCCGGGAGGGCGTTCCCGCCATGACATTTGAGAAAATGCCCTCCGACGAGTGGCTGGAGGATATGGCGATTTATCAGTTCAAGCTGATTTATCAGCAGTATTTTGAGGACTGCAAGCAGATTCCCCAGAATCAGCTGATTGAGATAGCCTATTCGGATTTGACCAAGGCCCCCATGGAGACGCTGGAGCGCATCTATGACCGGCTGGAGCTGCCCGGCTTTCAGGCCGCCAAGCCCCGGTTCCAGGCCCACATCGACAGCCAGCGCCACTATCAGGTGAACCAGTTCCATCTGGAGCCGCGGCTCCAGCGGAAAATCAACGAGCAGCTGGGCTTCTACTTTGAACACTACGGATTCCCCATGCGGGGCATGGAGGAGGCTGTATGAGCCAACAGAATATTCATCCCACGCCCCCCTTCCGCATGGTGACGGAGGCCTGTCAGGGCCGCAGTATCACCGGGAAGGTACTCTCCGGCGGCGTGTGTGCGGGAGATTCGGTCATCTTTTACCCCTGCGGCAAGCGGGGAATCGTGGCCTCTGTCCCCTCCCCGGCGGCCTTCCTTCTGGAGGAGCAGCTCACGCTGCCGCCGTCTCAGGTGGCAGCCTGTGCAAATCAGGTGCAGCCCTTTGTCGGCACGCGGCTGCGGGCAGAGATTTTGCAAGGCCAAACGCCCGAAGCCGGAAAAAGCTATACCCTGCGCTATGGAGACAGGTTGACGGATGTGACCTGCGAGCGGGAAGAGGCCAACGGCTGTTGCACCCTGAAATCGGACACCACCCTGATTGCAGATACGGAGGCCACCAGCCCCGCGCTGAGCGGCTTTGCGCTGCTGTCCGGCGGTACACTGGTCTGTCAGGGCCAATTTCTGGAGGGCCTTCCCGACGGGGATTATGACCGGCGGAATATCCGGCTGAACGCGGGGGCGCTCTCCCGCAGCGAACGGGAGCAGCTCACCGGACACCAGGGCCTTGTGGTGTGGATGACGGGCCTCTCCGGGGCCGGGAAGTCCACCATCGCCCAGCTGGTGGAGCGTCAGCTGCTGTCAGAGGGTATCCCCGCCTATCTGCTGGACGGAGACAAACTGCGCCGGGGGCTGACCGCCGACCTGGGCTTTTCCGACGCAGACCGGGACGAAAATCAGCGCCGGGTGGCCGAGACTGCCGCCCTGTTCCGGGATGCGGGGCTGGTGACGCTGGTAGCTACAATTTCGCCGTTCCAACGGCACCGGGCGCTGGCCCGGGAAAAGGCCGGCGGAGACTTGATCGAGGTCTATGTCCGGGCGGACTACGCCACCTGTCAGGAGCGCGACCCCAAGCAGCTGTATCAAAAGGCCAACGCCGGTAACATCCAAAATTTCACCGGAAAAGGCTCCTGCTACGAGGTTCCCGCCGCGCCCGATGTGCTGCTGGATACGCTGACCTGCTCGCCCCAGGAATCCGCCCAACAGCTGCTGGAGGCCATTTACCGGCGGCTGGGCATGGAACATCCCTGAAAGAACAACCAAAAATGCCCCTTCCGCCATCGGAAGGGCGCCAGATCATTTAAGCCGCACCCTGCGGCGAAACGGAGGATTTTGCATGAGCTATGTAACTGACCCTTCCAAGTGGAAGGATATCACACCGGATATGTATGACGAAATCAATGACGAGATTCAGCGCACCTTTGACGAGGGCTGTCACGGCGACTGCGCCTCCTGTCAGGGCAGCTGCGAGGAGAAAAATCACCTCCCCGTGTTCGCCAAACGGATGTATATTGTCACCTCCGGAAAGGGCGGCACGGGAAAAAGCACCGTCACGGTGATGCTGGCCTATGAGCTGGCCCGTCAGGGGGCCAGGGTCGGCATCCTGGACTGTGACCTGTCCGCCTCTACCATTCCCCAGATGATGGGGCTGCTGGGCCATCAGGTGACCTCCGCCCCGGACAATAAGATGAATCCCGTCGTCTCCCCTGAGGGCATCAAAGTCATGTCCTTCAACCTGATTGAGGCGGATCGCTCCGCGCCGGTGCTGTGGCCCTCCGGGGATCAGTACAACGTGGTCAGCTATATGTACTCCGGTACCCTTTGGGGCGAGCTGGACGTGCTGCTGGTGGATATGCCCTCCAACGGCGGGGACGTGCATCTGAACCTGTTTACGGAGTTCCCCCTGTCCGGCACGGTAATCGTCACCAATCCGGGCAATCTGGCCGTGGGGCCGGTGCAGCGCTGCATCAGCATGTGCCGCTCCCTGATGGCCGCGCCGGTGGCGCTGGTGGAAAACAAGTCCTTTGATACGGTTCCCACCTGTCAGACCATGTATGACCTGTCTCCCCTGTGCCAGTCCATGGCGCTGCCGCTGGATGCGGAGATCACCGCCGCCGGGGACGACGGAACCATGAGCCAGGTGGACTGTTCCGCCCTGACTCCCATTGTGGCCTATATGAACCGCATGGTCAAAAAGCCCGGCCCGGTGTACAAAAACGCCGCCAACCCGTAAGGAGGAGCTGCCGTGAAACAGGAAAAAAGCTGCGGTGCGGTGCTGTACACCCAGGGTGAGGTAGGCCGAAGCTATCTGATTCTGCACAGCACGCTGGGCCACTATACCCTGTGCAAGGGCCATGTGGAGGGCGCGGAAACTGAGGAGGAAACCGCCCGGCGGGAGATTTTGGAGGAAACGGGCCTGACCGCCCGGTTCCTGGCGGGCTTTCGCCAGGTCATCACCTATTCGCCCCGTCCGGGCGTCATGAAGGACGTAGTGTTCTTCCTGGGGGAGCTGGACACGGGCACGCCCCGGCCCCAGCCGGAGGAGGTGGCGGAGATTCTGCTTCTCCCCTTCGAGCAGGCCATGGCCCGGTTGACCCACGATTCCGACCGGGAGGTGCTGGCCCAAGCGGAACGGTTCCTCGGCTGAGGGCCGCCGAACCCTGCAAAAGGGGGCTTTTGTCTCCTATTTGCAGGGAAAAAGGTTGGAGACGTTCCAAAGTTTTTTTGAAAATGCTAGTGCAATTTCCAATATAGTGTGTTATAATACTCTTGCGACGAAATGTCGTCCCTTTCGTAAAATTTTTTAGGAGGTAATTCCAATGAGCTATCCTGTTATTGTGGCCTATGGCCGCACTGCCTGCACCCGTGCAAACGGCAGCGCCAAGAAGAAGCATCTGGGCCTGACCGACGTGCATCCCGTTGACTTTTCCGCTGTCTGCCTGAAGGGCGTCATCGAGAAGGTTCCCTATGTTGCGGAGCATATCGAGGACATCGGCGACGTCATCACCGGCTGCGCCATGCACATCAACCAGATGAATCTGAACGCTTCCCGTCTGATCGTCAACCGCGCTGGCGGCACCGCTTGGGACTGCATCCCCGCTCAGACCATCAACCGTTTCTGCTCCTCCGGTCTGCAGGCCATCTCCACCGTGACCAACGCCATCATCGCCGGTCAGTACAAGGTGGGCATCGCCGGTGGCTGCGAGTACATGAGTGGCTGCTTCACCCCCTATGACTTCGAGACTTATGGCGACAAGTGGATTGTTGACAACTATCCCGGCGGCTATATGTCCATGGGCCAGACTGCTGAGAACGTCGCCAACGACTACGGCTTCACCCGTGAGGAAATGGACGCGATGGCTCTGGAGTCCCACACCCGCGCTGCCAAGGCCCGTCTGAATGGCAAGCTGGCTAAGTCCATCATCCCCTACACCAAGGAAGACGGCACTGTCGTTGATTACGACAACGGCATCCTGGCTGATCTGGACGGCACCCTGACCACCTCCATGGAGAAGATGGCCGGCCTGAAGTCCTGCTTCGTTCCCGCTGAGGAGGGCGGCAAGGTAACTGCTGCTACTTCTTCCCAGACCACTGACGCTGCTGCCTATGTGATGATCATGGACTCCGACTATGCCGCTGAGCATGGCATTAAGCCCATCGCCAAGATGATCGCCTTCCAGGTCGCCGGCTGTGACGCTACCCGTATGGGTATGGGCCCTGTCTATGCGATCCCCAAGGCTCTGGATCAGGCTGGCTTCAAGAGCGTGAAGGACATGGACGTCATCGAGCTGAACGAGGCCTTTGCTTCTCAGGCTATGGCTTGCGTCAAGAACGTCAACAACGATCCCCATCTGGACGGCTTCCAGGAGATGTGGGATACCGCCAAGGTCAACCCCTATGGCGGCGCTATGGCTCTGGGTCATCCCATGGGTGCTACCGGCGCTTTCCTGACCTGCAAGGCTCTGGATTACCTGCAGGATCCCGAGACTGCCGGCAAGTATGCCATGGTGACCATGTGCATCGGCGGCGGCATGGGCGCTGCTGGCATCTACGAGATGCTCTAATTGCACACAGTTGCAGTAAGGACAACCCCTTAAACACCAAGACCGGAGGACGAAAGCCCTCTGGTCTTTTCTGTTCATCGTGCTGTTTGTCTGTCGAACTGCGCCTTATTTTGCAACCGTCATAAACCACTCCACGGTCTGCGGGTCGTAATGGGAGAAGAACAGGCTCTGTTCGGTGTCCAGCGCCTCCAGCTTCGCCATGTCCTCTGCGTCCAGCTCGAAGTCAAATACCTCGAAATTCTCTGCCATACGCTCCTTGTGGGTGGACTTTGGAATCACCACCACACCGCTTTGCAGCAGGAAGCGCAGGGCGGTCTGCGCCGGGGTTTTGCCATACCGGGCCGCAACCTCTCCCAGCACCGGATTGTTGAAGTAATCGTTCCTTCCCTCCGCAAAGGGGCCCCAGGATTCGATCTGCGTGCCGTATTTCTGCATCACGACTTTGGCGGTCTTTTGCTGCTGGAACAGGTGCGTCTCCACCTGATTGACCGCCGGGACGATCTCGCAGAAGTTGGCAAGGTCAATAAAGCGGTCAGGATAGAAGTTGGAAACGCCGATGGCCCGCACCTGACCGGCCTTGTACGCCTCCTCCATGGCCCGATACGTCCCGTAATAATCGCTGAAGGGCTGATGAATCAACAGCAGGTCAATATAGTCGGTATTCAGCTTTTTCAGGGAGTCCGCAATGGAGGCCTTCGCCTTTTCATACCCTGCGTTGCTGATCCACACCTTTGTGGTAATGAACAGCTCCTCCCGGGGCAGTCCGCATTTCCGAATGGCGGCTCCTACCCCCGCCTCGTTGTAGTAGGCCTGGGCCGTGTCGATGGAGCGATAGCCCACGGAAATCGCATCCAGCACGCAGCGCTCTGTTTCCTCCGGCGGCGTTTGATAAACGCCGTACCCCAGCTGGGGCATTTTGACGCCGTTGTTCAAGGTTACATAATTCATAAAGAGTCCTCCTGTCTGATAATCTGATAAAAATTGAAGTAATCTTCCATACAGAGTTTACAACAAAGCAAAAAGAATGTACAATAGCAATATCGAAAACCGCTATTCATCCGGCGAATAGCGCACGGAGGCATTGGACTATGTTGAATTTGTACGAGCTGGAGCAGCTGGTGGCCTTCGCCCGGTGCGGAACCTTATCCAAAACGGCGGAGCAGCTGCATATCTCACAGCCCACCCTGACCCGCACCATGCAGCATTTGGAGGAGGAATTTGGCGTTTCTCTGTTCGTACACGGCAAAAACCGGCTCGCGCTGAACGAAACCGGGCGAAAAGCAGTGGAATACGCCGCTGCGCTCCTGTCAGATGCGGAGAGTGCCGTTCAGCAGGTGCGCCGGTTTGACCAGCGCCTGCACACCATCTCGGTGGAATCCTGCGCCCCGGCCCCGCTCTGGAGCCTGCTCCCCGTCCTTTCCGAGCAGTTCCCGGGCAAGACCATCTCCTCCCGGCTGACGGAGCTTTCCGCCATTCTGAACCGGGTGAAGGGCAATGCCTGTGAAATCGGGATTCTCCCCTTCCCGGTGGAGAACGATGAAACGGAATGTATTCCCTTTGTCCGGGAGGAGCTGTCCGTCTGCCTGCCGCCGGATCATGAGCTGGCGGGCCGTTCCTCCCTCACGCTGGAGCAGCTCAACGGCTATAACTGTCTGCTGAAATCGGATATCGGCTTTTGGAGCGACCTGTGCCACGAAAAAATGCCGGCGTCCCGGTTTTTGGTGCAGACAGACGAGTTTGAATTCCGGGAACTGGCACGCACCTCTACCCTGCCCTATTTCGTCACGAATCTGGCGTTGGATGGGAACTTTGTAAAGGGCCGGGTGGTGGTGCCGATTTCAAATCCGGAGGCCAATGTCACTTTTCACATGGTTTTCCGGAAGGAAAATTCAAACTATCGGAAGATTGCAGAACGTATTGTCAGGAGGTAAGCTATGGAAATTCGGGTTCTTCGCTATTTTCTCACCGTGGCCCGGGAGGGCGGCATCAACCGGGCGGCGGAGCTGCTGCACATCACCCAGCCAACCCTCAGCCGGCAGATGGCCGGGCTAGAGGATGAGGTGGGCGTAAAGCTGTTTGAACGCGGGGCCAGAAGAATCACCCTGACCAGCGAGGGGATGCTGCTCCGCCGCAGAGCGGAGGAAATTCTGTCTCTGGTGGACAAGACCCAGCGGGAGCTGATCGAGCAGGACGAGCTGATCGAGGGCCGCATCGTCATCGGCTGCGGGGAACTGGCCGCCGTGGGGCTGCTGCCCGAACTCATTTCCGACTTTCACAAATCCTATCCGCTGGTCACCTACGACATTTTCACGGCCACTGCGGACACTGTGAAAGACCAGATGGAAAAGGGGTTGACGGACATCGGGATTCTTCTGGAGCCGATCGACATCGAAAAATTTGACTTTATCCGCCTGGAGCGTCAGGAGCGTTGGGTCGTCCTGATGCACCCGGATGACCCTCTGGCCCAAAAGGAGTGCATTTCTCCCCAGGATTTGGCGGGAAAGCCGTTGGTTCTCCCCTCCCGGGCCAACGTCCGCAACGAGCTTTCCAACTGGTTTGGCGATACCCTTTCGGAGGAACAGATTTTGTTCACCAGCAATTTTGCAACCAACGGCGCATTGATGGTGCAGGCAAGGCTGGGCTATTCCATCGTGGTGGAAGGGGCGATTCCCTTCTGGGACAAGGACAAAATCGCCAGCCGTCCCCTCTCCCCCGAAATTCTGTCCGATTGCGTCTATGCGTGGAAGCGCAGTCAGCCCCTTACGGCGGCGGTGGCCCGGTTTGTCGAGCATATTAAATGCTTTTCAGGCATAGCTGACCGATAGAAACAAGGTATTTGAAATAACACAGCTGCGGAATTATAATACGGGTATGGAACAGCAGTATGTTTCATACCCGTTTTTTATGCCAGGGAAGCACTAATAACTGCGGCAAGAGCAGCTGGCGAAAGATTTTGCGTCAACGATTCGCATGGCCTAACGGCCATCGCTCACTGTATTGGCGTGTAAGAAGAATTGGCCATTCGGCCCACGCTCCAGAAAAAGGCGCAAAAACGCAGGAATACTTTGTGTATTTCAAGTTTTTGCAACGCATTTCTGGCGTGAAAGATTCGTCAGATGCCGCAGACGTAGTTGTTAGTGGTTCCCCTAGGAGGGATGTCCATGACAATTACAGAAATTGAGGCCATGACGGAATCCGGGGAGAAAACCGTGGAAGAAAAGCTCCTCGTTCTGAAAAAGGTCAGAGCAAAGCTGATGGAGGAGCTGCACGGTCAGCAGCAGCTGGTCGATCAGGTTGACTACATGATCTATACATTAAAATCAAAGCCGAGCCAGACAGCCCCGGCAGAAGGAGGACTTTAAAATGGCAGCAAAAAAGCTCGTAGCATATTTTTCAGCCAGCGGTGTAACTGCATCCGCAGCCAAAAAGCTGGCGCAGGCGGTCAACGCAGACCTGTACGAAATCCGGCCCAAGGTGCCATACACCAGCGCCGATTTGGACTGGACGAATAAAAAATCTCGCAGTAGCATCGAGATGAACGACCCTTCCAGCCGCCCAGCGCTGGCGGATACGGACGCAGATATCGCCGGGTATGACACCATCTTTTTGGGCTTCCCGATTTGGTGGGGACTGGCTCCCACCATCATTCAGACCTTCCTGGAGCGCTATGATTTTTCCGGAAAGAAAATCGTCCTCTTTGCCATCTCCGGCGGCAGCGGGTTCGGGCGGACGGCGGACGTGCTGAAAACCTCGGTTTCATCGGAGACGGAAATCGTGGTCGGAAAGCTCCTCAATGGCAGAGCATCCGTCGAAAGCCTGAAGCAATGGGCGGAAACAATTTAATAAACTGAAAACGAAACGGAGGTTTCTCATGGAAAAAATCGTACAGACCGCAGGGCGTGCTGCCTTGGGCGACTTTGCACCGGACTTTGCACACTTCAACGATGATGTGCTGTTCGGTGAGAACTGGAACAACCCCGACATCGACCACAAGACCCGGTGCATCATCACCGTGGTGGCGCTGATGTCCTCCGGTATCACGGATTCCTCGCTGAAATACCATCTGGAGAACGCGAAGAAGGCCGGTGTGACCAGACAGGAAATTGCGGCAATCATCACCCATGCCGCCTTCTATGTGGGCTGGCCCAAGGGCTGGGCTGTGTTCAACATGGCAAAGGAGGTCTGGGCCGAGGACGCCGCTCCCGCCAACGGAAAGGCCGCCCATGCCGCCGAGATGGTGTTCCCCATTGGCGCACCCAACGACGCCTTTGCCCAATATTTCATCGGGCAGAGCTACCTCGCCCCTGTTTCCACCGACCAGGTGGGCATCTTCAACGTGACCTTTGAGCCTGGCTGCCGCAATAACTGGCACATCCACCACGCGGACAAGGGCGGCGGTCAAATCCTGATTTGCGTGGCCGGGCGCGGCTATTATCAGGAGTGGGGCAAGGAGGCCGTGGAAATGCGCCCCGGCGACTGCATCAACATTCCGGTGGGCGTAAAGCACTGGCATGGCGCGGCCCCGGACAGCTGGTTCTCCCATCTGGCGGTGGAGGTGCCGGGCGAAAGCAGCTCCAATGAATGGCTGGAACCGGTGAATGAAGAACAATACAACGTATTAAAATAAACACAGAAAGCGAGGCTTCATAACATGGAAGAAAAACTGAATCTGACAACAGAGTGGGACAAGGTGTTCCCGCAAAGCAACAAGGTGAACCATCGGAAGGTGACCTTCCACAACCGGTACGGCATCACGCTGGCCGCCGACCTCTATGAGCCGAAGGACGCAGCGGGTCAGCTACCTGCCATCGCGGTGTGCGGCCCCTTTGGGGCGGTAAAGGAACAATCCTCCGGCCTGTACGCCCAGACCATGGCGGAGCGGGGCTTTCTGACCATCGCCTTTGACCCTTCCTTCACCGGCGAAAGCGGCGGACAGCCCCGGTATATGGCCTCCCCGGACATCAACACCGAGGACTTTATGGCGGCGGTGGATTTTCTGTCCGTGCAGGATAACGTTGACCCGGAGAAAATCGGCATCATCGGCATCTGCGGCTGGGGCGGCATGGCCCTGAACGCTGCGGCGCTGGATACCCGCATCAAGGCCACGTTGGCCTCCACCATGTACGACATGACCCGGGTGAATGCCAACGGCTACTTTGACAGTGAGGACAGCGAGGAGGCCCGGTACGAAAAGCGCAAGGCCCTCTGCGCCCAGCGCATTGCTGACTACAGGAGCGGCACCTACGCCCTGGGCGACGGCGTGGTTGACCCGCTGCCGGAGGACGCGCCCTTCTTTGTGAAGGACTATTACGACTACTACAAGACCCAGCGGGGCTATCACCCCCGCAGCCTGAACTCCAACGGCGGCTGGAATGTGACCGGGTGCCAGTCCTTCCTGAATCAGCCGATTTTGCAGTACAGCCAGGAGATTCGGAACGCTGTTCTCATCATCCACGGCGAAAAGGCCCACTCCTGCTATTTCAGCGGGACGCCTTTGCAAAGCTCACCGGCGACAACAAGGAGCTGATGATCATTCCCGGCGCAGTTCACACCGACCTGTATGACCAAATGGATATTATTCCGTTTGACAAGCTGTGCGCGTTCTTTGCCCGCTATCTGGCCTGAGCATCAGCTGCCGCCGTTTCATTCCGGTTCCTACAATGCGAAAGAAATCTGTAGGTGTTACAATGATACTTTACAAATGAGGGAAAGGAAAAAAGAGTAGCG
>JAJQBJ010000147.1 GCA_021203345.1 Oscillospiraceae bacterium
TAGTCTCGAATTTTTGCTTTTTCGAGTGTCTACTCTAAGGGGACTATATCATATGGACTCCGAAGGAAACCTATTCGCTTTTTATGGATACAGGGACAGTGTACTTGTGGTGCCGGAGGCCGAGGTCGGCGCCGTGCTGGAACTGGAGAACGAAGGGTATACCTTTGGTGCGGCAACGATTGGTGATGACAATTACCTCTATGTCGTATGGGGAATGACCATTTATGATGACGAAATTGACGATTCTCTGGATGTGGAAAATGTCCAGATATGTAAATATGATAAGAATGGGTCGCTGATTGAAGTGCTGGGCCTTCCTGTTCAGACAACCCGGGCGCAGTTCCCTTTCCGGTCTGGAAATGCAAATATTGTCTATCAGGCAGGTTATCTGTGTGTGCTGTTTGATACAAGGTGGATGGAGTCCAGCGATGGAATCCAGCATCAGGGCTGCGAATTTGTAGGGATTGACGCGGACACCATGACCGTGGTAAACTCCAGTACGAATCAGGGTTCTCACTCCTTTGGCGTATCTATGATTGCAACGGACTACGGCTTTGCTGCTGTACAGATGGGCGATGCAGGCAGCGGCCGAGGAATCAATCTGAACCGCTATGTGATTGAGGATGGTACCATCCGTACAGTCAGTGGAAACGGAAGAACGGTTCTGTTCCATTCCAGCGGACAATATGGAACCAACGCCAACCATCTGGATGGCAATGATACCTATACTTATATGGCCGGTGTGGCGATGAGTAACTCCACCTATGCTGTGGCGGGAAAGTCAGAGCGAGTGTATACAACGGATATCTACTATTCCTCCGGTCCGAGTACGGGCATCTACGATGTTTTTGTTCGTATCGCAGACGCCAGCTTGCTCCTGGATGTAGAATTTGACCTTGCGGGTGAGGATCGCATTGACGTGGCTACCGGCGAGGTAGCAGATCAAAATGTGGTATGGCTTACCCAGTGTACGGAAACAGAGCAGGCGGGCAATGTGAAGATTGTAACGCTGGACAGCGGTGCATATTGCGTCCTGTGGGAGAAGTTTGTCAATGGTTCCTTTGACAGTATTCGCTATGTGATTTTGGATAAATGCGGAAATATACTCCGACAGGAAACTGCAATTTACGGAGCAAGGCTCTCAAATACTTCCATTCAGCCCATTGTACAGGGTAATGCGCTGTCCTGGGCTGTGGCGGATGGCTTTGTGGGGAGTATTACCTGGTATTCTGTGGATCTGGATGCTCTGGACTCGAACCATTTCACCGATGTCAACACTGGTCACTATTTCTACAACGCCGTTCTCTGGGCCGTGGACAGTGGCATTACTTCCGGCACCACGGAAACCACATTCAGCCCGTTCCTGACCGCCGAGCGCTGCCAGGTCGTGACCTTCCTGTGGCGTGCCGCCGGTTGTCCGGAGCCGACCAGCACCGAGAATCCCTTCACCGATGTCAACGAGGGCGACTATTTCTATACTGCTGTGCTTTGGGCTGTGGAACAGGGCATCACCACCGGAACCTCTGATACTACGTTCAGCCCTTATAACAAGTGTGAGCGGTGCCAGGTTGTCACGTTCCTGTATCGCTACTTTGGCAAGCCGGAGGTTACAACGACCAGCAACCCCTTCACGGACGTAGACACGGATGATTACTTCTACAATGCGGTTCTGTGGGCCGTGGAGGAAGGCGTAACCAGCGGCACAACTGCAACTACCTTCGGGCCGTTTGTGACCTGCGAGCGGTGCATGGTCGTGACGTTCCTGTATCGCGCGTTGGTGGACTAACCCCGCCCCGAAAAATCCTGCGTCACGGAAGCATCTTTAAAAAATATTCATATTTTTCGGAGAAATCCGTGCTATAATAGCCCCATCACATAAGGCGAAACAGTTTCTTCGCCTGACTTTCCGCTCCCGCGGGAGGCCCAGGGCGAAACACAAAAAGGACGACTTTTTATGAGTAAGAAAAAATCTGCCCTGCCCGGGCTTCTGCTGGCCGGTGCAGCCGTGGCCGGTATCGGCGTTGTGGCGGCTATGATGAAGCGGAACCAGCGGGAACAAGAGGATTACGACGACGAGTTCGACCCCGACGCCCAGGACTATGCGCCCAGGGATGAGGAGGCGGCTCCTGAAACGCCCGAAGCGGAAGAATCCGATTCCGCCGACCAGGTGGAGCTGGACACCGACGGCGACGGCCGCGTAGACACCATTCTGCGGGACACCAGCGGCGACGGCGTGGTGGACACGGTGGAGCTGGACACCGACGGGGATGGCCGCATCGACACCGTGATGCGGGACACCAACGGCGACGGCCGCGTGGACACCGTGGAAATGGACACCACCGACGACGGGAAGATGGACACCATTCTCACCGACACGGACGGGGACGGCGCGCTGGACACCATTCTGCCCGCAGAATAATTTCATATCACAGGAACAGAACGGCGGAGGGGCCTTCCCTCCGCCGTTTCTTTGTGCATATCCCCCGCCTCCCTTGCATATCGTATAGCCAGCGAAAGCGAAACGGCTGACGCCGCCAAATAGCAAAGGAGAGAGTGAAATGTGTTCAGAATGGAATGGAAATTATGGGGTTCTCATCGGAACGGCCCGGGGTGAGCCGGAATTTTCCCACGAAAACCACGGCGAGGACTACTACCGCCTGACGCTGGCGGTACCCCGGCTCAGCGGAAATACCGATGTCCTGCACCTGATCGTCAGCCGCAGTCTGCTGGAGCTTTGCCCCGTGTCGGACGGGGACGGTCTGCGGGCAACCGGGGAGGTTCGCTCCCATAACAACCGTACCGGCGTGGGGAGCCGGCTGCAAATTTTCCTCTTTGCCCGCACCCTGGAGCCGTGCGACGAGCCGCCCCGGAACGACCTCTGCCTGACAGGTGTGGTGTGCCGCCCCACCATCTACCGCAGGACGCCTCTGGGCCGGGAAATCTGCGACCTGCTTCTGGCGGTGAACCGCCGGTACGGCCGGGCGGACTACCTCCCCTGTATCGCCTGGGGGAGCCTGGCCCGCCTGTGTCGGGAGCAGGCAGTGGGCGACAGCCTCTCCTTCTCCGGGCGGCTGCAAAGCCGTACCTACTTAAAGGTGATTGACGGCGTGGAGGAGGAAAAAACCGCCTTTGAAGTCTCCATTATGGAGCTGTGCCCGCCCCGAACGGAGGAGGAATCGCCTGACAAAGGGTTCTGAAAACAACCGTTTCGCAACGGTTGACATTTTTCCGCAAAGCTGATAACATAACTTCCGATGCAAAATAGAGACAGAAATCGGAGGCTATATGGAAATTCTGAAAAAATTTGTGCGATACTACAAGCCCTACAAGGCGGTCTTTTTCCTGGATCTGCTCTGCGCCACGGTAATCAGCGTAGTGGATCTGCTGTATCCCCAATTCCTGCGGGGAGCCACCAAGGGGCTGTTTACCCGGGACACCGGGGAGATTCTGAGGATGCTGCTCCCCATGGCGGCGGGGCTTTTGGTGATGTACCTGGTTCAGAGCCTGTGCAAATACTATGTCAGCTATCAGGGGCATATGATGGGCGCGAACATGGAGCGGGATATGCGCCAGCAGCTCTTTGACCACTACGAAACCCTGTCCTTTACCTACTATGACCAGAACAACTCCGGGCAGATGATGAGCAAGCTGGTATCTGACCTGTTCGATATCTCGGAATTCGCGCACCACGGGCCGGAGAACCTGTTCATTTCGGTGATTAAGATCGTCGGCTCCTTTGTGTTTCTGGTGAGAATCAACTGGGAGCTGGCGATCCCCCTGATGGCGCTGGTCGTCTGCATGACGCTCTTTTCTGTCAGTCAGAACCGCCGGATGGAGCGCACCTTTATGGACAACCGGGCCAGGATCGGGGACGTGAACGCCAGCCTGCAGGACACGCTGGCCGGTATCCGGGTGGTGCAGTCCTTCGCCAATGAGGATGTGGAACGGGAAAAATTCAAAAAAAGCAATCACAACTTTTTGATGAGCAAGGACGCCAACTATCATTGCATGGGCACCTTCACCGGAGGCAACCTGTTCTTCCAGGGGATGATGTATCTGGTGACGCTGGTGTTCGGCGGCTATCTGATCGCCATTGGACGGATGGACGTCACCGACCTGGCCATGTACGCGCTGTACATCGGCATTTTCATCAGCCCCATTCAGATTCTGGTGGAGCTGATGGAGATGGTGCAGAAGGGCCTGTCCGGGTTCCGCCGGTTCATTGACGTGGTCGAGACGGAGCCGGACATCGTGGACGCGCCGGACGCCCGACCTCTGCAGAACGTCCGGGGCACCGTCTCCTATGAGAATGTATCCTTCCACTATGCGGACGATGACACAGAGGTGCTGTCCCAGGTGTCCTTCCAAATCCCGGCGGGACGCTCTGTCGCGCTGGTGGGGCCGTCCGGCTCCGGAAAGACCACCATCTGCAACCTGCTGCCCCGGTTCTATGACGTATCCGATGGCGCAGTCATAATTGACGGGCAGGACGTGCGGGAGCTGACGCTGCAATCCCTGCGGAAAAACATCGGCATCGTGCAGCAGGACGTGTACCTGTTCTGCGGCACGGTGAAGGAGAATATCGCCTATGGCAAGCCAGACGCCACCATGGAGGAAATTGTGGAGGCGGCAAAAAAAGCCAATATCCATGACTTTATCATGGGTCTGCCCAACGGCTATGACTCTTATGTGGGAGAACGGGGCACCCGGCTGTCCGGCGGTCAGAAGCAGCGTATCTCCATCGCCCGGGTGTTTTTGAAAAACCCGCCCATTCTGATTCTGGACGAGGCCACCAGCGCCCTGGACAACGAGAGCGAGCGCAAAATCCAGAAAAGTCTGGATTCGCTGGCCCATGACCGCACCACCATCACCATCGCCCACCGGCTTTCCACCATCCGCAACGCGGACGAGATTCTGGTCGTCTCCGGCAACGGCATTGCCGAGCGTGGAAGTCACGAGGAGCTGATTAAGCTGGGCGGAATCTATGCAAGCTACTATAAAATGCAGTTTGAAAAATGAGCTATAGGGAGCCTAACCCCTCCCAAATGCAAAAACACTTCGTCACCCGTGAGCGACGAAGTGTTTTTTCTACCCGGAAAGGTCAATTTACTCTGCATCTGTCTCCACCCAGCGCCAGGTCAGCGCCCCGGTGGGACAGGCTCGCACACAGGCGGGGATCAGATCGGCCTGAATCCGCTCCAGACAGCCGTGGCATTTCTCCATCCGCACCTTGGGACGGTTCAGGCCCGTGGGCCGGAATGTGACAGCATCCCAGGGGCAGGCCCGCAGACATTGTTTACAGCCGATACAGGCTTGATTGTCATATCGGGTCAGACCGGTATCCGGGTCTTTGTACAGGCAACCCATGGGACAGGCGGGAATACAGGGCGCATTGTCACAGTGCCGACAGGCGGTGGAAATCGCCTGTGGGAATCCGTTCACCGACTTCTCATAGACCCGGCGGTAGCTCTCCTGCCCAGCCTCCACGTCGATGTCGTTCTGATCCATGCAGGCCACGGCGCAGGCGCCGCAGCCGGTGCATTTGGCCGGGTCAAATTGGTATAACAGCTTCATGCCTCGCACCTCCTGACCTGACAGGGTACGCTGCGATAGCCGGGGAACCCGGAATAGGGGTCATTGTGGTCGGGGGGCACAATGGCGTTTACGTCCGCCTCCCGATAGCCGTGATACAGATACACGGTTCCGGCTTTCACTTGGGGTGTGGGGTTCGTCCGGACGGAAAGGGAGCCTGCGCTGGTGGTCAGTGTGACGCGATCTCCGGGACAGACCTCCATCCGGGCGGCGTCCTCATCGTTCAGATCGGCCATAGGCTCCGGGCGCAACGATCTGAGCCCGGGAACATCGTGGAGCCGGGAGTGGAGCGCATTGGGGAGCCTCGCCCCCGCCACCAGACGGAAGGGATATTCAGTCGGGTCCGCATCATCGGCTCCGTCCCGCCAGGTGGGCAGCGGGTTCAGGCCGGGGAACTGCTCTATCACGGTAGACCAAAGCTCAAACTTCCCCGTGGGGGTGCGAAAGCCGTGCTGCCCTACGGGAATCTTTTTGACTCCCTCCAGCTTTTGCGGGAGTTGGCTGTGCGCCTTTAAAAAGTCCACGTCAACGGGCGTTTCCCGCAGGATGTACCGCACGCAGGCCTCCGGCCCGGCCCGAAGCAAATCATCGTCCAGCTCCAGCCGCTGGGCCAGCTCGCAGATGATCTCGCTGTCTGGTCGGCTCTCCCCCAACGGCTGAATCACCGACTCTGTCCACTGTCCATAGCCCCCGCCAAACACCTTGAATTCGCCGCGTTCAAAAGAGGAACAGCAGGGCAGCACGATATCCGCCAGCTTGGCAGTGTCCGTCAGGAACAGATCTGTGTCCACGAAGAAGTCCAGCTTTTTCAGTGCGGCCTCCAGCTCCCGATCTCCGTTGAACATCCGGAAGTTCATGCCGTGGGCCCAAAGCGCCTTGATGGGATAGGGCGATTCCTCCCTGATTTGCCGTGCCAGGTCACAGCCCTGCATCTCCCCCACCAGCCGCTCCCACAGTGGGAACCGCTGTGCGCCTACGGGCCGGGGCTGGCCCTGGGGATATTTTTCCAGTGCAAAGGCTTCGTCCAGAGTAGAAAACCCGGCCATGGAGTGCGCGTAGGTCAGCGGCGCGGGAATCATGCCGCCCGGACGGTCATAGGTTCCCATCAGGGCGGACAGCGCCATCACCGCCCGATGGGTCTGCATCCCGTTGGTATGATGAACCAGGGCGGCGCTGGACTGGTTGATAGCCAGCGGCATATGGGTGTGAATCATCCGGGCCGCCAGCCGGAGCTGATCGGCAGGCACGTCCGTCAGCGCCTCCACCCGCTCCGGGGTGAAATCCATCACATAGTCCCGGTACGCCTCATACCCGTATACATACTTCTGTATGTAGTCATGGTCTATCCAGTCCCGGACAATCAACTCCCGGGCCAGCCCCAGGGCCAGAGCGCCGTCCGTCCCCGGTTTAATGCGGAGGTGGAGGTCGCACTGCTTTTCCACAGCGGGGGTGATGCGGGGGTCTACGATAATAACCTTCATGCCTCTGGCTCTGGCCTGCTCCACGCGCCGGGCCATCAGATATTGACCGTAGTAGCCGTTATAGCACCAGCCCAGGAAGATACCGGCGTGGGCCAGATCCGGGGAAGCAACATCCTCCCCGGTGGCAATCCGCCAGGACATGACGGTGGAGGTAAAGCAGGTGGAGGACTCCGTTCCGTAGTTCACCGAACCAAAGGAGTAGCACAACCGCTGTAAAAAGGGCCGATACCATTTGTTGTATCCGGAAAAAAAGGCCACAGCGCTGGGGCCGTATTCCTCCTTCACCCGGTTCAGCCGGGGGACGATTTCGTCCCAGGCCTCCTCCCAGGTGATCGGCTCAAACCGACCCTCGCCCCGCTGTCCAACCCGGCGCAGCGGGGTCAGAATCCGATCCTTCCGATAGACGTATTGCCGCCCGCTTTGCCCTCTGGTACACAGCAGGCCATGGTTGACCGGATGCTCCGCCGTGCCCTCTATCTTGATGATTTTTCCATCCTTCACATAGCAGGTAACGCCGCAATGGGGGCCGGGGGCGCAGATATCGCACACGCTGTTCCGGGTGGTGATACCGGTGTCCGGGCCGGGGATCTTGGCGGCAATCCGCGCTTCCAGGGTACTCATGTCAGGGCCTCCCTTCTCTGTTTGTTCTGTGATACCTGAGTATAGCACAACCACCCGGGGTTGTCGATAGGGCTTTCGGTGGGGAAATTGGATTTTGCGAAAAATCCGCCGGGACATTGACAACCCCTACTCAAATCATTAAAATATAGGGTGCAGTCATGTAATTTTTTACGCAAGAAGGAAGTAACCAAAGCTATGATGACGTTAGAAGATTTCAAAGCGGCCCGCAATGTTTTAAAGGGTGTCATCAACACCACCCACCTGATTCCCTCCCCCGCATTCTCCAAGGCCACCGGCAATTTTGTCTATCTGAAGCCGGAGAATATGCAGGTCACGGGGGCCTACAAAATTCGCGGCGCTTACTATAAAATCAGCACCCTGACCGAGGAGCAAAAGGCCGCCGGACTGGTGACCGCCTCCGCCGGGAACCACGCGCAGGGCGTGGCCTATGCGGCCCAAAAGGCGGGCGTTCCCGCCACCATCTGTATGCCCACCACCACCCCGCTGGTGAAGGTAAACAACACCAGAGATCTGGGGGCTGAGGTGATTCTACAGGGGTCTACCTTTGACGATGCGGCCGAGCTGGCTGAGCAGCTCAGCCAGGAAAAGGGGTATACCTATGTACACCCCTTCAACGACCTGACCGTAGCCACCGGACAGGGCACTATTGCCTATGAGATTTTCTCCGACCTTCCGGATGTGGACATCATTCTGGTGCCCATCGGCGGGGGCGGATTGGCCTCCGGCGTCTCGACCCTGGCAAAGCTGCTGAATCCCAATGTCAAGGTCATCGGCGTGGAGCCGGTCGGGACCGCCTCCATGGAGGCCTGTCTGGAGGCCGGGCATATCGTGACGCTGCCCACCGTGGACACCATTGCAGACGGCGTGGCAGTCAAAACCCCCGGCGACAAGGTGTTCCCCTATATTCAGAAAAATCTGGATGGAATCATCACCATTGACGATGGGGAGCTGGTAGGAGCCTTCCTGGATATGACCGAAAAGCATAAGATGATTGTGGAGAACGCCGGTCTGCTGACCATCGCCGCCCTGAACCATCTGGACTGCCAGAACCAGAACGTCGTGTCCATTCTCTCCGGCGGCAATATGGACGTAATTACCATGTCCTCCCTGATTCAGCACGGTCTGATCGACCGGGGCCGCGTCTTTACCTTCTCGGTGGAGCTGCCTGACCGCCCCGGCGAGTTGGTCAGCGTGGCGCTGATCATCGCAGAGCAGAACGGCAACGTCATCAAGCTGGAGCATAATCAGTTTGTCTCCATCAACCGCCAGTCTGCGGTGGAGCTGCGGGTCACGCTGGAGGCCTTCGGCCACAGCCACAAAAAGGCGATTCTGGATGCACTGACCCAAAAGGGGTATTCCGTGCGGGAGGTTATGACCGCAGATTTTTACAATTAAACGTGCAAATCGCACTCCACCGCCGCCCGGAGCGCCTTGGCACGCCCCAGGCGGCGGCTATCTCAAAGCGGCTGCACACAGGCCACCCATTGTGTGACGGGACCGGGGACAGGAGCAACACACCCGCGGCCTGCGGCAGATTCCCGCAGTTCATCCTATGCGGATGGAGGAACGCCGGTTCCCGGCTGATTTTGAAAGTTTAAAAGATGGAGGAATTTCCCGTGATTAAAATTGCCCCCTCGCTGCTGTCCGCCGACCTGGCGAATCTGACCTCGGAGTGCCAAAAGGCCGCCTCCGCAGATTTGCTGCACTTTGACGTAATGGACGGCTCCTTTGTACCCAACATCACCTTTGGGATTCCGGTGCTGTCCGCGCTGCGGAAGTGTACCACAATGCCGCTGGACGTTCATCTGATGATCGACAATCCTCAAAACTACATCGAACCCTTTGCCCGGGCTGGGGCGGACTGCATTTCCGTCCATCTGGAGGCAGTGGGGCCGACCTATATCCGGGAGGCGCTTCACGCCATGGAGCAAAATGGGGTGAAAAAGGCCATCGCCCTCCGGCCCATCACAGACCCGGACTCGGTTCTGCCCTACATCGAGGAGGTCGATTTGATTCTGGTGATGACGGTGGAGCCGGGCTTCGGCGGGCAGAGCTTTATGGACAGCCAGCTGCCCAAAATTCAGAAGGTTCGCAGTCTGATTGACCGCTATCACCCGGAATGTGACCTGGAGGTGGACGGCGGCATCAACGCAAAGACCGTCCAAAAGGCTGTAGCAGCCGGGGCCAACGTGCTGGTGGCCGGCTCCGCCGTGTTCGGCCAGCCCGATATCCCCGCCAAAATCGCGGAGCTGCGCCGTCTGGCGGAGGAAACGCCCTTCCCCGGCGCAAACTAAAGGAGGTTCCGACCTATGCAGTATTTTCCCCCGGCGCTGGAAAAGCTCACCGAGCAGTTTGCCAAGCTCCCGGGCATCGGCAGTAAATCCGCCCAGCGTCTGGCCTTTTACGTTCTCTCCATGCAGGACAGCGAGGCGGAGGACTTCGCCAACGCCATTGTCACCGCCAAGCGTGCCGTGACCTGCTGCCCCGTGTGTCAGAATCTGACGCAGGGGGATGGCCCCTGTGGAATCTGCGCCAGCCCCAAGCGAGATCATACGGTGGTGTGCGTGGTGGCGGAGCCGAAGGACGTGGTGGCCTTTGAGCGGATGCGGGAGTACAACGGCCTGTATCACGTCCTCCATGGCGTGATCTCCCCCATGAACCATGTTGGCCCCGACGACCTGAAAATCCGGGAGCTGGTGCAGCGCGTCACCCAGGGAACGCTCCAGGAGGTCATTATGGCGACCAATCCCGACACCGAGGGTGAGGCCACGGCCATGTACCTGTCCCGGCTGTTGAAGCCCTTCGGCGTGAAAATCACCCGTCTGGCCTACGGTATCCCGGTGGGCGGTCATCTGGAATACGCCGACGACGCCACGCTGATGCGGGCGCTGGAGGGAAGGCGAGAAATGTGAAGTCCTACGACCATCCCATTCTGCCCTTTCAGGACAACCCCTCCGCTGCGCTGGCCTATCTGCTTCGCCAAGGCAACGGTCACACCGATATGACGGAGGCCGTTTACCGGCAGGAGGCGGCACTAGTATGCACCCTCGCGAATGGCGTGCTGCTGCGGCATACCGCCGGGGGCGGGTATCTGCTCAGCGCTGAAACCTCCTCGGCACTGGCCCGGCTGTTAGAGGCTGTTCCGGCGGACGCAAAACGTGCGGTTCTGCATCAGCCGTGGGGCCTGGATGCCGCCCGGTCGAAATTCCCGGACAGCGCCCTGACCCTGCGGGAGCTGTGGCGGTATCCCCATCTGGAGCCGCCCCGGTTTTCTCCGGGCTTTGAGGTGTGGCCCTTGGACGAGGGGGACATCCCCGACTCACTGAGCTGTGACCCCACGCTGCCGGTGGCAGCCCTTCGCACCCAGATTCAGCGGCGGCGGGTCTATGGGGCCTATATCCGGGAGCAGCTGGCGGGAACCGTGGGAACAGCCCCCGCCGGGGAAATTTGCTATCTTTCGGTTCGGCCTGACCTGCGGGAACAGGGCATCGGCCCCGGCCTGCTGCGCTGGATGCTGCGGCGGGAGCTGCAAAACGGTCACGTTCCCTATGCGCTGCTGGAGCCGGAAAACGCCCGGACAGCGGCGCTGGCTCAACAGGTCGGGCTGGAGCCCTCCGGCGGTTCGCTGCTGATTCTGGAGGCCGCATCAGCACCGCTAAACGTGGAAAATCCTTAAAATTCTTCAAAATCTTAAGAAAAACTTAAGATTTCGCGTTGAAATTTAGAAAATATTAAGAAAATCGTCTTAAAATGTTCAAACTTTCCCGATGCAAGTATGGTAGGATAAACATGGTCAGAGGAACCCCTGCTTCTG
Organism: Oscillospiraceae bacterium; assembly: GCA_021203345.1. Taxonomy (GTDB): domain Bacteria; phylum Bacillota; class Clostridia; order Oscillospirales; family Oscillospiraceae; genus JAJQBJ01. The sequence goes on from JAJQBJ010000147.1 coordinate 11,530, forward strand.
ACCAAAAGATCCCCTCTTTTTTCTCTATCAATCACCCAATTTCTGTAACCCAAGCAGAATCGCCTGGTCGTTTCTCCGATCAGGCGATTTCTGCTAAGGTAAATTTGGAAAAAACTTCTATACCATTTTTATAATAAGTTTATGACAAGCAAGCCGGCTCGTGGTATACTGAACCTGTTTGTGAAACAGATGGACAAAATGAATGTCCGTCAAGCTCTGTAGGGAGGATTATCTATGACAATCGAATTTGTATGCCGGGCGTTTCTGATTCCCGGCCGCTATATCCGCTGTGTGACCCTTCACACCGGGAACATCAACGGCACCTATCGCGTCACCTTCCGGGACAACGGGAAGGAGCAGGACTACATTGTGCAACGAATCAACGCCTATGTGTTCAAAAATCCGGTGGAGATCATGTCCAACATCAACTGAAGTGCCCCCTGTCAAGTAGACAGTGAAAAAACAAAAAAGTCTTTCCAT
>JAJQBJ010000153.1 GCA_021203345.1 Oscillospiraceae bacterium
GGACTCTATTGAAGCTTTTCGCGGATGTGTTCAACTTGCACTTGCAATTTTCGTAGCATATCCTTTTCCAAAAGACAACCGATTCCCGGACAGCAAAATCAATTTTTGCACAGGGCGCTGTGATATGGCCCTAACGAGCCTGTAAAACCGCAGTGCAACCGTCAGTTGACAAATAGAACGGCGAAAATGGTGGAATTGCAACCGCCGTTTATGGTATGATTTTGACAGCAACCGGAAGGAGGTACTGCTTTATGAACCTGGCAGACAGGATTCTGCGCCTGCGGAAGGCCAAAGGAATCTCGCAGGAGGAGCTTGCAGACAAAATCGGGGTTTCCCGGCAGGCCGTTTCCAAGTGGGAAAGCGAGCAAAGCGTCCCCGATATTGAAAAAATCATTTTGCTGAGCGACTACTTTGAAACCACAACGGACTACCTGCTGAAGGGGATCGAGCCTGTCAGTGAGCCTGACCGAGCATACAGCGCGGCTGTTTTTTCCATCATCGGCACAACGATAAACGCCATTGGATTGGTGTCCTCCGTCGCCATCTGGCTGCAAAAGAGGGAGCCGTATAGTATTGGGATCGGATTGGTGATGATGCTGTTGGGAACCGCCGTATTCCTGGTTGGACAGGCCATCGACACAAAGGACAAGGCCAGGGCTAAGCGCCTGTTTGTATTGCCCAACATCTGGATTTTGCTGCTTATCCCGCTGTCCTGCTGCTTTAATCTCTGCGATGGGCTGTTCGGCGGCTTTTCCGGAGAGCTTGCCCCAGTTCCCATGCTGGGCAATTCTTTTGTCACCTATGGATTATGCTGGGTTATCTATGCCGCCATATGTATTACAGTTGATTTGCTTGTCATGAAAAAGGAAACGAGAAGCAAAGGCCAATCTGAAACGATGCCGTGAGAACTCCCTGCTAAATCGAATCAATGATTTGATACAGAACATCCTCCTGTGATGTGACGATGGAATACTCGTATGTACCGTCTGTCCAGACAGCCTGGAAGTTGCCTGCGTTTGTCATAATATAGTAATCCACGCCTCCGGTGGAATAAATCTCAGGGGCCTCGTCGTCCTTTTCGTAGGTGATGCCGCTCTGACCCTGCACCCGATGAATGGACATGATGACGCTGTCGGACTCATTTTCATATATCGCCGCCCACAGTCCGATTTCCGCATCCGCCCAAACGACATCCTGTGTATATCCCTCCGGCAGCCAGGTAGGCAGGGAGACATCCTCCTCCGCCATCGTATCCCACAGCTCCTCCAGCTCCGGGGAGGTATATTGATTCCCGGAAAACGTGAAATAGAACGCCTCTCTTGTCCAGTTCCCGATGGCGGCCCACAGGTTATATCCCGCCGCATGGGCCGTCGCCGTTGCGCCCAACAGAAACGTAAGCATGATCGCCGCCACCATTCCGCCCCGCAGCAAGCGCCGCCGTCCTTTTGCAGACAGCGCCCGCCGGGGCTGTGCTTTCTCTGTGGCTTCGGGGCCGTCAGATTCCGGGTACATGGGTTCCGTAGTCAAATGCGTTTCTCGGAAGGATTCCCAGGCCCGTTCCGGGTCGGGTACTTCCACGTCCTCCCGCTGTGCCAGGACATCGGTGATCTCCCTGATGCGTGCAAGATCAAGCTCTCCGTCGGAATTCATCTCCGTCTTTAACAGCGCATAAAGGCTTGCGGTATCCATGGCTTCAAAAATATTTTCTGCGCTCTGGCCGGAACGTTTTTCCTCCATCCGGTTTCACCTCCCATAGATTCCCTCAAAACGAGGGAAGATAACGCTAAAAATAGAACTTTTTTAACTCTGTTATCTGCGGATTCGCTTGCAGGCGTTTTCTGGCCCGCTGAGCCGCATTTTCATCGCCGCCTCGCTGACCTGGGCCTCCTCCGCCAAGGCCCTGAGGGATACCCCTTGAATGTAATAGCGATTTAACAGCGCCAAATCCTGATTCCCCTCCATGTCCAGGCTGGAAACCTCCTCCGGTTCCACACGCTGTAAATCCATGTGCTCCGGCTCCAGCGGAACCGTTTTGCTCAAAAGCAGGCTGCGTGCCCGATTGACGTGCAGGATGGTGTGGCGCAGGGTCTGATAGAGCCACCCGGTGGGGTTGGGATGATCCCGCAACTCCGTCATGTGCTGTGCCATGTGAACAAAGGTATCCTGAACCGCGTCCTCCGCCAGATGGGGATTGCCCAGACAGAACAGAGCCGTTTTGTACATACCGGAAAACTCCCGCATATAGTATTCGCGCAGCAATGCGGCGTCCTCCGGCGACAGCACCCGGTCGGAGTTCATGGAATCATCTCTTTTCTCTGAATGAACTAGGATATGCTTCAAGTATACCGTCTTTTCACAAAGATTGCAATATTGTCTTTCCAGACAGAAACGATTGACAAGCTCCGCGCCTGCGTGCTAAAGTATAGGAAAAACCGCAATGCGAGGTGTCTGAACGTATGGCAAACTACATTTTAGCGCTGGATCAGGGAACCACCAGCAGCCGCGCAATTCTTTTTGACAGTGAACAGAATATTGTGGCGGTTCAGCAGCGAGAATTCCCGCAAATCTACCCTCAGCAGGGCTGGGTGGAGCATGACCCCATGGAGATCTGGTCCAGTCAGTGCGGCGTGATGAACGAGGTGGTGGCCCACTCGGGCATCGACCCGTCCGAGATCGCCGGTATCGGCATCACCAACCAGCGGGAAACCACCATCCTGTGGGAAAAGGACACGGGCCGCCCCATCTACAACGCCATCGTCTGGCAGTGCCGCCGCACCGCGCCGCTGGTGGATGCGCTGTGCGCCCAGCCCGGTATGGATGCGTACATCCGACAGGCCACCGGTCTGGTGCCCGACGCCTATTCCTCCGCCACGAAAATTCAATGGATTCTGAACCATGTGGAGGGAGCCAGGGAGCGGGCCAAACGGGGCGAGATCCTGTTCGGCACCGTGGACACCTGGCTGGTGTGGAAGCTCACCGGCGGAAAGGTGCATGTGACCGACCGCACCAACGCCAGCCGCACCATGCTCTACAACATCAATACGCTGGAATGGGATCAAACCCTTCTGGACGCTCTGGACATCCCCCGGTGTATGCTGCCCCGGGTGGCGGATTCCAGCGAAATTTACGGCTATACCTCCATAGGTGGGGCCGATATTCCCGTGGCCGGGATCGCCGGAGATCAGCAGGCCGCCCTGTTCGGCCAGTGCTGTTTCCACCCCGGCGACACAAAGAACACCTACGGCACCGGCTGCTTTCTGCTGATGAACACCGGCGAACAGCTGTGCCGCAGCGAAAACGGCCTGTTGTCCACCATTGCGATCTCCCTGAACGGCAGGGTGCAATATGCGCTGGAGGGCTCTGTCTTTGTGGCCGGGTCTGTCATCCAATGGCTGCGGGACGAGATGCGCTTTTTCAGCGAGAGCCGGGACGCGGAATACTACGCCCAAAAGGTTCCCGACAACGGCGGCGTCTATCTGGTACCCGCCTTCACCGGTCTGGGCGCACCCTATTGGGATATGTACGCCCGGGGAACCATCGTGGGCATCACCAGAGGCACCCGCCGGGAGCATATCATCCGGGCCGCGCAGGAGTCCATCGCCTACCAGAGCGCGGATTTGGTGACTGCGCTGGAGCGGGACACCGGTATCTCCATCCCCGCCCTGAAAGCGGACGGCGGCGCCAGCCGGGACGCCTTTCTGATGCAATTCCAGGCGGACATTCTGAATAAAACCGTTCTCCGCCCCGTGATTCGGGAGACGACCGCGCTCGGCGCGGCGTATCTGGCCGGACTTGCCACCGGCGTATGGAACTCCCCGGAGGAGCTGAGCCAAAAATGGAGCTGTGACGTGTCCTTCTCCCCCAATATGGAGGAGGACGAGCGCATCCGCCTTTTGTCCGGGTGGCACAAGGCCGTGGGCCGCAGTCTGGACTGGGAGAACCGCCCATGAAGAAGCTGAGCCGGGACTTCTATGACCGGGACACTCTGACCGTGGCCCGGGAGGTTTTGGGCACCTATCTGGTTCGCCGGCTGGAGGGTCAAACGCTGGTGGGACAGATCACCGAGGCGGAGGCCTACATTGGCCGCATAGACCGGGCCTGTCACGCCTATCAATACCACAAAACGCCCCGAAATGCCATGATGTTCGCCCCGCCGGGCCACGCCTACATTTACTTCACCTACGGGATGCACCATTGTCTGAATCTGGTGACGGAGCCGGAGGGCGAGCCTTCGGCGGTGCTGATTCGGGGGATCCGCCCCGTTTACGGGCAGGAGGCCATGTCTCTGCTGCGGTGGGAGCGGCCCTTAGCTGACCTGACCCCCTACCAGCGGAAAAACTTTGGCAACGGGCCGGGCAAGGTTTGCAAGGCCCTGTCCCTGAACCGGGCGCAGAACGGGCTGGACTTGGAAGGAGACGAGCTGTTCCTCTGCGCCTCCCTGCCGGAGCTGAACCTCCCCCCTGCCGGTGCGCTGGAGATCACCGTCGGCCCCCGCATTGGCATCGACTACGCCCAGGAGGCCAGGGATTTCCCCTGGCGCTTTACCCTTTCCACCCCTACAGAGGATATTTGACCTATGTTTTTGCTGTTTGATTTGGACGGAACCCTGACGGACTCCAACGGCCTGTGGCTGGATGTGGACATTGAATTTGCCCGCCGCCGGGGGCTTTCCGTCACGCAGGAGTACACCGATTTCGTCACCCACTCCATCTTTACCACGGCGGCGGATTTCACGAAGGAATACTATCATCTGCCGGAATCCCCGGCGGAGATCATGGAGGAATGGCTGGCGCTGTCCTACGACGCCTATACCCGCTGTGCCGCCAGGCCGGGGGCGGTGGAGTTCCTGACCGCCTGCCGGGAGGCACAGCTCCCCATGGCGGTGGTCACGGCCAGTATGCCCCGGCTGTGCCAGGCGGCATTGACCCATCTGGGCGTGTCGGACTGGTTCCGGTTCATCCTCTACGCCCAGGATCTGGGGCTGGAGAAGCGCGACCCCCGGGTTTGGCAGGAAGCCGCCCGCAGGGCCGGGTGTCTCCCCTCGGATTGTCTGGTGTTCGACGACTCCCCCGTGGCCTGTGCCTCGGCGAAGCAGGCGGGCTGCCGGGTCGTTGGCGTATATGACGAGTTGTACGCCGCCTTCCGCGCCGATATGGAGCGGGACTGCTGGCGATACATCCGGGATTTTCGGGGCCACTCCCCCGCCGAATTTATGTCTTAATTGAAAAAACGCGGTATCTGACCGTTCCGAACGCTGTTATGCTCCGGGGGCAGATACCGCATTTTTTATGATGTAATGCTCGTTGTTCTATTGCTTCCGCGTCATATGCTTGCTCGCGGTATTCAGCATCAGCCGTTTGGTTCCCACAGTGTCAAAGGCGATCTCCACCAACGCATCCCCGCCCATGGGCTGAACGCTGAGAATCATACCGGTGCCGAAGGCGCTATGCTCCACCATATCCCCCTTACGGAAGCTGGCCGCCGGAGCGCCTGCGGTGGGGCGGGGCTTTCTCCCATAGCCATAGGAACCGCCGCTTCGGTTGCTCCGCTGCTCGTACCGGGGCCGCCGGAAGCTGCCCGGCTCGTCGTCCGGGTCCTCCGAAAAGGCGGTCATTTCCCGGAGGGTTTGGTGGCCCCGTCCCTGACGGGACAGCAGCTCGTCCGGAATCTCCCTTGTGAACCGGGAGGGGCGGTTGCTGCTGGTGCGGCCATAGAGCATCCGCTGGGCGGCGCAGGTCAGGGTCAGGCACTCCTTGGCCCGGGTCATAGCCACATAGCACAGGCGGCGCTCCTCCTCCATCTCCTCCGGCTCGCCGATGGCCCGGACGGAGGGGAAAATCCCCTCCTCCATGCCCACCACATAGACGTTGAGGAATTCCAGCCCCTTGGCGGCGTGCATCGTCATCAGCACCACGCTGTTGTCCCCGCCGGAGAAGCTGTCCAGGTCGGTGTACAGGGCGATTTCATCCAGGAATCCGCCCAGGGACAGCTCCTCCCCTGCGTTTTCCAGATAGCCCTCGATGGAGGAGGCCAGCTCCTTCACGTTTTCGATGCGGGAGCGGTTCTCCACCGAGTCCTTTGCCGACAGCGCCGTGAGATAGCCCGTGGCGGCCAGAACCTCCTCATAAAAGGCGGGCAGCTCCATGGTCTGCGCCTTTTCCCGCAAACTGTCCAGCAGGTCGGCAAAGGCGGTGAGCTTGGCCGCGCCCCGACCCAGCTGGGGGTAGTCCGCCGCATGGCGCACAACGTCGTACAGGGAGCGCCCCTCCCCTGCCGCGATCTGCTGGGCCGTTTCCAGCGTCTTGGCCCCGATGCCCCGGGCGGGGACGTTGATGATGCGCCGCAGGCGCAAATCATCCTCCGGGTTGTGGATGGCGCACAGGTAGGCCAGCATATCCTTCACCTCGGCGCGGTCAAAGTACCGGGTTCCGCCAATGATGCGATAGGGAATCCCGTTGCGCTTCAGGGCGTATTCCAGCTCCCGGGACAGGACGTTCATGCGGTACAGGATGGCATGATTTTTCCAGCTCCCGCCCCGGCCGTAGTCCGCCAGGATTTTGTTCGCCACGAACTGGGCCTCCTCACTTTCGTTCAGGGCGGAGTACAGGGTGATTTTGTCCCCGTCGGGATGCTCTGTCCAAAGGGTCTTTCCCTTCCGGCCCTGGTTGTTGCTGATCACCGCATTGGAGGCCGCCAGAATATTCCCGGTGGAGCGATAGTTCTGCTCCAGCCGAATGACCTTCGCCCCCCGGTACTGCTGCTCGAAGGAAAGAATATTCTCGATGGTGGCCCCCCGGAACCGGTAAATCGACTGGTCGTCGTCGCCCACCACGCAGATATTCTCCCACTTCCCCGCCAGCAGCGAGGCCAGCAGATATTGCAGGTTGTTGGTATCCTGATACTCGTCAATGAGGACATAACGGAACTTGTTCTGATAAAACCGGCGAACGCTCTCGTCCTGCTGGAGCAGGCGCACCGTATGGAAAATGATGTCGTCAAAGTCCAGCGCGGCGGCGTCCCACAGCCGCTTTTGGTACTCCACATAGATTTTGGCGATTTGGATTTGGCGCACGTCCCCGGATTGCTGGCACTCCTCCAGGTACTCCGGCCCCATCTTCATGGCGTCCTTGGCCCGGGAAATATAGCCCAGCACCGTTTTGGGGTTGAACATCTTCTCGTCCAGATTGAAGTCCTTTAAAATGTCCTTAATGACCCGCTGCGAGTCGTCCATGTCGTAAATCGTGAAGCTGCTGCTCATCCCCAGCCGCTCGATATCCCGGCGCAGGATCCGCACACAGGCGGAGTGAAAGGTGGAGGCCCACACGCCCTCCGCCTCCTGTCCCAACAGCCGCTCCAGCCGGTCTTTCAGCTCCCCCGCCGCCTTGTTGGTGAAGGTGATAGCGATAATCGACCAGGGCACCGCCGGCTCCCAGGCGCACAGCAGATTCTTCCGCGCCACGTCCTGCGGGTCGTCGCCGGGGTGGGCCAGATAGTCCCGGAGAAAGTACAAATCGTCCTCCTCCACATAGTCCGCCACCTGGTCGCTCTCCGCCCCCTGTCCGTATTTCAGCAGACAGGCGATCCGATGAATCAGCACCGTGGTCTTGCCGCTGCCGGCCCCCGCCAGCAGCAGCAGCGGCCCCTCGGCGGTCATCACCGCCTGCCGCTGCTGGGGGTTCAGGTTCATATAGTCCAGCTCGATGATCTGCCGCCGCAGGCGGCAGAATTCGGCTCGTTGCGCTTCGTTCAGCATAGTCGTGATTTCCTCGCGTTTTCGGATAGATGCCCCTATTTTAACATGAAATCGACCCGGCTGCAATCGGTTGAGCGAGAAAAGCGGGGCGGGAAAGTTTTGCGATGTTCAACGTCAAAAGGTGCAGAGGGGGAAGCAACCACCTAGTTCACGCAAGGCACAAAATCTGCCACATGCCTGCGGAAAATAACTCCCATTTTTCGCCCGCATGGGACAAACCCCGCTCCGCATAGGCTGGCATTGAGGTGAATCATATGCTCTCAGCCCTGACTTTGCTCCTGTTGAACGGCCTGTTCTTTTCTCTCCGCGTCACGGGGAACACCGGTTCCTTCCCAAAGCCCCTGACCCCGGAGCAGGAAGCGGATTGCCTGGCCCGTATGGCCCAGGGAGACGAATCCGCCCGGAACACCCTGATTGAACACAATTTGCGTTTGGTGGCCCATATCGCCAAAAAATACTTTGTCCAAACCGACGATCAGGACGATCTGGTGTCCATCGGCACCATCGGACTGATTAAGGCGGTGAATACCTTCCAGCCGGATCGGGGAATCAAGCTGGCAACGTATGCGTCGAGGTGTATCGAAAATGAGATTCTCATGTACCTCCGGCGGATACGCCACCGCATGAACGAACTGTCCCTGTCGGAAACGCTGGACACGGATTCTGACGGCTCCTCCCTGTCCCTGATGGACGTTCTATACACGGACGAGGATTTGAACGAAGCCCTCAGCACCCAGGAGGACTGTGCAAAGCTCCGGGCCTGTCTGTCCAGGGTGCTGACGGAGCGGGAATACCGGGTCATCTCCCTGCGGTATGGCTTCGCCGGCGGCGAGCCGCAGACCCAGCGGGAGGTGGCGGCGCAGTGCGGTATTTCCCGGTCCTATGTCTCCCGCATTGAGAAAAAGGCCCTGAAAAAGCTGGAGGACTACATCGAAAACCACTGACTGCGGGCTCCTGCATCTATGAAGATTTTGTAAACTTTGAGGGTCAGCCCCTTCCCGTTAGCAAAAATCTGCTATACTACCTTCATATACAAAGATTTTCTGCGGGGTGAACGTATGAGAAAGGATTGGAAGCGGGAATATTTCTCCATCCCAAATCTGATGGGCTATTTTCGGATTCTGCTGATTCCCGTTTTTGTGGTGTGCTACCTCCGGGCGGAAACCGCCTAGGAATCCCTGATGGCCGCCTGTGTACTGGGCCTGTCCGCCCTGACAGACCTGTTTGACGGCAAGGTTTCCCGCCGGTTCAATCAGGTCACGGAGTTCGGCAAGGCGCTGGACCCTGTGGCGGATAAGCTGACCCAAGGCACCGCCATTCTCTGCCTCTGCACCCGCTACCCCACCCTCCATTGGGTGATTGGCCTGTTCCTGGTCAAGGAGCTGATGATGCTGGTGCTGGGCGCTGTCTCCCTGAAAATCGGGAAAAAGCTGGACGGAGCCGCCCGCTGTGGCAAGTGCACAACCGCCGTGCTGGATATCTCCGTCATTCTGATGCTGCTTTTGCCCGACATGGGATATTTGGCGGCCAACGCGCTGTGCGTGCTTTGCATTGCGTTCATGCTGTATTCCATGGTCAGCTATATCCTGATTTATATTCGGATGTGGTCGGGTCGGGCGCTTCGGCTCCCTCTGTCCCGCCGCCAGCGCCGGCTGGTCAAGGCTCTGGTCATTGTGGCGGTTGTCGCCTACGAGCTGGGCGGAATCTGCCTGTCCGCCCTCCCCCAGGGCACGGCCAGCGCGGAAACGACCTCCGCCATCAACACCGCAGATTACTACAGCGACACCGTGGGCAGCGACCGGGTGCAGATTCTGGCCGACAATCAGGAGGCGCTGGAGCAGCGTATCCGCATCATTTCCGAGGCGGAGGAACGCATCCTGTTCGCCACCTTCGACATTCGGGACGACTCCGCCGGGATTCAGGTTATGGCCGCCTTGCTGGACGCCGCCGAGCGCGGCGTGCAGGTGGAGCTTCTGGCAGACGGGATGCGCTCCTGGTCGAATATGGAGGGGAACCCGTTGTTCTACGCCCTATCCTCCCATCCGAATATTGAAATTCGCCTGTATAATCGGGCCAATCCCCTATTGCCCTGGACACTGATGGGGCGGATGCACGACAAATATATCGTGGTGGACGACGATCTGTATCTGCTGGGCGGGCGAAATACCTTCTCCTACTTTTTGGGTGAAACCGATGGAACCGTCAACTACGATTGGGACGTACTGGTCTGGAACGACGGTTCCTCAGAAGGCTCCCTGTCCCAAGTGGAGGCGTATTTTTACTCCATTTGGGACTCCGACGCTGTTACCGTTTTTCACGATAAGGCGTCCATCGCCAACTGGATCTCCGTCCAAAAGGCAACCGCACAGCTGGAGGAGGTATATGCCACGCTCCAGACGGAACAGCCGGAGCTGTTTGAAGCCTATGACTATGCCGCCGCGACGGAGGAAACCAACCGGGTCACGCTTCTGAGCAATCCCACCAACATCACCGCCAAGGAACCGGTGGTGTTCAGCACCATCGTTGCGCTGATGGAGAATGCAGACCAGGTGGATTTCCACACCCCCTATGTGATCTGCAATGACTGGATGCTGGAGGCGCTGGCCGGGGCCTGCTCGGATACCGATGTGACCCTGATGACCAATTCCCTGGCTAACAACGGCAATCCCTTTGGCGCGACCTTTTACCGTCAGGTCAAGGGCGACCTGCTGGACATGGGGATGAACCTTCTGGAATTTGATGGCGGCATTTCCTACCACGGGAAGGTGCTGACCATGGATAACCGGATCTCCCTGGTCGGCTCCTTTAATCTGGATTTACGCAGCACCTATGTGGATACCGAGCTGATGCTGGTGATCGACAGCGAGGACTTTTGCACCTCCCTCCGGGCCGCCATGAGCCAGTACGAGGCCCAGTCCCTCACCGTGGTGGATTTGGATACCAGCACCGCCCCGGCGGGCATGGAGGTGCAAACACTGACCTGGCAGAAGGAGCTGGCGCTGGACTTGATCTCCACCGTGCTGGGTTGGGCAAAGTTCTTGATGTAAGGGTGGCGTGGATGATTGCTTCACAATAAAATTCTGCGAATCCGCCCTAAAAATCAAAAAAATCCTTGACACTGGGACGGGCCTCTGCTAAAATATAAAAGCCGCTTTGAAACGGGTCGCAAGCGCTGTGCAAAAACAGCCACCCAGGAGAGCGAGACTCTAAAGGAGAGAGGTGCAAAGTAAGGATGCACGCAATTATTGTCACGGGCGGTAAGCAGTACAAGGTCGCCGAGGGCGAGGCCGTTTATGTGGAGAAGCTGAACGCCGAGGCCGGCGAGTCCGTGGTGTTCGACCAGGTTCTGGCCATTCTGGATGGCGAGGAGAACAAGTTCGGCACTCCCACTGTGGAGGGCGCTACCGTCGAGGCCACTGTCGAGAAGAACGGCAAGGGCAAGAAGGTCATGGTGTTCAAGTATAACCCCAAGAAGGGCTATCGTCGTCGCCAGGGTCATCGTCAGCCCTACACCAAGGTCGTCATCAACAAGATCGTTCTCTGATCTGAAATGACCACAGTTACGTTTCATTTGGAGGGAAACCGCATCGTCTCCTTTGAATCCCAGGGTCACAGCGGCTATGCTGAGGCCGGGGCGGACATCGTGTGCGCGGCGGTATCCAGCACCGTGTCGCTGGTGGAATGTGCCATCAACGATGTGCTGGGGCTGGAGGCAGCCGTGAAGGTAAACCCGAAGAATGCGAAAATTTCTCTCAAGCTCCCCGGGAAGCTCCCGGAGCAGGCGGATGCCACCTGTCAGGCTTTGCTGACAGCGCTGATGCTCTATCTGTCCCAGCTCCATGACGAGTACCCGGAGAACATCACTGTTTTGGAGGTGTAAATCATGCTGAATATTTCTCTGCAATTTTTCGCCCACAAGAAGGGCGTTGGCTCTACCCGGAACGGCCGTGATTCCGAGTCCAAGCGGCTGGGCGTAAAGCGGGCCGATGGTCAGTACGTTCTGGCCGGCAACATTCTGGTTCGTCAGCGCGGCACGCACATTCACCCCGGCGTGAACGTGGGCATTGGCTCCGATGATACCCTGTACGCCAAGGCGGACGGCATCGTGAAGTTTGAGCGTCTGGGCAAGGATCGCAAGCAGGTCTCCATCGTCGAGGTTGCTCAGTAATCCAAAAAATCAGAACAGAGGGTGTTGATATAGTCCCCTTAGAGTAGACACTCGAAAAAGCAAAAATTCGAGACTACA
>JAJQBJ010000023.1 GCA_021203345.1 Oscillospiraceae bacterium
GACTCTATTGAAGCTTTTCGCGGATGTGTTCAACTTGCACTTGCAATTTTCGCTTTTTTTTCATTGTGTGTACATCCTCTCATTTTTTTTTAACAGGCTCTTGCCTGTGGGGAACAAAGTAAGTGGTCAGTCCTGCTTGGGGACATAGGTATTGGCGATTTCCAGATGGTCCTTACCGCCCATATAGGGGCGCAGAGCCTCCGGAATGACCACGCTGCCGTCGGCCTGGAGGTTGTTCTCCAGGAAGGCAATCAGCATCCGGGGCGGGGCCACACAGGTATTGTTCAGGGTGTGAGCCAGGACGTTGTTGGTCTTGGTCTTCTTCCGGCCCTTCTTGTCCACCGTCTCCACGGTTTCCGTATAGCGGATACCCAACCGGCGGGCTTGTGCGTCGCCCAGATTGGAGCAGGAGCAGACCTCAAAATACTTCTTCTGCCGGGGCGACCAGGCCTCGATGTCACAGGACTTCACCTTCAAATCCGCCAGGTCGCCGGAGCAGCACTCCAGCTGACGAACCGGGATGTCCAGAGAGCGGAACAGGCCCACAGAGAGCTTCCACATCTTATCGTACCAGTCCATCGAGTCCTCCGGGCGGCAGATGACAATCATCTCCTGCTTTTCAAACTGATGGATGCGGTACACGCCCCGTTCCTCCAGACCGTGAGAACCCTTCTCCTTGCGGAAACAGGGGGAATAGGAGGTCAGGGTCAGGGGCAGCTGGTCGCCGGGGATGATTTGTCCATTGAACCGGGCAATCATGGAGTGCTCCGAGGTGCCGATCAGATACAGGCTGTTTTTGGTGTCTATATTGCCGGAGTCCTCGATTTTGTACATCATGGCGTCCATTTCCGGGAAGGACATCACGCCCTCCACCATTTCGCCCCGAATCATATAGGGGGGGATCACATAGGTAAAGCCATGGTCGATCATATAATCCCGGGCGTAGGCCAGCACAGCCTCGTGGAGCCGGGCAATATCGCCAATCAGATAATAGAAGCCGGTGCCGGACACCCGCCGGGCGCTGGTCAGGTCAAGGCCGTTGAAGGCCGCCATGATATCCGCGTGATAGGGGATGTCATAGTCAGGCACCTTCGGCTCCCCGAACCGCTGTACCTCCACGTTGCAGGAGTCGTCCGGGCCGATGGGAACGGACGGGTCGATGATATTGGGAATCACCAACATGATTTCCCGCACCTTGGCGTTCAGCTCCGCTTCTCTGGCAATCAGGGCCTCCCGCTGCTGGGATTCCTCCGTCACCTGGGCCTGGAGCGCGGCGGCCTGGGCCTCGTACTCGGCGGCGTTTTCCGGCTCCTTTTTGGCCTTGCCCTTGAGCTGGCCGATTTGCTTGGACAGGGCGTTCCGGTTGGCCTGCAGCGCCTCGCCAGCCTGCTTGGCCTCCAAAGCCTGATTGTACAGGTCAATGACCTGATCTACCAGGGGTAGCTTCTCGTCCTGAAACTTCTTTTTGATGTTTTCCTTCACAACATCCGGGTTGTCCCGGACAAATTTAATATCCAGCATGGGATTCTTTTCTCCTCGTTTTAATATTCCGATATGACGGGGGAGGTGGTGGCCGTTTCGCCCGGCTCCTCCGCCTCGACCCACTGTACCAGCGTCTGATACCGGGTCAGCTCATCTCCGGTCAGGGCGTCCGCATAGGACTCCATCTCGGATAAAATGGTTTTGCAGCGCTCCAAATCCTCCTGTGCGTAGGCCTGTTCCAGCTGCACCAGGTATTTCAGCGCCTGAATTTCCCGGTCGTTCGTCTCGGCGGCAGATTCCGCCTCGGTCAGAGCGGTCTGAGCCTGCTCCAGCTGTGTCTCCAGGTCGCTGACCTGTTCCTCATAGGCCTCTATTTGTTCCTCATAAGTCTCCACCTGATCCTCCAGGCTGTTGATCTCGGCGGTCTGGTCGGAGATGGTGACCTGCATATCGTTGATGGTACTCATGGCGTCATAGGTGCTTTGGAAGGTCTGGGTCAGGTTTTGCAGCTCCTCATTGTTCCGGTGCTGCATAAAATAGGACAGGGTCAGCAGTCCCGCCACCACAATGGCCAGCAGCGCCAGATAAATCACCACCGGCTTTGTCCGGCGCTTTTCCTCGGCGGTCAGCTGGGGCGGGGACACCGGAATGTGGTGTTGGGTTTCCGTCTCCGGCGTTTGCTCCGTCCGTTGACCCTCCTGATGGATGTTTTCGTTTTCTGTCGTCAAGGGGTGTCCTCCTTTCGGGTCAGCTTCACCGTTTGCAGGGCGTCCAGCAAATCGTTCAGGTCATCCACGCCGTAGTATTCAAGCTCCAGCCGACCCTTCCGCTTTCCGGGGGTGATATGCACCTTTCGTCCCAGTCGGCTGCCCAGGTCGGTTTCCGCCTGGGTGTAATAGATCTGATTGGGGTTTTCCTTTTTCTCCTGCTCCCGTTTGGGTTTTTGCAGCCGCTTGACCAGCTCCTCCGTCTGTCGGACGGAAAGCCCGTCGGCCAGAATCCGCTGGGCCAGCTGGATTTGCAGCTTGGCGTCCCCCAGGGGAATCAGCGTCCGGGCGTGGCCGCCGGACAGGTCGCCCTCCGCCACCATGTCCCGTACCTCCTGGGGCAGGGACAGCAGCCGCAGAGCGTTGGCTACGGCGGGGCGGGATTTTCCCACCCGTTCGGCCACCTGCTCCTGGGTCATGCCGTGTTCCGTCATCAGGCCCTGATAGCCGTTGGCCTCCTCCATGGGGTTCAGGTCCTCCCGCTGGAGGTTTTCAATCAGGCCAATTTCCAGGCTCTTTCTGTCGTCGGCCTCAATCACCATGGCGGGAATTTCGCTTACCCCCGCCTGTCGGCAGGCCCGCCACCGGCGTTCCCCGGAGATGATCTGATAATATCCACTGGCCAGCTGCCGCACGATAATGGGCTGTAGAACCCCGTGCATCCGGATGGAGTCCGCCAAATCGTCCAGGCTTTCCCCCTCAAAGTTTTTCCGGGGCTGCTTCAAACTGGCCTCGATTTGTGAAACGGGCAGGGTGGTGGTGACGGCCTCGGACTCCAGCATGGCGCCCTCGCCAAACAGAGCGCCCAGGCCCCGGCCCAGTCCCTTTTCCGTGTTGCGTTTTGCCATTCTCCGCTTCCTTTCACTTTGGGAACCACTGAACAAATACGTCTGCGGCATCCAGCGGTTCTTTTGCGCTGTAAATACGTTGCAGAAACTTGAAATACACAAAGTATTACTGCGTTTCTGCGCCTTTTTACAACGCAAAACTCCTCGCTGGCTGCTCTTGACGATTTATTCAGAGCTTCCCTTTATTTTCACTTGTTTCACGTGAAACAATCGCAGCGATTTTGATTATACGTCCCCGTTGCGCCGCAAAAACTCCTGACACAGGGCATTATAAGCCTGAGCGCCCCGGGAGGTGCGGTCGTAGACCTCCACCGGCTTTCCGTGGCTGGGGGCCTCGGAGATACGCACGTTCCGCGGAATCACCGTGGCATAGACCTTGCCGGGGAAGTGGCGCTTGACCTCCTCCGCCACCTGCATAGACAGGTTGGTGCGGGAGTCGTACATCGTCATCAGAATCCCCTCCAAATCCAGCCGGGAGTTCATGGATTTTTTGACGATACGCACCGTGGACATCAAATCGCTCAGCCCCTCCAGCGCGTAATATTCGCACTGTACCGGCACCAGAAGCCGATCCGCCGCGCACAGGGCGTTCAGGGTCAAAAGCTCCAGCGACGGGGGGCAGTCAATCAGGATGTAATCATAGCTCTCCTGGAGCGGCTCCAAAGCGTCCCGCAGGCGGTTTTCCCGCCGGGGGAGGGAGATCATTTCGATTCCCGCACCGGCCAGCTCCTTGTTGGATGGGATCAGGTCACAGAAGGGGGTTTTCACCACCGCCCGCTGTGCGGGCTGTCCCTCGATCAGCACGTCATAGATGTTCAGCGCCGCGTTTACTTTGTCCACTCCCACCCCGGAGGTGGCGTTGGCCTGGGGGTCGCTGTCGCACAGCAGCACCCGACGCCCGGTCTTGTGCAGACCATAGGCCAGATTGACGCAGCTGGTGGTTTTTCCCACGCCGCCCTTTTGATTGACAAACGCGATTGTCTTGCCCATGCCGCAGCCCATCCTTCTTTCTCAAGCGTTGTTACAGCCTCCATTATACCCATGTTCTGCGGAAATTGCAATCTATATTTTTGGCGGGGACAAATTTACCGGGATTTCTTTTGCAATGTTTCACGTGAAACATTGGGGGCGGCGGCCTTTGGAATAGAAATGGTCAGCTGAATGGATTCCTCGGTTTCCTCCCGGCCACAGGTGACGGAGAACCCCGCCCGGCGCATGAACTCCATATTGTGGTCGATGGAGTTCAAAAACAGGCGAACATCCTTCACCAGAAGGGTCGTATTCCGCTTCCGGGGCGGGCTGTCCGGGATCTGCTCCGCCAACATTGCCTCCACCAGCGCCTCGCTGCGGGCCACGGTCAACTGCTGTTCTATGATGGTCTGAGCCGCAACCCGCTGTTGCTCCTCTGAGGACAGCCGCAGCAACGCCCGAGCATGGCGCTCTGTCAGTCCGTGGGCCTGGAGGGACAGCAGCACATCCCGGGGCAGACGCAACAGCCGCAGCTTGTTGGCAATGGCAGGCTGGGACTTTCCCAATCTCCGGGCGGCCTCCTCCTGAGACAGATGATAGGTGGAGATCAGCCTCTCCAGGGCGGTGGCTTCCTCCAGAAAATCCAGATCCCGGCGCTGGAGGTTCTCCATCAGGGCCAGCAGCGCGGATTCCGACTCCCCGGCGGACACCAGCAGACAGGGCACCTCCGGCAGCTGTGCCAGCTTCGCCGCCCGGAGACGGCGCTCCCCGGAAATCAGCTCATACCCCCGCCCGCACCGCCGGACGGAAAGGGGCTGGAGGATGCCGTTGGCCTGTATGGAGTCCGCCAGCTCCCGCAGACCCTCCCCGGAGAACCGGGTGCGGGGCTGGTTCCGGTTGGGAACAATGCTGTCAACGGGCAGATAAAGGATGCGGCTGCTTTCGAAAAAGCCCCGCTTGCGGGTGATGGTCATAAGTGAAAAACCCCTTTCTGAATGTGAATTGTGAATAGTTCCATCATACAGACGCAATTTCAGAAAACCAAGTGAACCCGGTCGAGGGCAAAGAAAAGCCCTCCGAAGGGAGCCTTCGGAGGGAAAATGGCAAATGTCGTTCAAAGAAAAACGCAACCTAATTTGCACGAACAGAGCGGATTGAAAAAACAGGCGCTCACGTTTGCAAGCGTGGTCAATACGGAAAGAAATCGCCCCGTTCTCTGCGGGTCTGGTTACGAGGTAAATATGAAAGCACGTTACAGACCCGTGGCTCGTTCTTCCCGGGCCACGGGAAACAGGGGTTTTTCTTTGAAGCGCGGGCCGGATGGCCAATTCCTTTTACGCGCAAATGCAGGGAGCGATGGCCGTTAGGCCATGCGAGTCGCAGGCGGAAAACTGTAAAATCATAAAAGAAATGGGGTTGAAAAAGCCCACTCCGAGATGGATACCAAATCAAGAGGGGCAGCCACCTCACAGTTTGATTTGCCCTGGCGTATGGAAAAACACTGTTTTCCAGCGTTAAACATTGTTTTTGCCATACTGCCGCACATCCGCGCCAAAGAAGGCAATGGAGCGATACTCCCCGGCGATGCGGGAATAGATTTGGGGCGTATACTCCTTTTTCAGCCGTTCCAGCGTCAGATTGGAGGAGATGACGGTACACCGATCTCCCACCAGGCGGAAGTTCAAAATCTCATACAGGGCGGACTGGGTGAAGGAGGTTTTCATTTCGCTGCCCAAATCGTCCAGAATCAGCAGGTCACAGTGGAGATACCGGAGGGTACTCTCCTGAGCCTCCGGGTCTTTTTCAAACTTCCGGGCCTCGAACTGGGCAAAGACGTTCCCCACCGTGTCATACACCACGGAATAGCCCCGTTCCGCCACCACACCGGCGATACTGGCGGAGAGGAAGGTCTTACCTAGCCCCGGATCGCCGGTGAGGAACAGGTTTTTGAAATAGAAGTTGGGGAACTCCTGGGCGTAGCCCTTGCAGAGGGCGTAAACCATCTGCATATTCTGCCGGGGGGAAATGCCCCGGTTTGGCTCCGGTTCGTCGGAGTATACGTCCAGACGGAAGCTGTCAAAGGACTGCCCCCGCAAATCCAGCAGGGAGGACAGCTGATGAATCTGCTCCCTGGCGCACAGCTCCCGGAGACAGGCGCACATCTCCGCCCCCCGCCAGCCGGTGTCCCGGCACAGGGGGCAAACGGGCTGGTCTACCAGCGCGTCCGGCGCATAGCCTGCCTGCCGAAGAAGCTGCTCCCGCTCCCGCTGAAGGGACAGATTTTCCTCCTTCAGGGCGGCAATGGCGGCGGCGGGGTCTGTCCCCTTCCGCAAGGCGGCGGCTGCGGCGGCGGAAATCGTGGCGCGGAGCTGCCGGTCAATGGCGGCGGTGCGGGGGATTTTGGCGTAAATCTCCGCCTGACGGGCTGCAAATTCCGTCTCCCGGCGGCTGCGGCGCTCCTCCAGCTGTCGGCTGGCGGCCTGAATCACGTTGGAATCATATCCCATCGCTTATTTCCCTCCCGTTCCGTTGGAGGAAAACTCCCCCTGATGCTTTTGCATAAATTTCTGAATCCAGAGAATATCGTCCATCTGGGCGGCGGCGGTGGCGGTTTGCTGGGCTTTTCCGCCATTCTGAGCAGGCTGCTGCCGGTTGGCGCGGGGCGTGCGGCGCTGCTCCGCGTCCAGAATATCGTTCAGCGTGTGCAGAC
Organism: Oscillospiraceae bacterium; assembly: GCA_021203345.1. Lineage (GTDB taxonomy): Bacteria > Bacillota > Clostridia > Oscillospirales > Oscillospiraceae > JAJQBJ01. The sequence goes on from JAJQBJ010000023.1 coordinate 6,777, forward strand.
CGTCCTTGTGCCAGCTTTTCAAGATGCCGTTGCAGTAGTTCCAGTTCCAGTTCTGCACCTTGAACAGGGTGCGCTCGTAGGCCATTTGAATGACCCCGTCCTCAAAGCCCATGTCCAGCCAGGCGTTGATGTAGGTTTTTTCCCGGTCGGTGGCGGTGCGCCCGTTGATTCCCACCATGGCCAGAACCCGCCCCTCGTTGGTGCGGAAATAGTCCATTTTCTTCACATAGGCGGTGGCGGCGTCCAGATTGTCCAGCCCCTTGGCCGCCCAGCGGTAGCCCTCCCGCTTGATTTCCCACATTTTGGGCTTCACGCCCGGCCCCTTGCGGTAGGCCGCCTCGTCGATCATGTGGGACACCAGCAGAAGAATTACCTCCGCCGGCAGCGCCAGATAGTCGTACAGCTCCATCAGGATCTGCATATTCTGATAGTTGAGCTTGTTCCCCAGCTTTCGCTCCACCTCGTCCAGCAGACCGGGGAACCGGGAGGAGGGCACGTCCTTCTCCTGACGAATCATCTCCGCGCTGTAGCGGGGCGCGTCCTTGGCGCTGACCGCCGGGGCGGTATCCACCACGGGGCCTTTCACAAGCTCCAGCTTCTCCAGCTCGGAGAACGCATCGGCCACCCGTTCCCCTGTCCAGCGCAGAGCTTTTGCGGCGGCATAGGGGTCATAGTCGCCTCCCTGACGCAGCAGATACAGGAACAGCAGCGCCGCGTCTCCGCTGGCCTCCCCGATGAGCTTGTCCGCCACCCGGTTGGAGAGGGCGATGGCCCCCGTACTCATTCCGACCTTTTGTTTTGACATGGCACAGCCCACACTCCCCTCTTATGATTTCCAGATTTTAGGTGTTACATCCCGCCGTTCTGTCGAATCCGGGCAGGATTGCTACCTTCGATAATACCACAGAATCCGGCGTTCGTAAAGGAAAAATCCTCGGCAGTAGCCAGTCAAAATGAAATGTGGTTGCCACTTTTGATTGGAAATTTATCTCGCAGTGGGCTTTTTCAACCCCGTTTCTTTTTGACGGGGCAAAAAGAAACGGTGTCGACCCGCCAAAGAAAAACCCCTGTTTCCCTTGCCGCAGGAAGAATGCGACAAGGGGTTGGAACGTGATTTTAAATCACCTCGTAACCAGGCCCGCAGATAACGTAGGGCGAATTATTTTTGTGCGTTCCCGCTTGCAAACGTGGTCGCTTGTTTGCTCAATTTGCTCTGCCCCGTGGGCTACAAATCCCAAAAAACTGAAAATTTTCTTTCCTCAGGCTCTTTTTTATGACAGGGGGATATGTTATAATAATCCCTAAGCAACGGCGAGCCATTTATGCGCTTCATACAGAAACAGAGGAGTGAACGAGAGAGATGAGCAATAAAGTCACCGTGACGTTGGACGGTCGCCGGTACCGTCTGGCCGCAGAGGAAGACCCCGCCTATATGGAGGAGGTCGCGGCCTTTGTGGATCAACAGCTGAAGGATGTTCGGCAGGGGAACCAGTTCCGCAGCGGCGTGGACTGCGCCACCGTGACTGCCCTGAATCTGGCGGACACCCTTTTTAAAGAACGGGCCACGGCGGAGGATCTGCGCCTGCAATTAAAACAGGCCCTGGACGACACCCGCAAGGCGGAGCAAAAGCTGCGGGAATACAAGCGGAATCAGCGGAACCAGAACAACGCGACCCGCAGGAACCAGAAAAACGGTTCGGGCAAGGCCGACAATACCAGCCAGATGAGCCTCCCGCTGGAGGACGAGTAATTCTGACAATAACCTGACAAAATGAAATGCAGAGCAGAGGTTCCCAAGAAGTTCCGGCTCTGCATTTTCCGGCCCAAACAGACGGAGAAAGAGGGGAGAAGCGATGATGGAGCTGCTGGCGCCTGCCGGTTCGCCGGAGGCGGTGATTGCCGCCGTACAGAGCGGCGCGGATGCGGTTTATCTGGGCTGCGGCAGTCTGAACGCCCGCAGGAATGCGGTCAACTTCACCGAGGAGGAGCTGCAAGCCGCAGTGGAATACTGTCACCTGCGGGGGGCGAAGGTCTATCTGACCCTGAATACCCTGCTGTATGACCGGGAGCTGGAGGCCGCCTCTGCCCTTGTCCGCTATGCGGACAGCATCGGGGTGGATGCGCTGCTGGTGCAGGATTTGGGCGTTCTGCGGATGGCGCGGCAGACCGCCCCGGATTTACCCATTCACGCCTCCACCCAAATGACCCTGCACAGCCTGGACGGTATCAAACTGGCCGCCGATTTGGGCGTCAGCCGGGCGGTGCTGTCCCGGGAGCTGTCTAAGGAGCAAATCGCAGACCTGTGCGCCCGCTCCCCCATTGAGCTGGAGGTATTTGTCCACGGGGCGCTGTGTATGTGCTATTCGGGACAGTGCTTTCTCTCCTCCGTCATCGGCGGGCGCAGCGGGAACCGGGGGCTGTGCGCCCAGCCCTGCCGCCTGAAATACGGGTGGAACGGCAGAGCCAACGGGGAGCTGCTGAGCCTGAAGGATCTGGCGCTGGTGCGCCACCTTCAGGAATTAGAGGACATGGGCGTGGCCTGCGCCAAAATCGAGGGGCGCATGAAGCGTCCGGAGTATGTGGCCGTTGTGACGGGCATCTATGCCAGCGTCCTGCGGCAGCGGCGCTGGCCCACGCAGGAGGAGCTGAAACGGCTGGAGGCGGCGTTCTCCCGGCAGGGCTTCACGGAGGGCTATTATCAGGGGAAGAAAGGCCCCGCCATGTTCGGCGTACATCAGGACAGCGATACCGACCCCACCCCCATGTTTAAGGCGGCAAAGGCGGACTACAGCCGGGGCGAACGGCCCCGGGTGCCGGTGACGCTTTCTGCGGACATTCGCCGGAACGCCCCGGCAACGGTCACAGTCCGGGATGGGGACGGCCATGAGGTCACGGTATCCGGGCCGACCCCGGAGGACGCGGTGAAGCGGGCGCTGACAAAGGCGGAGGCAGAGCAGCAGCTTGCAAAAACCGGCGGTACGCCTTATCTGGCGCAGGCGGACTGTCAGGTGGAGCCGGGGCTGGCGCTGCCGCTGTCCGCCCTGAACCGGCTCCGCCGGGAGGCACTGGACGGGCTTTCCGCCCAACGTATCCAGCCGCCCAAACATAATCAATACCCCTGGACGCTGCCCCCGGCGGTGCGGGCGAGGGAACCCGCCCCGGTTCGGTTTGCCGTTTCCATTCAACGGTGGGAGCAGCTGACGGAGGAACTGCTTCGGCTTCAACCCGTTCGGGTGGAGATTCCGCTGGAGCTGGCCGGGGACAAAAAACGGCTGACATGGGCGGCGGAGCGCTGTTCTCTGGCGCTGGTGCTGCCCCGGATTTTGTGGGACGCGGAACGGGAACAGGCCGTGGCGCTGCTTCGCGCCGCAAAAGCGGCGGGGGTGACGCTTTGCCTCTGCTCCACCTGGGGCGGCGTGGCGCTGGCCCAGTCAGAGGGCTTTTCCGTAGCGGGGGACTTCGGTCTGGGCGTCACCAACAGCGAGACGCTGCGGGGCCTCCGGGCGCTGGGGCTGGTATCCGCCACCCTGAGCTTTGAACAGCGGCTGGCCCGTCTGCGGGATTTGAGCCGGGAGCTGCCCTGGGAGCTGATTGTCTATGGCAGGCTCCCGCTGATGGTGATGGAGAACTGCATCATCGCCAACCGCACCGGAGGCAACTGTCAGCGGGCCTGTCAGAGCGGGGACAACTGCCTGACCGACCGGCGGGGGGCGCGGTTCCCCGTGGTGCGGGCCTATGGATGCAGGAACGAGCTGCTCAATTCCAGGGTGCTGTACCTGGCGGATAAGCCGGACTATCAAAATCTGGGTTGTCAGACCTACCGCCTGCTGTTTACATTGGAAACACCGGAGGAATGTGTATCCGTCCTCCGTCAATATCTGGGACTGGAGCAACCCCGTCCCCAGGAGATCACCCGGGGTCTGTACTACCGGGATGTGGAATAAAGGAGACAGTATCATATGAAGCTGAAAATCAAAGCGGTGTCCGACCGCATCGGGCGGGACATTCCGTTCCCCTATTACGCCACCGCCGGGGCGGCGGCCATGGATTTACACGCCTGCATCGACGCGCCGGTGGAGATTCCCGCCGGGGAGCGCCGCACCATTGCCACGGGAATCGCCATCGCCCTGCCCTCCCCGGACTATGTGGCGCTGATTTTTGCCCGCAGCGGATTGGGCATCAAGCACGGCGTAGCCCCCGCTAACTGCGTGGGAGTTATCGACAGCGATTACCGGGGCGAAATTCAGGTGGGGCTGTTGAACAGCAACCGCACCGGCTCCTATACCGTTCAGCCGGGAGATCGCATCGCCCAGATGATGATCGTACCGGTGGTGCAGGCGGAGCTGGAACCGGCGGAGGAGCTGGACGATACCGACCGGGGCGCGGGCGGCTTCGGTTCCACCGGACTGTGAGGGGGCCGCATATGTCGATTGTATTAGCGTCCCAGTCCCCCCGGCGGCGGGATTTACTGCACCAGATCGGGATAAATGAGTTCCGCGTGATTCCCGCCCAGGGCGAGGAGGAAAAGGACCCCAACCTGTCTCCGGCGGCGCTGGTGGAGCGGCTCAGCCGCCAAAAGGCCGACGAGGTGGCCCAGCGCTGTGGGCCGGAGGATTTGATTATCGCCGCAGATACCATCGTGGCGCTGGACGGGCGGATTCTGGGCAAGCCCCGGGACGAGGCCGAAGCGGTTCAAATGCTCCACGCCCTTTCCGGACGCCGCCATGAGGTGTTTTCCGGCGTGACGGTTCGCCGGGGGGAGCGGGTTCTGACCGAGTACGAGGAAACCGCCGTGTTCTTCCGCCCCCTGACAGACCGGGAAATCGACTGGTATGTTTCCACCGGGGAGCCGCTGGATAAGGCGGGGGCCTATGGGATTCAGGGCATGGGCATCCGCTTCGTCTCCCGCATCGAGGGGGATTATACCAACGTGGTGGGGCTGCCCGTCTGTCGGCTACTTGATATGATGGGGCGGCTCTGCCAGGGGGAGCTGTGCAAACCGTAACGAGGTTGCCACTTCTGGATGGTTTTCTATCACGAAGGGGGCTTTTTCAACCCCATTTCTTTTTGACGGGGCAAAAAGAAACGGTGTCGACCCGCCAAAGAAAAACCCCTGTTTCCCTTGCCGCAGGAAGAATGCGTGATATAGTCCCCTTAGAGTAGACACTCGAAAAAGCAAAAATTCGAGACTACAC
>JAJQBJ010000132.1 GCA_021203345.1 Oscillospiraceae bacterium
CATGGAAAGACTTTTTTGTTTTTTCACTGTCTACTTGACAGGGGGCACTTCAGAGCGGCGGGGAATCCTGTGTCTGTGTTCTGTTACGCCAGCGTAACCAGCTCATAATCCCGATTGCCCAGGCCCAGCTCGGCGGCGGCCTCGACGGTGTGAATGGCGTGACGGGAGTTCATCCGCTCGATCAGCGCGGCCTTGCCCGGGTCGGAGGCATTGATGACCGCATCATAGCAGGCCTGATCTAGCGCCACGGGGTCGGTGGAGGCGAAAATACCCAGGTCGCCCATTTCCGGCTCGGCGGGGTGAGAATCGCAGTCGCAGTCCACGCTCAGACGGTTGGCAACGCTGACGTACAGCATATTTTCCGCGCCCACATATTGCAGCACGCCCTTGCAGGCGTCCGCCATGGACTCCAAAAAGTCATCCTGCGGCGGCAGATTGGCCCAGGTGTCCTCCTGGTCCAGGGTGCGGCCCGCGCTGTGGATGTTCAGCTTTCCCTTGGTGGAGGCAATGCCGATGCTGATGTTCTTCAGCGCACCGCCGAAGCCGCCCATCATATGGCCCTTGAAGTGAGACAGAATCAGCACGGAATCGTAATTTTTCAGATGCTCACCGATGATATCCCGATTCAGGTGGAAGCCGCCCTCGATGGGTACATCCATCTCTCCAAATTCATCCAGAATATCCACCGGGGCGATGTCCAGGAACCCGTGGTCCCGAATCGCCTGCCAATGATCCTTGGGGTCCTGCCGCTTGCCGCCGTAGGCGGTGCAGCACTCCACAATGGTGCCGTTCAGCTTTGCCACCAGAGGGCCGATCAGCGCGGGCTTCAAATAGTTGTGACCGCCCGGCTCGCCGGTGGAGATTTTTACCGCCACCTTACCGGGCAGGCTCTTGCCCAGGGCCTCATAAATCTGTATCAGGCTCTCCGGCGTGATTTCCTTGGTAAAATAGACCGTGGATTTTGACATGATGTTTCCTCCTTATGCGGACTTCTGCCGCAGCGTTCGGCCTTCTGGCCGAGATTTGTTCTTCTGGGCGTATTATAGCACAGGTCAGATGAAATTGCACTGTTTTTTTCAAATACAGCTGCCATTACGCACAATACCTTGACAGGGCGGCTGTCCATATGTTAAGATATGTTAAAAGTAAGATTTTGCTTATTTTTGCGCTGCCGCAGTCCGGCCCGGCGCTGATTCCAATTATCCCGAAAGGAGAGGCTGTTATGATGCCTGATACCCGTACCACGCCGTTGATTCGCCAAGAGGAGGCCCAGTCATGAGGGGCCCCGGCGCCCGTCTGCTGGGCATTCTGGCGGGGATGTCTGTTGCCATTGTGACGGTGATGAACGTGCTGCATATCTGGCCGTACTGGTTCCTGATTCCGGTGGAGCTTCTGTTGTGCTTTTTGGGGCTGCTGGTGTGCTGGGCGCTGCCCTGTCTGGTGGGGCTGTGCTTTATCGACAAGAACAAGCCCATGGAGCGGCACAGCCGGTTTTTCTCCTATTACGCCAGGCAAATCGTCAGTCTGATGCTGATTATCCTGCGGGTGCAGCTCCGCGTCTCCGGGATAGAGAAGCTGCCCCAGGAGCGTTTTCTGCTGGTGGGGAACCACCGCTCCTTCCTGGACCCGGTGGTGGAGATCGGCGTATTCCAAAAGCAGCGGGTCAGCTTTGTCGCCAAGCAGGAGCTGTTTGAGATCCCCGTGGTGGGGCGTTTGATTCACAGCCTGCAATGCCTGTCCCTGCACCGTGGGGCCATCAAGGAGGAGCTGAAAACCATCCTTCAGGCCACCAAGCTGGTGAAAGACCAGTCCGCCTCTATCGGCATCTATCCCGAGGGCACCCGGAACTCTAAGCCGGGCCTGCTGCCCTTTAAAAACGGTGCGTTCCGCATTGCGGAGAAGGCAAAGGCCCCCATCGCCGTGGCGGTCATTCACAATTCCGACCAGGTGAAGCGGAACTTCCCCTTCCGGGGTACCAAGGTTCGGCTGGAGCTGGTGGGGGTGCTGGATAAGGAGTTTGTGCAGACCCACAATTCCACCCAAATCAGCGAAAAGGTTCGCAGTATGATGGAGCAGTCGTTGTTACAACCGGCAACCGTATAGTTTCATACCAAATTACAGAAATCAATTTTCAGGCAAAAGCCCGCTGTGAAGTGGTTGCCCTCCTTGATTGGGTATCCATCTCGCAGTGGGTTTTTCAACCCCATTTCTTTCAAAGTTTTACAGTTTGCCGCCTGCGACTCGCATGGCCTTGCGGCCTGCGCTTCAAAGAAAAAACCCTGTTTCTCTTGCCGCAGGAAGAATGCGGCAAGGGGACGTGATGTGCTTTCAAATTTACCTCGTAACCAGACCCGTAGATAACATAGGCCTGGTTCAACTTGCTCTGTTTCATGCGAACCTGGTTACATGGTGCCTTGCTGTTCCGTAAAACGTCTTCATGCTCCGTTCTCGCCGGGACATGGGAAAGCTTGTCAAAAACTGCCATCGTTTCTCAACATGCTGTATAATAGAGAAAATGGGAGAACAATTATGGAGAGCCGGGGAAAAGATGCTCGGACAGGAATCGGCATGATTGATATTGATGCGCTGGTGCCCAAGGAGTACCTGCTGTAGAAAATCGAGAAGGTCATGGACTACGACTGACTATACGAGCAACTTGACCCCTATTACTGCCACACGAATGTCTGCTCCAGAACGACCCCTGTCATGCTCACCAAAATGGTACTCATCCAGCACCCATATGGCATTCCGTTTTTACTGCGTTATGGAGTTTACACAAAATTTGGAACGGGATCTAACATAATAAACATGACCAGCCAGCTCGTATTCACGAGCTGGCTGGTCCAATCATACGAAGCTGTCAGTTATCCTGCATTGAACAGCTCAGAAAGGGTATCTGCGTGTTCCTGGAAAATCTTCAACAGGAATACATCCCAATGCCGCGCGTCCTGGGTGCTGCTGCCGAACACATAGTCCTTCTGGCCGTAGTCGATGACATCGAAGCCGGGCATAGCCTTGCTGGCTCCGGCTGTGCGGTAGGAAACTGCATCCGCCAGTGAGAAGGACACGCTGGTGATGTCGGAATAGTTCACCCAACTGCTCAGGTCGGTGCCGCTGGCCTCCGTAGAGGTGCCGTTGGTGGTCTGGGTCTGAGCCGCAGCGGTTTCGACCTCCACGCCGTCGGCGTACTCCGCGTACATCTGGTCAACGTACAGGGCGAAGGAGCTGCTCAGAACCTCGGAGGGAACATGACCGCCGTCCCACTGCCATTCGATTTCGCAGTCTGTCCCGGCGTTCAGCCAGGCGATTTGCAGATTCAGGGAGGAGAACATGGACATATCACCCTCGGCGGCGCCCATGACGATACGCGTCCAGGTTGCGCCCTCTGTGTCCTCGTCACCGATGTCGTTCAGGGGATTGTAGAGAGAGACGATGTTGTTGCCGTATTCGTCGCCTTCCTCGATCTCCGCGATGTCGGCGGCATACGCCTCTACCATTTCCTCATAGCTGGAATAATTGGTGGAATCGGTGGAGCTTCCGGCGGCCTGAGTCGTGCCTGCATCGGGCGTTCCCACATCCATGGTGTCGCCGCTGGAATCCACATTTTCATTGGTCGTGCCGGAGGAACTGTCAGGCCCGCCATCGGGCAGACCGTCGGTTTCGTCCGTGGTGTCTGTGTCGGTGGAGTTGCCGGGCATACCACCCATGCCGCCCATGCCGCCCCGTCCGGTGGAATCACCGTCAGGCAGGCTGTCCGTGTCAAGATCGTCGGGCAGCTCGCCGTCGGTCAGACCGTCCATACCGTCGGGCAGTTCTCCGTCCGTCATGCCCTCCATGTCGGTACCGCCGGGCATCTCGCCGTCCTCATCCAGGAAATCGCCCGCGCCGTTCATGCCGCTGGGCAGATCGGTGGTCATACCGCCGGAGCTGGCAGCCGTATAGCGGCCCTCAATAAAGGCCTCCGCCTTCTCCTCGCTGGTCATGGCGGCAACGTCCTCATCGGACAGAGCGTTTCCGTCCTCATCGAACCACGTCCAGCCGTCGGCGTAGTCCAGATTGTCCAGATACCACTGGAGGTTGGAAATAAACTCCGCCAGATACAGGTCAAGATAAGTGCCGCCGTAGCCGTTGGTATCGGCGTACAGTTCCTCATCATATTCGATGGTCAGCGCAATGGTGCTGTTCAGTGCGCCGTCCCCGTCCAGGTCGAAGCCCACATCGGCCTCGTTGACGGTCAGGTTCTGCTCGTTGATATACTCCATGTATTCTTCCGAGAGATATTCTGCCAGCTGCGCCTGGAAATCGGAACCGAATTCGTAATCCGTATCCAGATAATACTCGAAGGCCAGCGCCATATCCGCCTCATACAGCGAAGTGATGGCGCTGTATGCGATGCAGCCCCAGGCCCCATCGGACAGGGAGACTTCCTCCCCGTCAATGGTGACGGTGGTGGAGTAGGTTCCGTCCTCATTCAGATAGCAGCCAACGGCGCCCACCTCCGCCTGATAGGGATAAAAGTCCGGGTTGTTGGAGGTGGCCGCAAACATGGTGGCATGAGCGCCGCCGCCGGAGCCGCCGGTGGAGACAAAGTAATCCACGCTGCCGGGGAGATTGCCCAGCAGGATGTTGTACTTCACAAACCGGGTAGCCGCCTTCTGGTCAGACAGGCAGGAGGGCGCGTCGCCGGTGTAGTAGGTGTTTCCGTCCTCATCGGTGGCGGTATCCTGCTTGCCACGGTTGCCGCAGGCCACGTTGATATAGCCCTCGGCGGCGTAGGTGGTGGCCGCCTGGGTATTGGTGGAGGAGCTGTAGCCCGCCGCGCCAGTGTTCAGAATCACCGGGGCCGTGGCGGCGGTGTAAACCTGTCCGTTGGTGCTGGTGATTTCCGCGTCATAGTCAATGACCAGATTGCCGTTGACCGCCTCGGAATAGCTGTCCGCCGTGACATCGGCGGTTCCGTCCCCGTCAGTGTCGATGCCGGTGACATATGCACCGGGTACACAGACGGACACACCCTCCTCGTCCTCGATCTCCGGGTAGGCCACTGCGGAGACAATAGACATGACCCAGGCGTCTGCACCGGAGTTATAGCTCCAGGTGTAGTCCGGATTGTTGGCCAGGTTCAGGGCGGATTCGATATACTCCTTGTCGGAGGCTGTCGTCTGAGCTTCTGAGGAAGAAGAATCCGACGACTCCGACGTTCCGGAGCTGGAAGCTGTGCTGCCGCAGGCGGCCAGGCTCATCAGCATGGCCACCGCACAGAGCAGCGCGGTGAATTTTTTCATGGGAAAGACCTCCTTGTCCATTTTTGCCATCCTATCATAAATACCTTGAAAAAAGATTGAAGAATTCCATCTTTTTTCAAGGTTTCTGTGGTATAGTAATCACGATACAAAATGACTGACGAAGAGAGGAGATGCCGGGAATGAAGCTGTTGCTGATCGAGGACGAACCCCGGATGGCGGACGCACTGGAGGAGCTTCTGCGGCAGGAGGGGTATGATGTGGACTGCTTTTCCCGCGGGGATGACGGACTGACGGCCATTTGCAGCGGGCAGTATGACGGCGTGATTCTGGACGTGATGCTGCCCGGCCTGTCCGGGGTGGAGGTCGCGGCCCGGAGCCGGAAGGCCGGGGTTCGCACCCCCATTTTGATGCTCACCGCCAAGGGCGAGCTGGACGACAAGGTGCTTGGGCTGGACGCCGGGGCGGACGATTATTTGACAAAGCCCTTTCAGCCCCGGGAGCTGTTGGCGCGGGTACGCGCTCTGTGCCGCCGGGGGTTGCCTCTGGTGGACGACCGACTGTGCGCCGGCGACCTGGCGCTGGACGCCAAAGCCCTGACCCTGCACTGCACCGCCACCGGGCAGAGCGTTCATCTCAGCGAAAAGGAGTGCCGGGTACTGGAATATCTGCTCTCCAATCAAAAGCAGATTTTGTCCAAGGAGCAGCTGGCGATGAAGATATGGGGCTACGAAAACGAGGCGGAGTATAACAAGGTGGAGGTCTATATCTCCTTTGCCCGGAAAAAGCTGTCCTTTGTCGGCTCCCGGGTGGAAATCAAGGCGGTTCGCGGGGCCGGATACGAATTGAGGTGGGACTGTGCGTAAAAAGCAGCAAAACAGCGCATTTCAGCGCTCCCGGCGGCAAATCGTGGCGGTGGTGATGGCGACGTTCCTGTTGCTGTTTGTCGTGACCATGACGATGATTTACATGCTCAGCTATCAGGAGCTGTATCAGGACAATCAGGATATGCTGGAAACCTATGTGAATCAGTACCGGGAAAACGGAAACCCCAGCCAGAGCCGACGCACGGAGGACTCCCCGCTGGGGGACAGCCCCCCGGAGCGGGACGAGCTGCCAGACCATGACAGCACCCGGTTTTTACTTTCCTCCTTTTATTCCGTGGCCCTTGACGAGGACGGGCAGACGTTCAGCGTAGACATGGGCGATGGTACGCTGTACACGGAGAACCAGCTCTCCGGCGTGGCGGCAAGCATTCTGGAGAAGGGTCAAAGCCAGGGCACCTACGGCAACTTCGTTTACTGCGTCGATACGGAGGGAACCTATACGCTGGTGGTGCTGATGGACAACACCCTGGTATCGGACAGCTTTACCACCCTGTTTCGCAATGCGCTGCTTCTGGGGGCGATCATGGTGGTGGTCCTCTTTTTGTGTGCCACTGCCCTGGCCCGCTGGATCATTCGCCCGTTGGAGGAAAGCGACCGCCGCCAGCGGCAATTTATCTCCGACGCGGGGCATGAGCTGAAAACGCCGGTTTCCGTGGTGGAGGCCAACGCGGAGCTGCTGGAGCGGGAAATCGGCGCGAACAAGTGGCTGCACAATATCCGCTCCGAGAGCAACCGGATGGCCGGACTGGTCAGCGAGCTGCTGAATCTGGTGCGGACGGAGCGGGAACCGGCCCAGATGGAGCCGGTGGATTTCAGCCGCCTGGTGCTGGGCGGGGTACTGCCCTTTGAAAGCGTGGCATTTGAGCTGGGGCGGGAGCTGGATTACCAAATCGACGAGGGCATCACCCTGCAGGGGAACCCCGGTCAGCTCAGCCAACTGGTTTCCATTCTGATGGACAATGCGCTTTCCCACGGCACGGGGGAGGGCAATATCACCGTCGCGCTGCATCAGGAAAAGGCGGAGGCAGTTTTGACTGTTTCCAATCCCGGCTTTATCCCGGAGCAGGACAGAGCGGAGATTTTCGTCCGCTTTTTCAGAAGCGATGAGAACCGCAGCGATACGGGGCATTACGGCCTGGGCCTGACCATCGCCCAAAACATCGTGACCGCCCATCAGGGGGACATTTCGGTTGACTGCGCCGACGGACGGGTTTCCTTTTCCGTCCGGCTTCCAAACCGGGAGAAAAAACGGAGGGGAACCTTAAAAAAGTAAGGGCTACAGCAGAAGAAGGGATATGGTTCAGCGTAGCCGACTTGCGTAATCCGCCCCTGTGATTTGGAGATTGTCAAGTTCGGGTATGAAGCGATGGCGAATCGAAACACTATGAAATTTATAAGCTACTCATAATTTTGCTAATATCTTGTTATCTGGCAGCGACTCCGATATACTAAGTACAGCTCAGGAAAACCCCCTATCATTTCAGGAGGTCATGTCAATGTTAAACGAGAATGTAAAAAAGCTGCTTGATGCAGGTATGTGGGATCTGGCGACCTGTGCGAACGGGGAGCCGAACGTGGTTCCGGTTGCCTTTAAGATGGTAACGGAGGACGGCGAGCTGGCGGAGGCTCAGCTGGACGCGCTGGACACCGACCAACTGGAGGAACTGACCGAGGGCTATCTGGACGGGGTGGAGCTGGATATTTCCATTGATTTGGAGCAGGGTCTGTCCTCCCTGTGGGAGCAGGCAGTCAGCGCCGCCGGGGCGATTCTGACCTCCACCATACGAACCGGAGTACTTCTGCTCATCACCGTCCTGTTGTGCGGCATATTGGACGTGACCCACGCGGAATTCGGCGGGAAGGGCGTTGACCTGACCGCCTTTGCCGGAACAGCCGGGATTTTGGCGCTGTCCATGGCGGATGTACACTCTCTGGCCGCCATCGGCAAGAGCCTGATGGAGCAGCTGGAGGAGCTTACCACGGTTTTGCTGCCCCTTGTCTCCGCAACGCTGGCGGCCAGCGGCTCCATCACCGGGGCCGGGGTGCGGCAGGTGGCGACGATTTTCTTCTCCGACATTCTGCTGACCCTGATGAACCGCCTCCTGCTGCCCATGGTGTATCTGTACATGACCGCCTGCGCGGGCTATACCGCCGTGGGCAATCCGGGCCTGAAGCAAATCGCCGCCCTGCTGAAATGGGCGGTGACAGGCATCCTCACCTGGCTTACCACGGTCTATGTGGCCTACCTCACCGCCGCCTCCGCCCTGGCGGGCACGGCGGACACCCTGACCGCCAGGGCCGCCGGACTGGCGATCTCCGGCATGGTGCCGGTGGTGGGCGGTATCCTGTCCTCCGCCACGGAAACGGTCATGGCCGGGGCAGGGCTGCTGAAAAACGCCATCGGGATTTTCGGCATCCTGGCGGTGCTGGCCTTTTGTCTGGTGCCCTTTTTGCGGCTGGCGCTGCACTACCTGATTTACAAGGTCACGGCGGTACTGGCCGCGACTCTGTCCGGCGGACGAATCGCGGAGCTGATTGGGAGCGTAGGCACCGCCTTCGGCCTGATCCTGGGCATTGTGGGGGCCGGGAGCCTGATTCTGCTGGTGTCCCTGATTTCGGCCATCGGGGTGAGCGTGGGATGAGCGAAGCGGTGAGAAGCTGGCTGCTGTCCATGGTGGCGACAGCGCTGATCGTCTCCGTGCTGGAGATGTTGACGCCTGATGGCCTGCCCAAACGGGTCGGGCATCTGCTGGGTGGGCTGCTGCTCCTGCTGGTGCTGGTGCGCCCGGTCAGCTCTTTGGGGCTGGAGAATCTGGGGGAATATTTCGCAAACAGCGCCCTGTCCGATGCACAATGGGATCAAAGCCTGGAGGAAACCGACCAGGTGCTGCTGGAATCCCTCATAACAGACTCCTGCCAGGCATATATTGAAGCGCAGGCGGCCCAGCTGGGCGCAAGCTGTCAGGTCACGGTCACCTGCCGCTGGGAGGAGGATATTCCCATCCCGGACAGCGTAACGGTCATTGGGGAGCTGACGGAGGAACAGCAACAGTCCCTCCGTCAGGAGATCGCCGCCGACTTTGACATTCCGGCGGAGCGGCAGACATTCCAGAGCCAGGAGGTATCATGAAGCAGGTGGATTGGAAAGCGCTGAGCCGAACCTGGCTGAAACGGGGGAAGGAGGCCAAATGGACGCTGCTGGTGGTGCTGGTGGGGGTGATCCTCCTGTGCCTCCCCACCGGGAAAACCGCCGCAGACGGGGAGGAAACAGCGGAAACCGAAGCGGTTGCCGATTCCTCAGAGGACTTCGACCTGGAGGCATTCGAGGCCAAGGTGGAGACTGCGTTGGCGGAGATCGACGGCGTGGGGGAGGTGACTGTTGTTCTGACCCTGAAATCCGGGTTTCAGCAGATTTACGCGGCCAACAGCTCCTCTGACACCGACGGGGACGGCGGCAGCGAAAGCCAAACCTCCGTGGCGACGGTTTCCACCGGCTCCAGCACGGAGGAGGCGCTGGAGGAGGTGCGGCTGTACCCGGAGTTTCAGGGGGCGCTGGTGGTGTGCGACGGGGGTAATCAAGCCTCGGTTCGTCTGGCAGTCACAGAGAGCATTGCAGCCCTGACGGGGCTGAGTACGGAAAAAATATCGGTATGCGGCAGAAAGTGAGGTTTCAGGCATGAAGAAATTGTGGAAGCGAAATATCGCGGTGGTCGTTGTGGTCATGTTCGTCTGCGTGGCGGCCTATCTGAACTGGTCTTACTCCAAAAGCGGTACGGACGTATCGGACGCGGAGGAGGTCAGTGTGGAGGAAACGGCCACCCGCACCCTGGGCGAGGCGGTTCTGGTCAACAGCACGGAGGACGCGGGAACGGCGGTCAGCACCGGTGAAACGGACGACAGCTCCTATTTTGACGAGGCCCGGCTGGATCGGGAGCAGGCCAGGGATTCCGCCCTGTCCATTTTGCAGGAGACGGTAGACGACGCCTCCGCCACGGACGAGGCCCGGAATGCGGCGGCGGAGGCCATCACGGTCATGGCTCAGTGCAGCCTGATGGAGTCCGAAATTGAGGGGCTGATTGCCGCCAAGGGCTACACCAGCTGTGTGGCCTATGTCAACGACGAGAGCGCCAGCATTGTGGTGGGCACTGGCGGAACCGCCCTGACGGATACGGATGTAGCCATCATCACGGATATCGTCATAGACGAAACCGGCCTGTCCGCCTCCCAAATCAAGGTGATCGAGACAACGGAAACAGAAGGATAGGGCAGAAAAAGCCGGCGCTTCCTCCCGCAGGGGACAGCGCCGGTTCTTTTGTCGCTCAGTTTATTTTGTCCATCAGAAGGTGACGCCGATGACGTTCACGTTCACCCGGTTGACAGTCAGGCCCGTCATATCCCGGACGCTGGAAATCACCGCGTCCTGCACCTGCTCCGCCACCTTGCGGACGGCGGAAACGCTGCTCACCGTGATGGAAAGCTCCACGGTCACGCCCTCCTCCGTGACCTGGAGGCGCACGCCCCTGGCGGGGCTGACCTTGTGGCTGCCGGATTTGTCGTTCAGATCCCGGCCGCCTGCGATCCCGCTGACGCCCTCCACCTCTGCGGCGGCGACCCCGGCAATGGAGGCGATCACTTCCTCGGAAATATGGATGGTACCCAGCTCCTGGGGCTGGGAGACGTATTCCTTCATCTCAGCCATGCCTAAACACGCTCCTGTTCTCTTGGGAAAGCCAGCCCTCCCATGTACTTGTGCTTCATATTGTACCACAAACCGCAGAAAATACAACCATAATTTTTCATCGGACACCCCCGGCGGAATATCGCTCCCCCTTCGGGATATACTAGCCGTCGAAGGTGATACGATGAAAAAACTGACCGATATGTCCGACAAGGAATATGCCGCCTATGTCAAGCAGATTTCCCCCAAATCCCCCCTGGGGAAGGACTGCATATGGGCCTTTGTGGTGGGCGGCCTGATTTGCGTTCTGGGGCAGGCTCTGAAAAATCTGTACCTGTTCTGGGGCCTGGGGGACAAGCCCGCCAGCACGGCGGTATCTGTCTCCCTGATTTTTCTGTCCGCCCTGGCCACGGGGCTAAATGTCTATGACGACCTGGCCCGGTATGCCGGGGCGGGAACGCTGGTTCCCATCACGGGCTTTGCCAACTCCGTGGTGTCCCCCGCCATGGAATTCCGGGCTGAGGGCGTTGTCACCGGCATGGCGGCAAAGATGTTTGTCATCGCCGGGCCGGTGCTGGTGTTCGGCATCTTCGCCAGCGCACTGTACGGCCTGATTTACTGGATTTGGACTGTGTGGTTCCTGTAACAGAAAAGCAGTACCCCGCCCCGTCCGGTTTTCGGACGGGGCGGTAGGTCATCCAAACTGCAAAGTAATTGCCGCTTCTGAGTCGTTTTCTATCACGAAGGGGGCCTTTTCAACCCCATTTCTTTTTGACGGGGCAAAAAGAAACGGTGTCGACCCGCCAAAGAAAAACCCCTGTTTCCCGTGGCCCGGGAAGAACGGGCCGCGGGTCTGTAACGTGCTTTCAAATCACTTCGTAACCAGGCCCGCAAGTAACGTAAGCTGATTCTATTTTGTGTAGCCCCGCTTGCAAACGTGGCTACCCGTTTTTTATCCGTTCTGTTTCGTGCAAATCAGGTTACATAATCCCAAAGTCGCAAGAAAGTTTTATCTGCGTGAACAAAACGAGTGAAGTGCCCCCTGTCAAGTAGACAGTGAAAAAACAAAAAAGTCTTTCCATGAA
>JAJQBJ010000018.1 GCA_021203345.1 Oscillospiraceae bacterium
TGGTGCTCACATTCTGGGGGCCTTTTGCGCTACTTTCATTTTACCGAAAACACTTCGTGAATACGTCCATTGCTTTTTTCATAGTGAAACACCTTTCTTAGCTATGTTCCAACTTAAAAGCACTGTTTCAAGCGGATCAATAGTTATTGACGGAATCCATATCCCAATCCTCCAGCGCCATCTCAGTGGCGTAGGGATCGGTATACTCGTCCGCATACCGGGCGACAATCTCCATGCACTGGTCATAGATCGCCTGTCCGTCATAGCCGTAGCCGTCCAGATACTCGACAAACCACTCGGCCATTTCTTCCTGGAACTCGTCCTGGGTCAGATAATCATAGACTTCCTCAGAGGGCTCGTAGATCTCAACGCCCAGCTCCTCGGCCTTTTCACCGGTGATGAATCTCATGCAGTCCCAATAGTAACCGGCCATGTCAGAGGCATAGGTCTGGTACTTGTCAAAGATCGCCTGGAGATCCTCGGGCAGGCTCTCATAGGTGTCCTTGTTCATCAGCATGAAGCAGGAGGTCGAGTTGATGGGATAGTCCATGATATAGTTCACAACCTCGTACAGATTGAAGCAGTCGATGTTGTGCCAGTCATTGGTCATACCTTCCACGACGTTCTTGGACAGGGCCTCGTAAACCTCGGAGGTCGCCATGGAGGAAGCGGAGCAGCCGATCATGTTGATGTAGTTGGACTGCACAGTGCCGGCGGAACGGATGTTCAGGCCCTGCAGGTCATCGACTGTCTCGATCTTCTTGTTGACGGTGGACAGGATACCAACGGAGCAGTCATGGGCCGCGATCACATAGAAGTCGTCGAACTCAGCGGCGCACTCGGGGATTTCCGCCATCATGTCCTGGAACACCTTGGAGCCCATCTGGGCGCAGGTGATGCCGTTCAGAGGAACGTTGATGAACTCGGAAATGGGGAACACGCCGACGGTGATGGACGTAGCGTTCCAGCAGATATCCGCCGCGCCGGAGCGAACGGCCTCAACCGCCTCGCCGCCGCCATACAGGGAGCCGCCGGGGTTATAGGAGAACTGCAAACGGCCGCCAGATTCCTCGGAAATCTGGTTCAGCAAAGTCTCGACATACTGCTCGCCCACGGAGGTGGAGGAGTCGTGGTTGGTGACGATCAGGGTATACACCTTATCATCGGAGCCAGAGGAAGCGGAGCTGCCATCGGTAGAGGAGTCGCCAGAACCAGAGCTGGAGCTGGAACCAGAACCGCAGGCAGCCAGGGCCAGCGCCATGCTGAGCGCCAGAACCAAGGACAGGATAGAACGGATGTGTTTTTTCATTTTCATTTACCTCCCAAAAATTTGTGTTTCATGTTTCATGCGCTGGTACGCATTTTACAGACGGGTTAAACGACATAGCCCAGCAGAGTGGGCAGGAACAGCGCGACCTGGGGGAAGATGATCAGAATCAGCACGGCAACGCACATGCCCACCACCATGGGCGCAACGCCGGCAAATATCTTTTGCAACGGAACGTCCTTGGCGACGCCGGCCACAATGTAAACATTCATACCCACCGGGGGCGTGATCAGACCCATCTCCATCACCATGATCATCAGCACGCCGTACCAAATCAGGTTGAAGCCCAGCGCCTCCATAATGGGCTGGAAGATGGGAACGGTCAGCATAACCATGGCCAGGGAGTCCATCAGGCAGCCCATTACCACATACATCACCAGAATGACCGCCAGAACCACATAGCGGTTCACGTTCAGCGAGGTGATGAAGTTAGCCAGGGTGCTGGGGAGCTGGGTCAGAGTCAGGAAGTTGCCGAACACATATGCGCCAATCAGAATCAGGAAGATCATGCCAGAGGTCTTGATCGTCTCCCGCAGACAGCTGCACAGAACCTTCCAGGTGAAATTGCCCCGAATAATCAGATAGACCAGGCCCAGGAACGCGCCAATAGCCGCCGCCTGGTTTGCGGAGAAGATACCTGAGAAGATACCGCCGATGACAACGCCGAACAGGATCACCATGACGATACCGCCCTTCAGGGAGATCAGCTTTTCCTTCCAGGAGTACTTCTGCTTGCCGGGTGCGGAGTCGGGCTTTACCTTAACCACCACGGCGATAGAAGCGATGTAGCACAGCGCCAGGATGATGCCCGGAATGATACCGGCGGCGAACAGAGCGCCCACCGATGCGCCGGACACGATGGAGAAGATAATGAATCCCGTGCTGGGGGGAATCAGAATACCCAACGTGCCGCCTGCCGCAATAGAGCCGCAGGAAAGACCGTCCTCATAGCCGTGCTTCCGCATTTCGGGCAGCGCCACCACGCCCATGGTGGCCGCCGTTGCTGCGGTGGAGCCGCAGATGGCAGAGAAGCAGGCGCATGCGCCCACTGTCGCCATAGCCAGGCCACCACGCAGATTGCCCAGCAGCTTGTTGAACATGTTGAACAGATCCGCCGACATACCCGAATAGTAACATAGCTGTCCCATCAGAACGAACAATGGGATAACCGTAAACGAGTACGTCGTGGCCTGCGTGAACGGAATCGTTTGGAACAGGCCCAACGCAGGGTTTAGCCCGCGCACGATCCAGACTCCGAAGAATCCCACCGCCATCATACAGATGCCGATGTTCATGCCCAGCACCAGCAGAACAAGCAAAACGATAATGGCAATGATTGCGATTGTTGTGAAGTTGCTCAAAGCTCCTCCTTATCTTTCTTGGATTTAGTGGAAACAACCATCATTTCCGCTTCTTATTGTAGCAGATTGTCCCTTGAATTTAAAATACACCTGTGGTAATATTGGACACGAGGAAAAGGTTATGCTTTGCCTGTTTTACAGTACAATATATAAAATTATGACGGACTATTCCGACTTAATATATCTTATTTTGTAAAAAGTTATCTAATCATCTCCGTTGCATTGTAAAAGGGAGCAGTTTGTTATGACAGAAACACAAATTAAGTATTTTTTGACGGTGGCGGAGGAACAGAGCTTTTCCCGGGCGGCACAGAAGCTCTATGTCTCCCAGCCGGCAGTCAGCAAAATCATTTCTCAGCTGGAGAATGAGCTGGGGTTTATGCTCTTTGACCGTACAAGAAAGCACTTTAAGCTCACCGACGAATGTGAGATGTTCCGGGACTTTGTGCTTCGGTGCTATGAGGACTATCAGCAGACGATGGAGAACATTCGGATTCACCGCTCCGGGTTCAGCGGCTGTGTCCGCATCGGCATTGTAGACTCCTGGAGTACCACCCAGTTCTATGACGAAATCGTGACCTACTTTGCGGCGGTTCACCCCAACATTGAGCTGCGGGTGGAGGCCTACGGGGTCGATGCAATGCTGGAGGCGCTGCGCCGGGGCGAAATCGACGTGGGTATTACGTTCGGATTTATAGTTTCCAACCAGAAGGACATCGCCTCCAAGCCCTTTGTGGCGCTGGAGGCCGGGTTCCTCTATGCCGAGAACGGGGAAGGCCCCAAACGGACGCTGAAGGATTTTCAGGATATGTCCTTTATTTTAAAGGTGGAGGGCACGGAACGGGTACGCAAGCTGATCACGGAGCTGTGCCGCTCTGAGGGCTTCGAGCCGAAGTTCCATAACAGCAAAGGGGCCGGCTATGAAATCACAGAGGTTCGGCACGGGAACTGTGCGCTGTTCTGCTGCGAATGGCATTTCTGGAAGGAAAGCGGCCTGTTCCAGTATTTCCCCATGGATTACCGTCTCCCCACCAAGCTCATCTATATTCAGGAGCGGGAAATCAACGCAAAAAGCATCTTTGTCAACGAGGTGGAGATGCTCTTTGCCGACAGAATCGAGCAGTCCATGCAGCGGCCCGTCCTGCATGGGTCGGCGTAATTTATCCCGCATGTACACCCGGAGCGGTTCTCCTGCTTTTCATTTTCAAGCACACTTTCAATACATATACGCAAAAGGCCGCCGCAGTTTCCTGCGGCGGCCCTTCCTTATAACATGGAATTGCGCTTTAGATTTTGTTGTCGCAGCCCAGCACGTCGATGATCTTGTGCTTCACCAGAGCCTTGATATTGGCGCGGGCGGGCTTCAGATACTGACGGGGGTCGAAGTCGGCGGGATACTCATTGAAATACTGACGGATGGTACCGGTCATAGCCAGACGCAGATCAGAGTCGATGTTGATCTTGCAGACGGCCAGGGCAGCGGCCTGACGGAGCTGATCCTCCGGCACGCCCACGGCGTCGGGCATATTGCCGCCGTTTTCGTTGATCATCTTCACGAAATCCTGGGGCACAGAGGAGGAGCCATGCAGCACGATGGGGAATCCGGGCAGGCGGCGGGAAACCTCCTCCAGAATGTCAAAGCGCAGGGGAGGCGGCACCAGAATGCCCTCCGCGTTGCGGGTACACTGGGCGGGGGTAAACTTGTACGCACCGTGAGAGGTGCCGATGGCGATGGCCAGGGAGTCGCAGCCGGTCCGCTCCACGAACTCCTGCACGTCCTCGGGCCGGGTATAGGAGGAGTCCTCGGCGGAAACCTTGACCTCATCCTCGACGCCGGCCAGGGTTCCCAGCTCGGCCTCAACGACAACGCCGTGGTCGTGAGCATACTCCACCACCTGTTTGGTGATGGCGATATTCTCGTCAAAGGGCTTGGAGGATGCGTCGATCATCACGGAGGTAAAACCGTCGTCGATGCAGGATTTACAAGTCTCGAAGCTGTCGCCGTGGTCCAGGTGCAGCACGATGGGCAGGCCCGTCTCGATATCGGCGGCCTCCACCAGCTTCACCAGATAGGTGCGGTTGGCATAGGCGCGGGCACCCTTGGAAACCTGGAGGATCACAGGCGCATTGCACTCGCGCGCGGCCTCGGTGATGCCCTGAATGATTTCCATATTGTTGACATTGAAGGCGCCGATGGCGTAACCGCCGTCATAGGCCTTCTTGAACATTTCGGTAGATGTGACTAAAGGCATAAAAATCACTCCTTTAAAAATCTGTACCTTAATTTTAGCATTTTGGATTGAAAATTGCAAGGGCTTGTGGTACAATTACCTCGATAAAATTTCAGAAGATGAAAACGTTATCAATTCTCATGGAACCGTTATCATTCATATAAGGAGGAATTTTAATGAACAATCTGAAAGGCGCCTGCATTATCGGCCAATCCGGCGGCCCCACTTCTGTCATCAACGCCAGCGCTCTGGGCGCGATCGAGGCGGCTCTGGACAGCGCAGATATCACCATGGTTCTGGGCGCGGCCCACGGCATCAAGGGCGTGCTGAACGACGAGCTTTATGTGATGGACAAGGAGGATCGGGCCGAGCTGCGGCATATGCTCCACACCCCGTCCTCTGCCCTCGGCTCCTGCCGCTATAAAATCGCAGACCCCGATGTGGACGACACGGACTATCGCCGCATCCTGGAGATTTTCAAGAAGTATGACGTGCGTTACTTCTTCTACAACGGCGGCAACGACTCCATGGATACCTGCAACAAGATCTCCAAATATTGCCTGAAGGTGGGCTACGAGTGCCGGGTCATGGGCATCCCCAAGACCATCGACAACGACCTGTTCGGCACCGACCATTGCCCCGGCTTTGCCTCCGCCGCCAAGTTCATCGCCACCACCTGCGCCGAGGTGTATCAGGACGCCCATGTTTACGACACCGGCATGGTGACGATCATCGAAATCATGGGCCGCCATGCAGGCTGGCTGGCCGGTTCCGCCGCTCTGGCCGACACCATCGGCTGCGGCCCCGATCTGGTCTATCTGCCCGAGGTGGACTTTGACATGGAGCAGTTCCTGGCCGACGTGGAGCGCATCTACAAGGCCAACGGCAACTGCATCGTGGCCGTGTCCGAGGGCATCCACTATGCGGACGGCTCCTTTGTCTCTGAGGCCAAAACCTCCGCCACCGACGGCTTTGGTCATGCCCAGCTGGGCGGTCTGGCCTCTCTGCTGGCCAATATCTGCAAGGAGAAGCTGGGCGCCAAGGTGCGGGGCATCGAGCTGTCCCTGCTCCAGCGCTGCGCCGCCCATGCGGCCTCCAAGACCGACATGGACGAGTCCTATCTGGCCGGTAAAACCGCCGTGGAAGCCGCCGTATCCGGCGAGACGGACAAGATGGTGGCCTTTGACTGCACCCGGGACAACGGCGTGTACCAGTGCGCCACAAAGCTCATCGGCCTGACCGATGTGGCCAACGTGGAGAAGAAGGTTCCCCGTGAGTGGATCAACGAGGCCGGCAACGGCGTACTGCCCGCCTTTATCGACTATGCCCTGCCCCTGATTCAGGGCGAGACGGATATGGAGAAGGTCAATTCCCTCCCCCGGTTCGTCCACATGAAGAAGGTTCTGTCCTCCTCCCTGTAAACCTGCATCGTTGAAATAGAATCATTTGTGAGCCGGCCTCTGCATCTGCGGAGGCCGGCTCTTTTTCTCTCGCATCCTCCTTGCAATTTTTTACGTTCTGCATCACTTCCTGCAAATTTCAGGCCGTCCACAGATGTCCTTCTGAGGCGAACAAAAACCGAATCCTTGTTTGTAAACGTTTCCAATCGGAACCGGCTGGAACCGAACCGAAAGCGGGGTTCCGGGATGGAAACGTTGCCAGCCCAAATTTTTTTATTTGATACAGTTTTGGCTCAAAATAGGTGCGTATTTTTGTTTGTCTGGCACTAGATTTTGAAGAAATGTTTTGATATAATTTAACACACTACAAACTGAAACTGTAAATATCAGCAGAAGGGAGAGAAATGAATGATTCGATTCAGTTCATTGTGGAAAGCGGCCTCCGGCATCAACGTGCCGCACAACAAGGACACCGCCCGGCTGGAAACGGTTAAGCTCCCCCTGCCGGAGATTATCATTCTGACCATGAGCCAGCACGTCGGCGCACCCTGCGAGCCGGTGGTCAAGCGCGGCGACCAGGTCTATGTGGGCAGTCTGGTGGGCAAGGCTCCCAGCTCCATGAGCATGAACGTCTATTCCAGTGTCTCCGGCAAGGTCAAGAGCGTAGAACACCTGATGTACAAGGCCGGCCGGGCCGAGCTGGCGGTGCTAATCACCCCGGACGGGGAACAGACCCCCGACCCGTCCATCGAGCCTCCCGTTGTCACTGACCGGGCCACCTTCCTGGAGGCCATGGAGCGCAGCGGCATCGTGGGTCTGGGCGGCGCAGGCTTCCCCACCGACCTGAAAATCCAGCCCAAAAACCTGGCGGAAATCGACACCCTGCTGATTAACGGCGCGGAGTGCGAGCCTTATCTGACCACGGACAACCGGGAAATGCTGGAATGTACCGACACCATCATCGAGGGCGTACAGGCCTGTCTGAAATACCTGGGTATCCCTCACGCTCAAATCTGCATTGAGGACAACAAGCCCATGGCAATCGCCAAAATGCAGGCGGCTATCGCTGACATCCCGGAAATCGAGGTCACGATGCTGGAGAGCCGCTATCCCCAGGGCGCTCAGAACGTGCTGATTAAAAACGCCACCGGCCGCATCGTGGCCCGGGGCGCACGGCATACCTCCGTGGGCGTGATTATGCTGAACGTCACCACCGTCAGCTCCATCGGCAAATTCCTTCGTACCGGGATGCCGCTGGTGGATAAGCGCCTGACCGTAGCCGGGGACGCTGTGGCGCATCCCCAGAACGTGGAGGTTCCCATCGGCACCCCCATTCAGAACGTGCTGGATTTCTGTGGATTGAAAGAGGACCCGAAAAAGGTCGTTATCGGCGGCCCCATGATGGGCAACGCCCAGATGGACGTTAACTATCCCATCACCCGGCAGAACAACGGTCTGCTGGCCTTTACGGACGCCAACAGCAAGAACCTGGCTGTCCGTCCCTGTATCCGCTGTGGCCGGTGCGTCAACGCCTGTCCCGCGGGCCTCAGCCCGGTGGATATCCGGAACGCCTACAAGGTCTTTGACGCAGAGCGGCTGGACGCGCTGATGGCGGATTTGTGCATCGGCTGCGGCACTTGCAGCTACGTCTGTCCCGCCCACCGGCCTCTGACCCAGACCACCACATTGGCTAAGTCATTCCTGAAAACACAGAAAAGGAGGGAGAAGTCTTAATGGAAAAGCATACCAGTTATTTGCGTGTCTCCGCCTGTCCCCACATCCATACCTCGGACTCCACCACCCGGATCATGCTGAATGTGATTATCGCACTGATGCCCGCTCTGGTGGCCTCCGTCCTTTTGTACGGTGTGCGGAGCCTGATCGTGGTCGCCACCACGGTTGCCGCCTGTGTGCTGTTTGAATATCTGTGGTGCCGATTCCGCCACTTCAACAACACCGTGGGAGACTGCTCCGCCATTGTCACGGGCCTGCTGCTGGCCTACAACCTGCCATCCACCATTCCCCTGTACATGGCGGTGGTCGGCGCATTCGTGTCCATCATCGTGGTGAAGGAGCTGTTCGGCGGCATCGGACGGAATTTCGCCAACCCCGCCATTGTGGGCCGTATCGTACTGGCGGTGTCCTTTTCCTCGGCCATGACCAACTTCACCTATCCCACGCCGCTGATTGCCTGCGACGCCATCACCTCCGCCACGCCTCTGGCCTCCGGTGGAGCGGGGATTCCCCTGCTTGACCTGTTTCTGGGCACCCACGGCGGCGTGCTGGGCGAAACCTGCGCCCTGGCGCTGCTGCTGGGTCTGGTCTGGCTGCTGGTGACCCATACCATCGAAATCACCATCCCTCTGGTGTATGTGGGAACCGTCGCCGTCCTGTCCGCCGTCTTTGGACAGAACGTGCTGGGCGAGGTTCTGTCCGGCGGTCTGCTGCTGGGCGCGATTTTCATGGCGACGGACTACACCACCTCCCCCTTCACCCGGAAGGGCAAAATCATCTTCGCCCTGGGCTGCGGGGTCATCACCTGTCTGATTCGCTTCTGGGGCAACATGAACGAGGGCGTCAGCTATTCCATCCTGCTGATGAACCTGTTTGTTCCCTTTATCAACGAGCATACCCGGAACGTTCCCATGGGAGGAGGCAAGGCGAAAAAATGAGTGTCTGGAAGCAATATGGAAAACCCATGGCGGTTCTGCTGGCTATCTGCATCGCAGTCGGCGCAGTTCTGGCCGTGGTGAACCAGTTTACCGCCCCCGTCATCGCCGCCAACGAGGAAAAAGCCAACAACGAGACGTATTTCGCCGTGCTGCCCGAGGCGGACTCCTTCACGGAGCTGGAGTGCGATATTGAGGGCGTTACCGCCGTGCTGAAGGCGGACAACGGCGCGGGCTATGTCATTACCGCCGAGGCCACCGGCTACGGCGGCGACGTTCCGGCGGCGGTCAGCTTTGACAACGACGGGAACATCATCCATGTGATTATGATGTCCAACGACGAAACGCCCGGCATGGGCCAGAAGCTGACGGAGGAGAGCTTTTACAGCCAGTTCGACGGTCTGCCGGCGGAAACGCTGACTATCGACGATATCGACGCCATCACCGGCGCGACGATCTCCTCCAAGGCGACGGTCAACGCCATCAATCTGGCTATCGAAGCCTATCAGTCGATTATCGGGGAGGTGTCCTGACGTGGAAGAAAAGAAAAGCAAGCTCTCGATTGTCACCAACGGTCTGATTAAGGAGAATCCGGCCCTGCGGCTGGTGCTTGGCACTTGTCCCACCCTGGCCGTAACCACCTCGGCCCTGAACGGCCTGGGCATGGGTCTGTCCGCCACCTTTGTTCTGATTTGCTCCGGCATCGTCATTTCCGCTCTGCGGAAGGTGATTCCCGGCACGGTGCGGCTCCCCTCCTACATCACCATCATCGCCGGGTTTGTGACGGTGCTGATGATGCTGATGCAGGCGTTCCTCCCCTCTTTGAATGACGCGCTGGGCGTATACCTGCCCCTGATTGTGGTGAACTGTATCATCCTGGGCCGGGCGGAGATGTTCGCCTCCAAAAACAATGTATTGGACTCGGCCCTGGACGGCCTGGGCATGGGCCTGGGCTTCACCCTGACGCTGGTGATTATGGGCGTTGTCCGGGAGGTTCTGGGCAGCGGCACCCTGTTCGGGCTGGATCTGCACATTCCTCTGGAGCCGATGACCCTGTTCATCACCCCCACCGGCGGCTTCCTCGTCTTTGGCGTGCTGATGGCTGCGGTGATTTGGATCGAGGAAAAAACCAACAACCGCAAGGAGCGGAATATCGGCTGCGAGGGCTGCCCCTCGGCGGAGCTGTGCCAGGACAAAACCTGCGAAAAAGCCCCCGCAGAGGCAACCAACGGAAAGGAGGGGGCGTAAATGGCCGCAAAGCTGGCTGCAATCTTTTTCAGCATGATTCTGGTGAACAACTATGTTCTGGTCAAGTTCCTGGGCATCTGCGCCTTCCTGGGCGTGTCCAAGCGGATGGATTCCGCCGTGGGCATGAGCTGTGCCGTCACGGTGGTTATGGTGATCGCCACGGCGGTAATTTGGCCCATCCAGCAGCTTCTGGACGCCTGGGGCCTGGGATATCTGCAAACGGTGCTGTTTATCCTGGTGATTGCCACGCTGGTTCAGCTGCTTGAGCTGTTCCTGAAAAAATTCATCCCCCCGCTGTACGTCTCCCTGGGCGTGTACCTCCCCCTGATTACCACCAACTGCGCGGTGCTGGGCGTAACCATTCTGAATATCGACGAGGGCTACACCTTCCCAGAAAGTCTGGTGTGCGCTCTGGGCGCCGGTATCGGCTTTATGCTGGCCATGGTGATGTTCTCCATCGTGCGGGGCCGGGTAGAGGCCGCCAAGCCCCCCAAGTGCTTTGAGGGACTGCCCATTACGCTGGTGGCCGCCTCCATTGTGGCGCTGAGCTTCACCGGCTTCGGCGGCATTGTGGAAAACATCTTTGGCGCGTAAGGAGGGAACAGTATGAATTCGATTTTAACGGCCCTTCTGCTGATTGGCATAATCAGTCTGATTGGCGGCGCATTGCTGGTCATCGCGGCCAAGGTCTTTTTCGTCACGGAGGACGAGACAGCTAAGGAAATTGAGCTGGTTCTCCCCGGCGCAAACTGCGGCGGCTGCGGCTATGCGGGTTGCGCCGCCTATGCCAAGGCAGTCGTCACCCACGGCGCACCGGTTTCTCTGTGCGCCGCCGGAGGCGCGCCGGTGGCGGAAAAGGTCGCCGCCATTATGGGCGTAGAGGCCAACGCCGCCTCGGAGTTCAAGGCGATGGTGGCCTGCCGGGGCGACCTGGAGCACACCCGGAAGCGCTATGACTATGTGGGTATCCGCACCTGTCACGCCTGCAACGTGCTGTACAACGGCGACTCCTCCTGTCCCTTCGGCTGTCTGGGCTATGGCGACTGCGCCCGCGCCTGTCGCTTTGGGGCCATCACGGTGGAAAACGGCGTGGCCCATGTGGACCCGACCAAATGCACCGGCTGCGGCGTCTGCAAATCCGTCTGTCCCAAAAAGATCATCTTCCTGTACGAGCCTGCCGCCAATGAGGGCAAGGAAAACACCATGCCCATCGTCATGTGTTCCAACCACAAAAAGGGCGCGGACACCCGGAGAGAATGTACCGCCGGTTGTCTGGGCTGCGGAAAGTGTATCAAGAGCTGTCCCAACGGCGCGATTTTCATCAACGGCAACGTGGCCCGCATCGACTATCAGAAGTGTACGGGCTGCCATACCTGCGTGGAGGTTTGCCCCGTCCACGCGATTCAGCTTCCGGACTTCGTGCGGATGGCCGCCGGTGGCGAGAGCTAAACAAAAATATCATTGGGAGCGTTGCAGAGCGACAAATCTGCAACGCTCCTTTTTTGCGTCGCACGAAACTGTGGCGAATATTGCGGGGGGCGTTCACTCCGCAAAGTGGTTGCCGCTCCTGATTCATTTTCTATCTCGCAGTGGGCTTTTTCAACCCCATTTCTTTTTGACGGGGCAAAAAGAAAC
>JAJQBJ010000113.1 GCA_021203345.1 Oscillospiraceae bacterium
TACTCCATCAGACAGTAAAGGATCACCGGTTTGTATTTGCCGGAAATAAGGGACAGCGTATAGCTGTATCCGGTATCTTCAAAATTTGCAGTTTCTATATTCTTCATCACGCTTGCCTCCGAGTAAGCACCTTACAAATATGTAGGTACTTGTTTTTAGACTGATACTATGATAGCATAAGTACAGCCGAAAGGCAATAAAAACAGGAGGTCTGTCGCAATGAGAAAGGATATCAAAGCTACTGAGGCTATTTTTCCGATGCCGGTGCTGATGATTGCAACCTACAACGAGGACGGAAGCGTCAATGTCATGAACGCTGCATGGGGGACGATGCTGTCCAGGGATCAGGTGATCCTCAACCTGACGGAGACACACAGGACGGTAAAAAATATCAAGCCCAGAAAGGCGTTCACCGTCAGCATCGCGGATGCTGCTCATGTGGTGGAGGCAGATTATTTCGGCGTTGTGTCCGGCAATCATACGCCGGATAAATTTGCAAAAAGCGGGCTGACGGCGAAAAAGTCCGACCATGTGGATGCTCCTATTATCGTCGACTTCCCGCTTTGTATGGAATGTGAATTTATTACCTATCAGGACGGTGAGTATGGCTGTGGTGTCATTGGCAAGGTTGTGAACACAACGGCGGATGAATCCGTTATGGATGGAGACAAGGTGAATATGACAAAAGTTTCTGCAATCGCCTTTGACCCGTACACGCACGGATATTATAAGGTCACGGAGCGAGTGGGCGAGGCCTTCCGGGATGGGCTGAAGCTGAAATAACTGCGGAGGCGCCAGTCATATTCCGGAGAAAATGGAATCACAGAAAAAGGCAGGGAATTGCGGAGCGATTCCCTGCCTTTTTACAATTCAAATCAGTGCAAGGCGACAACGGGGCGAGAAAACTGCGCTTTCGCGGTTCCCTAAACCCCATTCAGACCCACCCCGCGGAACCGCTCCCACAAAAAATGAAGGATAAATCATATTGTAATCCAAATTTTCTTGACAGTTGGCCCAATTCGAACTAAAATAAGGTGGATTGGTTTGAAGAACAAGAAGGGAACGTTTTTCAACTTCAAGCATCCGCAGCCAGCGGGTGCCTTATCTATAAAAATTTCAAATAGGAGGTGTATCAACTACAACATGGAACCGCTAGGTTATATCCTGACCGGTGTGATCGCCTTTATCATCGCACTGGTCATTGGTTTGATTGTGGGCGACAACCGCCGCAAAAAGGCCGACACCAACGAAGTCGGCACTGCGGAGGAACAGGCCACCCACATTTTGAATGACGCCATCAAAAGCGCCGAGGCCAAAAAGCGGGAGGCTGTGGTGGAAGCTCGGGAAGAGATTCAGAAAATCCGCAGCGAAAACGATCGGGAGATCAAGGACCGCCGCAGCGAGGTCAGCAAGCAGGAACGCCGCCTTCAGCAGAAGGAGGAGAACCTGGACCGCAAGACCGACGCCATCGAGCGGAAGGAGCAGCAGCTTGCCAGTAAGCTGGCCGCCGCCGATACGGAGCGTCAGGAAATCGCCCGTCTGAAGCAGAAAGAGACAGAGGAGCTGGAGCGTATCTCCGGTTACACCAGCGAGGAGGCCAAGTCGTACCTGATTTCTCAGCTGGAGTCCGAGGTCACTCACGAGTCCGCCATGAAAATCAAGGAGATCGAGGCCAAATTCAAGGAGGAGGCCGACACCCGGGCCAGAGAGCTGATCGCTCTTGCCATTCAGCGGTGCGCCGCTGACCATGTGGCCGAGGTCACAGTCTCGGTGGTTCCCCTGCCCAACGACGAGATGAAGGGCCGTATCATCGGCCGGGAAGGCCGCAACATCCGCACTCTGGAAACCCTTACCGGTGCGGAGCTGATTATCGACGACACGCCGGAGGCCATTACCATTTCCTGCTTTGATCCAGTTCGCCGGGAGATTACCCGCATCGCGCTGGAGCGTCTGATTACAGACGGCCGCATCCACCCCGCCCGCATTGAGGAGATGGTGGAGAAGGCCAAGCACGAGGTGGAGGCCACCATCAAGGCCGAGGGCGAACGGGCCGTTTTGGACACCAATGTCCGGGGCGTGCATCCGGAGCTGATCAAGCTGCTGGGCCGCCTGCACTACCGCACCAGCTACGGACAGAATGTGCTGAATCATTCTATCGAGGTTTCTCACATTGCCGGTCTGCTGGCCGCCGAAATCGGCGCCAATGTCCAGCAGGCAAAACGGGCCGGTCTGCTTCACGATTTGGGCAAGGCCGTCGATCATGAGGTGGAAGGCTCCCACGTCCAGCTGGGCGTGGAGCTGGCCAAGAAGTACAAGGAAAGCCCCGAGGTCATTCATGCCATTGCCGCACACCACAACGACATCGAGCCGCAGACCGTGGTGGCCTGTCTGGTTCAGGCGGCGGACGCCATCTCCGCCGCACGTCCCGGCGCACGGCGGGAGAATGTGGAGAGCTATATCAAGCGTCTGGAGAAGCTGGAGGAAATCTCCTCCTCCTTCAAGGGCGTGGATAAGGCCTACGCCATCCAGGCGGGCCGCGAGATCCGCATTATGGTCAAGCCCGAGGAGGTCAGCGAGGATCAGATGGTTTTGCTGGCCCGGGACATCGCCAAACGCATCGAGGACGAGCTGGAATACCCCGGTCAGATTAAGGTCAATCTGCTGAGAGAGACAAAGGCCGTGGAGTACGCCAAGTAATCCAAATACAACACAAACAAAAGCGCTTCGCAGATTTTCCTGCGAAGCGCTTTCCTGATTTGGATTTTATCTCGAAGGGGAGCGCAGCCTACAAAGCGGTCTTGTAGTGCCAGCTTGTGTTCTCGGTGTCCACCACATCGGAGAGAAAATTTGCGGTACTGGTTAGATCCGGATAACCCGGTATCCGCCAGAGGAAGGCACCGCTTATATACGGGTATAGCTGCCAGTCACCCCGCAGAATTCCTTGACGCATCCTCAATCAACCGGTATAATAAAGGCATTATACCAAAGCAAAGGCGATGATTTTTCTTGACCAAAGATATGACAAAGGGGACAGAGTGGAAGCTGATTCTGTTCTTCACCCTCCCGCTGATGGCGGGGAACTTTTTACAACAAATTTACTCCCTGGCGGACAGCCTGGTGGCGGGCAACCTGGTCAGCGACACGGCGCTGTCGGCCATCGGGGTCGTATTCCCCATAACCTATCTGCTTCTGGCAGTGGCGACGGGCCTTGCCAACGGCTGCGGGGTCATTGTGGCCCAGTATTTCGGGGCGAAGGATATCTCCAATGTGCGCCGGGCGGTTTCCACCACGCTGATTACGAATCTGGCGGCGGCGATTTTGGTGACCGGGCTGGGCCTTCTCCTCACCCAGCCGCTGCTGGTGGGGGCGCTGAACACGCCGGATACGATTTTGCCTCTGGCGAAAACCTATCTGCACATTTACTGCATCGGATTGATTTTCCAGTTCGCCTACAACGCCATTGCCTCCATCCTCCGGGCGCTGGGGGATTCCAAGGCTACGCTGTATTTCCTGATTGTTGCCGCCGCTCTGAATGTGGCGCTGGACATTGTGCTGGCCCCGTGGCTCGGCGTGGCGGGTATCGCCTGGGCCACCGTCACCGCACAGGCCGCCTCCGCCGTGGTGTCGCTGATTTATATGTTCAAGCGGATTTCCTTCCTGCGCTATCAAAAGGGCGAGTTCACCTTTGAACCGGATATGTTCCGGCTGTCCATGAAGCTGGGCGTTCCCACCGTTATTCAACAGTGCTGCGTGGGACTGGGGATGCTGCTGATGCAGCGGCTGATCAATTCCTTCGGACAGGACGCCATTTCCGCCACCACCGCCGCCATGCGGGTGGAGTCCTTTATCATGGTGCCGATCATGATGTTTTTCCAGGGCCTTGCCAATTTCACCGGGCAAAACATGGGGGCCGGGAAGCTCGACCGCGTCAAGCGGGGCTATCATCAGACGCTCGTCATGGCGCTGGCCTGCTGCGTGATTATTATCACCTTTGTTCTGGTGTTCTGCAACCGCATCATCGCCTGCTTCGGCCTGAACGAGACGGCCTGCGGCCTGGGCGCACAGTATCTCCGGTGTCTGGTGGCGTTCTTTGTGATTTTCTGCCTGATGTATATCACCGACGGCGTCTTGCAGGGGGCCGGGGATGTGATGTACCCCACGCTGGCCTCCATGTTCAGCCTGGCGGTGCGGGTCGTCACTGCCAATCTGCTGGCGGCCTTTACCGTCGCGGGCTATGCCTCGATTTACATTGCCGTCCCTGTGGGATGGGCCGTGGGCGCGGCCATCGTATGTGTCCGGTATCTCTCCGGACGGTGGAAGGACAAGGCGCTGGTGCGGCGATAAAAAGGACAGCCGAAGCGTTTCGGCTGTCCCTGTGGGGCGCGTTGATTTATTTTATCGCCAGGTCGTAGCTGTCCCGGATGCGTGCGAACAGCTCCTCATCGGGGATGCTGTCATCCAGAATCACGGTGTACCAGCTTTTCTTGTTCATATGCCAGCCGGGGTAATATGACTCGTGTTGCAGCAATTCCTCCATCCGGTTCGGCGCGATCCGCAAATCAAGAATTTCGGCCCGTTCCGTGGAGCTCAGTCCCAGCTTGTTCCTGGGCACCGTCAGAAGCACTCCGTACCATTTTTTCGTGTCCTTCCTGCGCCAGATGGCGTTGTCGGGGAATTTCTCCCACAGGAATTCCAGATCGTCTCCGTAGGCGTCTGACACAAACGCAATGGCCCGCTGGGTTTGGCTGCTTTGAAAAACGGCGGGCAGACAGCACTGTGCGGCAATTTTCTGCAACACCTCTGTCACCACTTCGCGCACCTCCCCCACGAAGGAGCCTGACGCATTCGTTTTATATAGAATGTATTTCTCGCCGCTCTCCTGCTCGGTTACGCGCGTATCCACGCACCCGTTTGCGTCGATCACGATGCTCAGCAGAAATTCGTTATCCAGAATTCCGATGCAATAGTGATAGGCTTCGTTTTCCTGTTCAAAGCCGTATGTCAAAAGCCTCTCCGGAACGAACTTTCTTCGTTGAAAGATTTCCTCAAACATCTCCACACCCCGCTTTCCTGTCATTTTGTAGTATAGCACGCCCCTGTACATCTGTCCAGACACCGCCGCGAAAGGAGCCTCCCAGCATGAAACGTCTTTTTCCCATCCTGCTGACCGTCTGCCTGTCGCTGGCACTGGCGGCCTGTGCCGCCGAACAGGGCACAGCGGTGACGGAGACGGCGGAGGACGAGGCGGTTTCCGTTCAGGTTTTCGCCATGGACACCTACATCGACCTGACCGCCTACGGCCCCAACGCCGAGGCCGCGCTGGACGAAATTGCCGGGGAAATCGAAACGCTGGACGGGCTGCTGTCCGTCACGGACGAGAACAGCGAAGTTTATGCGCTGAACCACGCGGACGGGGCGGCTGTGTCCGTGTCAGAAACCACCCGGAGCCTGATTGCCTTTACGCAAACCCTGAGCGCACAGTGCGGCGGGGCGCTGGATATTTCCGTGTATCCGCTGGCGCTGGCCTGGGGCTTCACCACGGAGGACTACCGCGTTCCCACGGATGCGGGAATTGCCGACCTGCTGGCCCTGGTGGATGAAAGCCAAATCGTGGTGGACGACGAGGCGGGAACCGTCACGCTCCCGGCGGGCATGGAAATCGACCTGGGCGCTGTGGGGAAGGGCTACGCCTGCGATTTGGCCCGGGAAATTTTGGCGGAATACGGCGTGGAACACGCCCTACTGAACTTTGGCAGCAGCACCATTTGCCTGTACGGCGACAAGCCCGACGGGAGCAGATGGCGGGTGGCGGTACAGGACCCGGAGGATGACAGCACCTATGCGGGCATTTTAGAGCTGGAGGGGTGCGTTGTGGACACCTCCGGGGGCTATGAGCGGTATTTCACCGACGAAGACGGCACGGTTTACTGGCATATTTTAGACCCGGAAACCGGCAGACCTGCGGATTCCGGCCTGATTTCCGCCACCATCGTCAGCGAGAGCGGCCTGAACGGGGATGCGCTGTCCACCGCCTGCTTTGTCATGGGGCTGGACAAGTCCATCGACTACTGGCGCACCTATGGCGGCTTCGAGTTCGTATTCATCACCGAGGCGCATGAAATTTACGTTTCCGAGGGAATCGCGGACAGCTTCACGCCGGTGTACGATTATGAGGATGCGGAAATAACGGTGGTGAGCCAATGAAAACCAAAACCTGGGTGCTGCTGATTGCAGCCGTTTTTGCCGTTCTGTGCGGCGTGTCCTTCGCCCTGTATCATATCCGCCCCCAAAGCACGGTGGCGAACGTCTATCAGGACGGGGTGTGTATCCTGTCCATCGACCTGTCCGCCGTGGCCGGCACAGAGACTTATACCGTCACCGACGAGGACGGTCACGAGAACACGATTGAGGTGGAGAATGGCCGCATCCGCATTTCGGAGGCCAACTGCCCGGACCAGGTGTGTGTGGATACGGGCTGGATCTCCGGGAGCCTGAAGCCCATTGTCTGCCTGCCGGTCAGGCTGGTCATTCAAATCGAAAGCGACCCGGCAACGGAGGCGTTAAATCTGGACGCAGTCAGCGGATAAGGGGGCGGCGGCGTGAAACGAACGACAAAACGACTTTGCTACATGGCGGTGCTGACCGCCGTGGCGCTGACGGTTTTTATCATCGAGGCGCAGATTCCCCTGGCGGCCCCGGTGCCGGGGATGAAGCTGGGCCTTGCCAACATTGTCACGGTGTACGCCATGTTTCGGCTTGGGCCCCGGGACACGCTGCTGATTCTGGCGGCGCGGATTCTGTTGGGGAGTATGTTCGCCGGGGGCTTTTCCGCCATGCTGTACAGTCTGGCCGGGGGGCTGATGTGCTATCTGGTGATGCTGCTCCTGCGGAAATGCCTAACGGAGAAGCAGATTTGGGTCGCCAGCGTCGCCGGAGCCATGAGCCACTGTATCGGGCAGATTCTGGTCGCCGTGCTGATGGCGGGAACCTGGCGCATTGCCTTTTATCTGCCCGTTCTGCTGGCGGCGGCCATTCCTGCCGGGGCCTTCACCGGCCTGTGCGCGCAGTTCCTGAATCAAAAACTGCGCTCGTTCTCCTTTGAGGGGTGACGATAAAATGATCAAGACCGGAGGGATGCGCTATGGCGTCGGAAACCGCACAAATGAAAATCATTGCCCACATTCACACGGACTTTGCCGACAAATTCGGCGTGCCGCGGCAGGCGGGACTGGTGGAGGAACTGCGGGCCACCATCGTCTTTGAGCCGGAATACCGGAACCCGGACGCGCTGCGGGGGCTGGAGGGCTTTTCCTACGTCTGGCTGATTTGGCAGTTCTCCAAGGCGGTGCGGGATACCTGGTCGCCCACGGTGCGCCCGCCCCGGCTGGGCGGGAATACCCGCATGGGGGTGTTTGCGACCCGCTCCCCCTACCGCCCCAATGCCATCGGGCTGTCCTCGGTGCGGCTGGAGGGTATCCGAATGGATGCAAAGCTGGGGCCGGTGCTGGAGGTTTCCGGGGCTGATTTAATGGACGGAACGCCCATCTTTGATATCAAACCCTATCTGGCCTACACGGACAGCCATCCGGAGGCGACAGGGGGCTTTACCGCCCCCAACACCTGGCAATGCTTGCAGGTGCAATTCCCGCCAGAGCTGCTGGAGCAGGTGCCGGAGGAGCGCCGGGCGGCGCTGATCGGGGTGCTGGAGCAGGACCCCCGGCCCTCGTATCAGAAGGACAGCAGCCGGGTTTACGGCCTGACCTTCGGCGGGCAGAATATCCGCTTTACGGTGCAGGACAGCGTGCTGTCTGTGCAGGCCGTGGAGCGGGGGTAGGAGCCGCTGTGAAATTTGTATCGACATAGCTTGCGGCCCGCCGGGAAACCGGCGGGCCGTTGTGCCGCTACCCCCGCTGCACAGCAAGGGAATAATCAGTCCGTGTGCCGCTCATAGGACACCCATTTGATGTAACCACTGTAATTCTGCATCATCACGTCCTCCCTCCAGGTGTCGTTGCCTGCGGGGTAATAGGCTGTGGTGCCGACGCCATCAAATGCCCCCAGCATACCAGAATTCTTCATGCCATCCACGTATACGCTCACGGTTCTTAATTTCAGGAGCATTTCCCTTAAATATGATGCTAATCAGGCTGCTACATCCCTCGAACGCCCCATGGTCAATACTGGTCACGCTGTCCGGAATCGTGATGCTGGTCAGGCTGGTGCAGCCATTACATTTTTCTCCTGAAAACGACACAAAAAGCGGCGTTGCGGCAGCTCTGATGTATCTTTCCAAACACCTTGCCAACCGCTCCGATTTATGCTATCCTATAGCATATGTTATTTTGTTTATACATCTTCCGAAAGGAGTTTCTCTATGATTACAGTATCCGACGTGGGTTTGCAATATGGCGGCACGGTTCTGTTTCAGCACGTTGACCTCCAGTTCACCAAGGGCAACTGCTACGGCATTATCGGGGCCAACGGCGCGGGCAAATCCACCTTTTTAAAGATTCTCTCCGGGGAGCTGGACTCCACCAACGGGGAGGTTTCTGTTCTGCCCAATGTGCGGAGGTCCATTTTGAAGCAGGATCAATATCTTTATGACGCCTACACTGTGCTGGACACGGTGATTATGGGACACAAGCGGCTGTATGACGTGGGGCGGGAAAAGGATGCCCTTTACGCCAAGGCGGAGATGACCAATGTGAAAGGTACTTTCCACTGCAAACGAATTTATCTCGATGATGTGCTACCCAGCAATGACCGGCCGCAGAGGAGCAAAGCCATCGTGAACCCATTTGCGAAAAAACTGAGAACATTCTGATAAACAAGGAACCCTGTTGGCGCTATACTATGCCCCAGCCATGTTAATTCGTCACCTCAAACACCAGCTTCACCCACTATCAGCTACCAACCACTTATGTTCGGCATTTATTTTCATCGTGAAAAGGCAAAATTGCAGGTATGCATATATACTCAAAACGCCACAAAGGGCGGGGAAACGAAAGATTCGTCTCCCCGCCCAGCTGCAAGCTATAATTTTGAATATCAGGCAAAAGTTATTCCTTGCCCAACCCAAACAAGCGCATTTTTTCCATTGTGGCTTGTTTAATTGCTTCCACCATACCCGGAATCAGATCTGTTAACCCCTTATTCGGCGCATAACCCTCCGCTGCCGCTTTCGCCGCAGCCAGATTCAGGTCGGTGAAAATATTGATTTTACTGATACCGCTCTCGATGGCTTGTCGAAAATCAGAATCAGACAGGCCGGAGCCGCCGTGAAGCACCAGTGGTATGCCGATGGTTTCCTTGATGGTGCGGATACGCTGGAAATCCAGCTTAGGAGGAAATCGGTAAGCGCCATGCGCTGTCCCTACAGCGATTGCCAAAGCATCCACGTCGGTTTTTTCCACAAAATCCTTTGCCTGTGCCGGATCCGTGTAATAGGCCGACGGGTCAGAAGCGTTGGCCGCTTCTCCCACATGGCCCAGCTCTGCCTCAATGGTGGCCCCGTATTGATGGGCCAGCTTTGCCATATCGGCCACTTTCCTTACGTTCACCTCGTATGGATCGGTGGAACAATCATACATGATAGAACTGAACCCAAGCTCCAGCGCCCGCTTGCAGGTTTCCGCCTGAAGCCCATGATCCAGGTGAAGCACCACTGGGACAGAAGCCTTCTTTGCCATCGGAAGCAGCAGACAGGACAGTTCCTCCAGCGGCCCATAGGGCAACAGAACCTCCGCGGTGCCGATGATAACCGGTGCATTGAGTTCCTCGGCAGCCGCAATCACGCCCCGGGCCAGCTCCAGATTCACAGTATTGAAAAGGCCAACCGCATAGCCGTTTTCCCGGGCCGGAAGCAACACATCATTTAAATTCGCTAACATACTAATCCTCCACAGTTTGCCTTACTGATTTTTGATGGCGGAGTCAAACGCCACATCCGAGGCGGAGAAGTTGATCTTTTTCGTGAAAGCACAGGCCTCCGTCCCGCCAAATACGCGCTCCATGCCGCTGTCCTCCCACTCGATGGAAAGCGGGCCAGTGTAGCCGATCTGGTTCAGCGCCCGAATGATATTGTCAAAGTCCACGTCTCCGTGTCCGGGGGAAACAAAGTTCCACCCGCGTCTCTGATTGCCAAAGGTAATGTGGGAGCCAAGGATACCGTTGCGGCCATTCAGATTCATCTTCGCGTCCTTGATGTGCACATGATAAATACGGTCTGCAAAATCCAGGATGAACACGGACGGGTCAATTCCCTGCCAAATCAGATGGCTGGGGGCCATATTGATTCCCAGCGTGGGACGATATTCAAAGGTTTCCAGCAACCGCTTTGTGCTCCAGTAGTCAAAAGCGATCTCGGTGGGATGCACCTCCAACGCCAGTTTGACGCCGCAGCGGTCATACTCATCAAAAATAGGCGTCCAAAGTTGTTTTACCTTCTGGTAGCCGTCCTCAATCATCTCCTCCGAGGTCTGCGGGAAGGAGTACCAGAACTTCCAGATGGGCGAACCCATAAAGAAGGTAACGGTTTTCACCCCCATAGCCTGAGCAGCCCGGGCAGTCAGCTTGACCTCCTCAATGGCCCATTTTTGAATCTCATCCGGCTTGCCTGCCAGTTCAGCGGGAGCAAACCCATCCAGCCGGGGGTCATAAGCCCACTGGATAGAGTCGGTGACACACTGACCCGCCAGATGTGCGCTGATTGCCCAGCAATCCAAATCGTATTTGTGCAAGAGCTCCTTTACCTCCTGCACATAAGCGGGATCAGCAGCGGCCCGGTGTACATCCAGGTGTGTACCAATCGCCAGCTCCAGCCCTTCGTAACCCATATCCTTTGCCAGCTTGCAAAGCTCCTCCAGGGGCAGATCGCCCCATTGGATCGTAAATAATGTCACAGGTCTTGCCATTACATTTCCCTCCTGTTCAATCAGTGCTGTACGTTCACCCAAACATTTCCGGCCTGGCTGCTCTCCAGACACGCCTCCACAAAGGCCAATCCTTCGACGCCCGCCTCAATGGTGGGATAGTCGATCAGCGCCTCCGTAAAGGTTCCACCCTCATGGGCCAGGATGCAGCCGATGAAGCTGCGGTACAGGTTGCCCATTGCTTCCAGCCATCCCTCCGTATGCCCGGCCGGCAAACGTCCATATTTTGCCGCGCTTTCAGGAACATCTCCATAGCCACGGTGAATTGTGCGAATGGTGCCGTCCGTATCAATCACCGTCAGTTTTTCCGATTCCTCCTGGAACCACAGAATGGTTCCCTTGCTGCCGTAGATTCGCACACGCAGGCTGTTGTCTGAGCCAATGGCTACCTGAGAAGACCAATAGATTCCGGTGGCGCCAGTCTCATACTCCACCAAAACCGCATCGTTGTCATCCAGCACCCGGCCGGGCACCACCACGTCCATTCTGGCCAGCACCCGTTTGATTTTCAGTCCAGTCATCGTTGCCACGGCATTTTCCACATGGGTGCCCAGGTCGCCCAGACAGTTGACCCCGCCGGAACGGTTCGGGTCGCACCGCCATTCGCCCTGCTTTCCGCCAATATCATCTTCAAAGGCCAGCCAGCCCTGGGGGTATTCAGCCATGACTGTACGAACCTCCCCAATATCGCCGCGGCGGATAAGCTCCTGGGCGCACTTTGCCGTTACATGGCCCATATAGGTGTAGGTGACCAAGAACAGGAGGCCCTTTTCTTCGGCCAGATTTTGCAGCTCCTTCGCCTGAGCATAGGAGGTGGTCACCGGCTTGTCGCAGGCAACATTGATTCCTGCATTCAGGAATGCCTTGCAGATGTCATAATGGGTGAAATTCGGCGTGACGACGACAACGAAATCAATGCCGTCCGCCCGGGCTCCCTCCTTCTCCGCCATTTCGAGATAGTCCCGATAGCAGCGGGTTTTGTCAATATGCAGCTCCGCCGCCGTTTGCAGAGATTTTTCCTGACTGGAAGAAAACACGCCAGCCACAATTTTTGCTTTTCCGTCCAGGGCGATTGCCCTTCTATGGGCGTCACCGATGAAAGAACCGGGACCGCCACCCACCATTCCGTACGTTAAAACCTTTGCCATGATTTCGCTCCTTTCAGTTCAGTGCCTGTTGCTTACCTTTGTATCACGGATTCTTCTCCCAGCCCTGCGCGATTCGGCTCTTGAGTACGTCCAGCTGCTCCAGACCGCTGAGCGCATCATAAGCCGATACGCAGCAGGCCCCGGCAGCGGCAGCCAGTTCCACAGCGCTGTGCAGGGATTCTCCTTCCAGAACAGCGGTCAGGAAGGCTGCAATGCTGGTGTCTCCCGCTCCGGTACCGGAGCGAACCGCATCGGGTTTGAAGCTCTTTTCAAAGCCGCACACTCTGGCCCAATCTGACGGGTTCAGAGAGAGCTTTTCGCACAAAGGCATCATGTCAAGTTCGGCGGCAGACCGGTAGCACAATCCCAGGGAACCGCACTTGATGAGTACCACCTTGGCGCCCAGTTGAAGGCATTGCTCCCCCAGCGGCGCTACCTCCTCCGGGGTCAGAATTTCGGTCACATCCCGGCCGTTGGCACGTCTGATCCAATTCTCATAGCGGATTGGGTCCAGCATAAAGCACAGTTCCTCGGCACTGGGGACAAAGAAGTCTACCCAGGGAAGGGCCCGCCCCAGAATCGTTCGCCAGTTTGCCTGCCCGGCCTCAGAATTTGCATCCACCGCTGCAAGATCCAGCGAAACAGCAGCGCCTGCCTTTTTCACGGTTCGCAGAAGCGTTTCCAACTCCGCGCCATCGTTCTGATAGATTTGCTTCATCAGCGGGGGATAACCAAAATGGAAAAGGTCTGCACAGCGCACTTTTTCCATGTCCAGATCTGCACACACAAAGTTGTCATTTGCGCCTGAATCGTGCAGGAAGATGCGGTCAATCCCCGGAATGGCCAGTACCACGGAGTAAGAGGTCGATGCACATTCATCAACGATCATGTCCTGGTCGGCCCCATACTGGGCCAGCGCCCGAAGCACCAGGGTGCCAAAATCATCTCGTCCCACCTTGCCCATCAGGCTCACATCGCAGCCCAGCTTTTTCATGGCAAGGCCGGTGTTCGCCACGGCGCCGCCGGTGTGAACATTCACGCCCTGCATATGAATCAGCTTTCCGGGCGTCAGGATGGAGCCAATATCCGGCTGATGCTGTTCGGGGAAAACCGGGGTGATGTCAATACAGAT
The DNA here is from genome assembly GCA_021203345.1 of Oscillospiraceae bacterium. GTDB lineage: Bacteria > Bacillota > Clostridia > Oscillospirales > Oscillospiraceae > JAJQBJ01. Next base: position 13,212 of record JAJQBJ010000113.1, read on the forward strand.
ATGGCCCGCTACGACTGCCTTTTTCCTGCCCATGGCTGTTTCCTCCTTCTTTGGGCTTACACCAGGCCCATCAGCAGCTTCATCACATAAAGCTCCAGGGCTTCAAAGTCCCGCGTCTTCACGCACTTGCGCTGGAAATCGTAGTCGAACCGTTCAACCTTCTCCTCCAGAGCCTTGAATACGCTCAGGCTGGTTTCCAGATGCTTGTAGCTGTCCTCGTCCGAGGTAGAGCGCATTGCCTTGACGTCCAGACCGACATACTCACCATGGCTGCCGTAATTGTTCTCCTTGAGAACCTTGACCTGATTAAACGCGGCACGCAGGTTCTCCACGCCAAAGGATTTGTCCTGGTCGTAGCGGATGCCGTTCTGGTCGTTGAGGTGGACGGTCATCAGCTTGCCCATCGCCAGGGCAAAGCCAATCTCATGAGCGGGGTCCAAGCCCGCAAGAATCGCATGGGCGCTCTCCAGGTTGCCGCCTACCCGGGAGGGATCAATGGTGGCAGCGGAAATCGCCATCACATGCCCCATCGTGCCGCAAATGCTCCGGTCAATGGGCTCATTGGGCTTGGGCTCAATGCACACGCGAATGGTGGAGTCATACTCCAGCATCTTGTTGATGGCTTCAATCAGCATTTTGGTAGCCCACACCGGGGACTTGGACTCGGCGCACAGGGTGCCCTCTCTGGCCAGCCACAGCACGATCATGTCGCAGTCCAGCTCCCGGGCGATGTCAATGGAGCGATAGGCACGCCACATCGCGTACTCCCGATCCTCCGCAGAGGTGCTCATAAAGCCGCCGTCGATCGTGTGGGGGTCCATCCAAAGTCTGGGAGCCACGAACTCGGCAGCCAGGCCGTACTTGTCCAACTTGACCTTCAGCTCGCGGGCCTTCTGCTTGATCTCCTCCTCGGTGTAGTCGTTGATATTGGGAACTGCGTCATCGTCATGGAATTGGATGGCAGAAAAGCCCATCTCAGCGAACTTAGCCAGCTTTTCATCGAAGTCGATCTCCTGCCGTGTGGCGGGCCCGTAGGAATCTGCACCGGAGTGAACGTTCCAGGGGCCTACTGAAAACTTGAACTTGCTCATTGTGATTACCTCCATAGCTTCGTTTTTGGTTCTCTGTTGATCGGATGTTCCCATTTTAACATGGGTGCGGATTCAAATCCCCCACAATCTTGACAAAAAAAACGTGACAAGTTTGTCTTTTCCTGTTATACTTGCCTGGAGAGGGGGCCTCGGCAATGAATGATGAATTTGAAATTGTTCCGCACTACTACATCCAGGATTTTCGGCTGTTTCTTGTGAATCTGCTCTATCGGACGCCTCACATCCATCGAGAATTTGAGCTGAATTTAATATTAGATGGACAGGTTTCCCTGCTTTCCCGGAATAAAATAACCAAATTGGAAAAAGGAGATTTCTTTGTGGTTAATCCCTTATGTTCGCATGAGCTATCGGCTGTTGATCCGGTCATGATCCTATCCATTCAGGTTTCTCCCGTTTTCTTCCGGTTCCATTACCCAAAGCTGGAGCGGTCAGCGTTCACACAAACGGTATTCTCACACGCAGAAGCCGATGTGCAGCAAAAAGCGTTGCGTGCAAACCTCCTGGATTTGGCCCATGATTATTTTGTGAAGGAGGAGGGGTATGAGCTGCGGTGCGCCTCTTTGGTGAATTCTATTTTTTATGATTTGCTTCATCTATCGCCGGTGGAGCTGCTGCCAGAAAAGGATATCAATGCTTATCAGGCAAAGCAGCGCCGAATCCGCGATCTGACTGGTTATATTGATTTGCACTTCAACGAAAAGCTCCTGCTCTCTGATTTGGCCCGGCAAGAGGGCTTGTCAGTGTGTTATCTCTCCCGTATTTTCAAGGAATTCATCGGCATTTCCTTTCAAGAGTACCTGATGAAGATACGCTGCGAAAAGGCCCGGTATCTTCTGCTTCTGACAGACTATTCCCTGCTCGATATCAGTGTTTCCTGCGGATTTTCCGATCCAAAATATTTTAACAGAGGCTTTCAACAACAATACGGTTATACGCCGAAGGAGTACAGGCGGAGGTTTCTCAGGGGAAATCCACCCGCGAAGGAGAAGTCATTGTTGACAACGCAGGACTTCCTGTCGGATGAACTTAGCCTGGAAATGATAGAGCAGTGTATCCGGGGGTCCTTTTGAAGATGCTGCGTGTTTTTCGTGCCCTGTATATAAACAACGGAATAATAGCCAACAGGCAGAAAACCGCAGGTTGCGATTTTCTGCCTGTTTTGATGTTCTGGGAGCAAGCTGGGGCTTGATTTTCGGTCGTTCCGGGAATTTTCAATGTGAGGCCCTGTGAAGTGCGTTCGTCTACCGATAACAGTCAAACATACTTCACATCTATTCCTATAACACCAAGCGTTACCGGAAACGATTTAAATGCATGCTGTCTATGGAGTTCCATGCTGCCGCCAGCTCCAGACCATTTTACGGATACTTTCTCAAACTTGATTTCCATGTAGGAGGGGCCGGGACAGACTGGCACTCAGGTCGGGCTGTGAAGCGAATAACGCTGTGGCCGCCTTGGTAATGTTTCCATAGGTTATAATCGTGCGAAAGTATAGTGGACATAGCTTGCTCCAGCACATCGGTTTTGCTGCATCGACATAGCGGTGGCCTTGCGGATTGACCAGGCACAACGCAATACTTTTGATAGCTTGTTATTTTTGCCCTTTTAGTCCACCTTGCTTTTACGTGCACTATTGTGATATACTTACCTCAAAAGGGATACTCCCCTTGACGGTCTTAATTGTGCTCTAATTTTTAGTCAATGCCCATAAGTAATATAGGCTGAGTTATAGATAGTACTTTTACTATGTTGACTAAAGATTGGACAAGGTATAGGAGGCAATATAATGGCTATAGTATACAAATTTGATGTTGTCGAAGCACTCAAAAAAGCAGGGTATTCATCCTATAAGATTTACAAAGATAGAATTTTCGGCAATGCAACAATGACTAAATACAGGCAGCACGGGCCGCTAAATTTTAACGACCTTAACAAAATTTGTGCCTTGCTAAATTGCCAACCTGGCGATCTGCTGGAGTATGTGCCGGATACTCCAGCCCAATCCAACGCAAACAATCCGTAATATACAGACAGTCTGTAGCTCACAGGATAGCAGGTGCCACAGGCGCTACAAATAAATCAGGAGGATTGCTATTATGTTACATCTTGGGAAAGACATCAAACTGAACATCAAACCGGTCTATGTCACGCTGCACCACGACTATGTGTTCGAGGGGCCGTGCCGTATGGGCAAGGACTTTGAACTGACCAGGGAATTCGACGACATGGCCAACCAGGAGCTGATTCACGGATCAAACGAGGAGCTGGCGGAGAACCTGTCCAGTCCCCATTTCAACGTGATGGAACCGGTATGGTCTGACCGGAACGAGGAGTTCCTGGTCACCCCCGACATTCTGGACGAGCTGTTGAAGGACAAAGACCAGGTGGACGTATACTTGGTGGCTCCCCACGGGCGGCTTACCGACCTGATGATCGACTTCGCCCAGAAAGCGGGCAAGCCCATGGTGCTGATCCCCGGTCCCCAGTGTATGCAGACCATCATGGCTGCCGCCCCCCGGGCCAGAGGGCTGGAAACCTACGCCTATCGCACCTGGAAGGAGACGGTGGATTTCCTGGAGGTGCTGCGGGTGGAGAAAATGCTCCGGGAAAGCCGCGTTCTCTGCGCCGCCCGGTTCGGTACCATCCGCTCGGTCAGTGACATGGGCAACTTTGTCAGCCTGGAGCATGTCACCGATGTACTGGGTACCCAGTTCACCTTTGTCAATATCCACGAGCTGCTGGATCAGACCCACATCGGTCAGTCCGGGAAAAACCACACCCTCCCCGGCCGGGCAACGCTGAATCCCACAGAGGAGGACGTGGCCGAGATGGAGGCTCTGGCAGATGACCTGATTGGCAACGCGCAGGAGTGCGATATGACCCGCGAGGAGGTTCTGAACTCCGAGCGCTTCTATATCACCGTGAAAAAGATGCTGGACTACTATGGCTGCAACGCCTTCGCTGCGCCCTGTCCCGATGCCTGCGCCACCCGCCGACTGAATGACGAGCGCATGACTTTCTGCATGACCCATTCGCTGTTGGGCGAAATGGGCGTCCCCTCCGCCTGTGAGTACGACATTCCCGCCGCCCTGTCCATCGCCATTCTGTCCACCTTTGCTGACGCTCCGGCCTATATGGGCAACACCACCCACGACGCCAAGGCCATGCAGACCGGGCGCTATGGCCTGTCCCCCTTCTTCCACACCAACATTGACGATAAATGTCTGGATGTGGTAAAGGCCGACCCGGACAACGTGATTCTCACCTGGCACGCAGTACCCCGCCGCAATATGCGGGGCTGGGACGCGCCCAAGGCGCCCTACGCCATCCGTCCCTTTGCTGCCAGCGGCTTCGGCGTGACCTTCCGCTATGATTTCACCCAGGATGCAGGCACTACCATCACCATGTGCCGCATTTCCCCCGCCTGCGACAAGCTGTTCGTGGCCAAAGGCGAGATCGTTGGCGGCGTAGGCTATGAGGACTACTCCTGCTCCGAGGGCGTGTTCTTCCGCGTGAAGGACGGCAACGACTTTTTCCAAAAGCAGCTGGAGGTCGGCAACCATATGCCGCTGGTTTACGGCGACTGCTTCGATCAGGTGGTTGCACTGGGCAAGCACCTCGGCCTGGAAGTAATCACTGCCTGAGATGGGCGACCGCAGAGCGATTTATCAACGGGTCAGCACTGCCGCCTGGGATGCCGGGCGGTGGGTGCGTGCCTTTGATGCGCTGGAGAATCGGAGTTTTCAGGCCGCCCGGCCCCTGATTCGCAGCTACGTTCGGGACAAGTTCCTGCTCAGCGAGGAGGATGGAGAGAATTCCGACCTCATGGGGCTGGCCGATTTGAGCCTGCGTAAGATTCTACGCTATAAAGCAGTCCGCCGCTATTCAAACCTTGGAGGGCTATATGGCAGTTGAAATTCTATCAGAACGTGCATATAATATTAATAGAACGCATAAAAAGCACAAATGAGTATGTTGCTGTTCCGGACAAAGGTACGTTGAGGATTAACCTGTAACCGAAAACGCTAAGAATCAGGAGATTCCAAATGAAACAATGGTATTCCTTCGCTGGGGAAACTCCCATAGAGTTTGATGATGAAAAAAGTATTCGTGAACTCATCGCATACGCATTCAACAAATTTGGCTATTATGAACCATTAGGGATGGATATCGTTACGGTTTTTCAATCATATCACCCTGCAACAATTACGGGATGGTTCACTGTTGATGTGAATCAACCTTGTGCAAATGAAATACGAAATCGTGACTGGCTGTGCTTCGCATACTACATGCCAAATGTTTTCTATTTTGCGGAAGGCGGTTGGGGACATCATATGCCGGAATTGGGCAATCATCCGGATATTCCGAATGCGGTTTCTATTAAGTTCGCATTAAACGGGGAAACAAACACCATAGTTATCAACGGAAACCTGACCTGCCGTTCCGTCATCACCAAACTAATGGATGTAGGATATCTGGACGCCAATCTCACGCATATCAAAATTTCACAAATGGATTATCGCACCTCACCACATAACCGGATGCTGTACTTACATGATCCTACCTTAGATATACCATTGACTGAGTTCGACGCTCTTTTTAACGAGTACTATGACTATATTGTTCTTTTGGACTACGAACAGAATTGATGTCCACCAGTGAATTTGTATTGATAAGAGCAAAACCGTCGTTCCGCTCACAGTGGTTCGACGGTTTTTACTTTGACATAGTATACAGAAACCCGGCTTTCCAGAAAAATCACCCCTGAAGTCCCAAAAACGGGCGGCGCGTTATCCTCAACGCACCGCCCGCTTTTTTAGGCGAGGGATTATTTTTTTACAAACGGCGTATAAGTATTCTCATTATCCAGCGTCTCATACGGCTCCGGCCAGGGAACGGTATTCTGGGGCGCACTCAGCACGGAATAGGGCATGTGCATGGGGCCGGGGTCTGTGACCGGCGGGGAGCCCAGCGTAGGCGGCATAGCCTCGCCGGGGTTAGGCTGGGTGATGCGGGCGTACTCGTCTGCGGCCCAGTTGGTATGGTCCATGTCACCCACCAGGTCGGGGCAGACATGCTCATGGAGGTACTTCCACTCGCCATCCTCGCACACAAAATCAGAGCCGTAACGCTCCCACAGCACATGGCAGTATTTAGGAGAACGATGCACCTTCCCGTCCTCGCCCTTGTCAGCGGTAAGGCGGGAGTGAATCACGCCGGGGGTGATAAAGCAGCCCCGGGCGCTCTTTCCGTCAGCGGCAACCTCGATGACATCGGTAACCAGGGTATGTACCGAGCATTCCATCAGAGGCCGGGGGTCTTTGCCCGTGACCTCGGGATAAACCTCGTAAAGATCCAGCCAGTTCTCCATGCTCATTTTATCATAGTCGCCTACGCTGCCGTGGTAGACCTGGTCGAAGCCACGCATACGGCCAAAGGCGTGAGCCCAGGAGCAATTTTCGTCCCGTGACCAAATTACGCTCCACTCGCCGGTGGCGTCCGCCCGGCCGTGGAGATAGGCGTGGCGGGCCTTGACATTTTCCACCTGCTGGCTGGCGTCCGCGTTGCGGATGCGCTCATGCAATGTCAGTTCTCTCATCAGTAATTGCCTCCTTCCCCGGCACCGAAGTGGTATTCCGTCTTTTCGGGATAGCCCTCGGGGCCGTAGCTGATTTCGTCGCTCCAGGTGTCATAGGGGCTGGGCGGCGCAGGATAGTTGTCCCACCAGTTGAAGGTGGCGTCATGGGTAATCATGGGAACGGTGGGGGTGCCGAACTCCACGGCCACCGGGTCGGTAGCGTAGTCCAGATAAACGGGATGGTCGCTGTAGCTGTCTCCGGCCTCGGACACAACGTCGTTGGCCTCCATAACGTGCCAAATCTTCCAGCTGTCGCCCTCACAAATGAAGTCGATGGCTACCTTGCCGGTGTTCCACAGGGCCAGGGCGGTGCCGTCCCCGTTGGGGGTGGTGTCCTGACCGATGGAGTACCACAGGCCCTTGGCGGTCTTGCCGTCTCCGGCCAGCTCCACCAGGCCGGTGGAAATGGGGTGAGCGTTCATGGTGCCGACCCCGTCGCCCAAATCGGCGGCGTGCTTGTCCGCATAATAGCCGCGAATGGCCTCCATACCCACATAATAGCCGGTGTTGCGGCCAAAGGAGGCGGTTTTCTGATGCTCCGGCTCGGCGACCCAAAGCTCATCCAGCTCTTTGCCGCGCCATTCGTTGATCATGTAGTAGACCCGCCGGTTGGCCAGCTTTTTGACCTCCTCAACGTCCGTGACCCGCCGAATCAGCTCCTCATCGGTGTACTGCCGTTTTGCTTTCTTGCTCATTGCGCTCCGTCCTCCTTTCAAACGCTGTAGCTGAAGGTATCAGCGAAGGTGTCATACGGTTCCGGAATCTGAGGGCAATCCGTGTGAGGACGGGCAGGCGTGTAAAGCGCACGAATCTCCTTCTCCACGGTGTAGGCGGGATACCGGAACTCGCCCAGCTCCGCGAACTCCGGCAGCGCCGGCAGCGGCTGCTTTTCCTTGCCCCAGCTCTGGCCGCAAATGCAGTCCACATCGTTGGTGTAGCTCAGGTGCCAGATTTTCCAGTCCTTCCCGACCCGGATAAAGTCCACGGCGAAATAGCCCCAGATCCAGTTCGCCACCGGGCCGCAGACCTCCACGTCGTTGTAAGCGCCCTGGCAATGCCACAGGCCCTTGGCGGTTTTTCCGTCCGTTGCAATCTCAATGACGGGGGAGGACAGCGGCTTGACCTTGAAGGGGCCAACGCCGTAAATTTCCTCCTCACTTTTGCTGCCCAGCTGCTCCGGGAAACGCTTCTGCATCAGCTTTGCCACCAGCTTATTCCGGGCAAAGCAGGCGTTGTAATAGCCGGAAACGGCCTCCACGCCCACATAAGCGCCGTCGTTGAAGCTCAGACAAACATCCTCCTCCCGGCTCCAGAACAGGTCAAAAATGTCCTGCTCCCGGTTGAGAATGATGCAGTTGGCATATTTGCCCATAAGATTTTTCAGGGTCCGTTGATCCTCCCAGCGTTGGACAAGCTGTTCGGTGGTAAATGTCGCCATAAATCAAACTCCTTCCTTGGTGTATCTATTTAGTAAATTAAAGTCCAGCGTTAATGACCGCGTCGTAAGCATCCCGGGTGGCCTGACCGATTTGTCTGGCCCGGGTCGCGTCGCCCACGACGTAGAACTCCGGGGCATACTTGCTCAGCCTCTCCACCTCAGCGGAACGGGAGCGCATCCCGGCGCACATGATGACCGTATCGGCGGGGAAGAACCGCTCCTCGCCCTGACCGCTTACGGCGGAAACGCCCTCTGCCGTGATGCCGGTGCAGCGGAACCCGGTGGCTACGTCCAGCGCAGGCTCCACCTCGATTTGATGCAGGACATTCAGACGGTGCATCCGTCCGCAGTCGGGGCAAAGCTCCTCCTGCATTTCCAGAATCGTGACCTGATGGCCCTCCCGGGCCAGAGCAATGCCTTCCTCGCAGCCGATCAGACCGCCGCCGATAACGACGGCTTTCTCGCCCACCGGCGTATCCTTTTTCAGCTCTGCGCCGAAAATGACGTTCGCTCCGTCCGCACCGGGCACTGGCAGCGCCCAGGGGTCTGCGCCCACGGCGGCAATTACCACGTCGGGCTTCACCTCGGCCACCAGCTCGTCTGTGACAGTGGCGTTCAGCCGGATGTCAATGGGCAGCGCGGACACCTTGGCGGCGGTCATATCCCGATAACGGCGGATATTAGCCTTGAAATCCGCGTTGTCCGCGTATTTCAGGCCGCCCAGCCGGTCACTTTTTTCCACCAGCGTGACCTTGTGGCCCCGTTCGCAGGCAGTGATAGCGGCCTGCATTCCGGCAGGGCCACCACCTGCAATCAGGATATTACGCCGGTTCCGGGTGGGGATAGGATGGAAATACTCCTGCTCCCGGCCAATATAGGGATTGACCGCACAGCGCAGACAACGGTTCTTCATCATGCCGCTCTGACATTCGCCGCAGCGCAGGCAGGGTGTGATGTCCTGAGGTCGGTTCTGCATCAGCTTTCTGGGCAGGAAGGGGTCTGCAATCAGCGCCCGGCCCATGGCGATGCAGTCCACGCCGGTTTCTTCCAGAAACGCCTCCATTTTGTCCGGCTCGCTGAACGCGCCCACGGTAACTACCGGGGTTTTGACGTGCTTTTTGATTTCCGCGGCCAGCCCGGAGTTCTCGCCGTGCTTCTGGAACGCGCCGGGGTGCATCAGCACGGCGGAATACTCGTCCTGCTGACTGCCGGCGGAGACGTGAATCAAGTCCACCTTGCCGTCCAGCGCCTTGGCAATGCCGATGCCGGTTTCGATGCCGTAGCCGCCCTCCATCCGCTCCGAGCCGGAGATGCGGATGTCGATGGGGAAACTGCGCCCCACAGCGGCCCGCACCTTTTCCACCACCAGCAGCGGGAAGCGCATCCGGTTCTCCAGACTGCCGCCCCATTTGTCGGTGCGGTGGTTGGTGATGGGCGAAATGAACTGGTGGAGCAGCCAGCCGTGCCCGGCGTGAATCATCACCATGTCAAAGCCGCAGGCCTTGGCGGTGGCGGCGGCCTCACCGAACTTCCCGGCGATTTCGTAAATCTGCTCCTCGGTCATTTCCTCCACGGTGTCGCCCCAGTCATCCACATAGCCGGAGGGGCCGATGGCGTTTTTCCCGTCAATGAACTCCGGGGAACACAGGGCGCCGCCGTGGTCGATCTCGATTTCCGCCGCCGCACCGCCGGAGTGAATGGCGTCGGCCATTTTCACCAGGTAGGGAATCGCGCCGGGGTCGTCAAGGCCCACCTGCTGGGGGTGACTGCGGCCCGTGGACAGGTCAACGATCACGTCGCCTACGCTGACCAGCGCCACGCCGCCGGCGGCCTTGAGCTTGTAGTAATGAATGTTATCGTCGCTGTAATGCTCGCCGGGGCCCAGCTCCGCCATGGAGGTGGGAGCCGAGAGCATCCGGTTTTTCAGCCGCAGGCCGGCGATTTGCATCGGCTGTAGCAGTTTTTCATAGGATGGCATAAGGAAACCTCTTTTCTGCAAGAATTTTGGATATCGCCCTTCCTTTCCTATGGCGGGAAAGGAAGGGCGATGCAATGGCGCAATGTGGGTTAATTAGTGCATCGGCACCTCTGGAATGGGATAGGTAATGCTGTATTCGCCCTCGGCGAAGGGAACGCAATAAGAGGTGTGTTCGCGCACATATGTCTGATAGGGAGAGGGCCAGGGGCAGGAATTCTGCGGGGTCTGCACCGGGCTATAGGAGGCAAAGAACAGCGGCAGCGGCGCCCAGGGAGCGCCGGGCAGAGAACCGTCGTCGGCAGGCTCGGGAGCCGGACGGGGCTGAGGCGGCTGCTGCATCCGCTCATTGGCTACTCTGGCCCAGTTGTCCGCATCCATGGCTCCGCCATAGTCGTTGCAGACGTGCTGAGAGAGGATCAGCCACTCGTCGCCTTCCTTCACAAAGTCGTTGCCATACCGCTCCCAAATCCAGATGCCTTCCTTGGCGGCCTCCGGGTTCAGGGTGGAGAAAATCACGCCGGGGGTGTACCAGCTGCCCCGGGCAGTCTGTCCGTCATCGGCCACCTCGATAATGGAGGAACCAAGCATGTGAACGGCGCACTCCATCAGGGTACGCGATTCCTTGCCCTCTACCTCCGGATAGACGGCCAGCAGCTTGCGATAGAAATAATGGGCGTTTTGAGCCAGTCCGCCGGCCCAGCCCTTATAAACCTCGGCGCGGTTGTTCATGCCGCCGAAGTTGTGGCACCAGAACAGGTCGTCCCGCTCCTTGGCCCACATGGTATCCAGCTCCTCCTCCGTCAGACCGGCGGCGTGCATAATCGCGTGCTTGGACTGCTGGTTTTCCACTTCGATACAGGCCTCCGCCACATCGACCATGTGGGCGAAGCTCATATTCTTTTTGTTCATAATGCTTGCCTCCTTATGCCTTATAGTTGGGGTTGCCCTCGGGGCCGCAGCCCAGCTCCGGGCGATAGGTTTCATAGGGCTCCGGAATCGCGGGGTACGGATAATAGTTATAGCGAGTGATATAAGCCTCCATCTTCAGCGTCGGCTCTCCAAACTCCTGCGCCACGGGGTTTTCCGCATCGGGCAGGTCTACGGGCTGGTCGGCGTAGTTGACGCCTGCCTCATTCTGCACATCCGTGCCGATGAAGTAATGCCAGATCTTCCAGCCGTCGGCCTCCTTCACCAGGTCGGCGTTGCCCTTTTCGCACACCCACAGGGCAGTCAGCTCGCCGTTCACCTCTCTTGTCTCATAGGAGGCATTGTACCACTGGCACAGGATCGTCTCCCCGTCCTTGGCCTCCTCCACGCGGATGGTGGCCACAGGGTGGCAGTTCATGGTTCCCTTGCCGCCGAAGGGGTTTCCGTCCACATAATAGCGACGAATCTCGTCCATGCCGATGTAATAGCCCCAGTTCTTTCCGAAGCTGGCGGTGGCGGTGTGAGCCGGCTCCTGCACCCAAAGGCGATCCAGAGCCTCCTGGCGCTGGTTGCCGGCCATATAATACATATTGCGGAACAGGACCTTTTTGGCCTCCTCCTTATCCCAAACGCGGGCAATGCGTTCTTCTTCGGTAAACTGTCTCATGTCGTCGGCTCCTTTCATTCCATACCATAGCTGAAGGTTTCGGCAAATGTGTCATAAGGCTCCGGCATCCTGGGCGGGGCAGTATACGCCCGCTCGGGGCTGTACACCTCGTACAGATCGGCCTTGACCGTGGGAGCGGGCAGGGTCTGGTCGGCCAGGGAAGCATACGCATCCTGGACGGGATAGGGGTTGCCCTTAACCCAGCTGCAGGCCACAGGGGAGGCCAGCTCGGTGAACTCTACCAGGTGCCAGATCTTCCACTCGTCATCCTCCAGGACAAAATCGGCAGCCACATAGCCCCAGCTCCAGGTGGACAGGGGGCCGTATTCCGTGATGTTGTTGTCCGCACCCATGACCTGCCACAGGCCCTTGGCGGTCTGGCCGTCGGCGGCTACCTCAACCAGCGGAGAGGTCAGCGGCCGGGGGTAGTGTTCGCCTGCGCCATAGACCTCGTCGTCGCTCTTTTCGCCCAGCTGCCGGGGGAACAGAGATTTCATCAGAGGGGCCTTGGCGGCGAGATTGTCCGTCACAGCCTGATAATAGCCGGAAATGGCCTCCAGCCCCACATAGTAGCCGTTGTTCAGCGCCAGTGTGGGCTGCGGAGCCTTGGTGGACCAGAATTTTTCCACAAGGTCGTTCTGCTTGCAAATCATGGTCATCAGCGCATACTTGCCCATGACGTTCTGAATCTCCCGCTGGTCAATAAAGCGTTCCGCCAGCTGTTGCGGAGAATAGGTTGTATTTCCCATAGATAAAGCTCCTTCCTGTGTGATTGCGTTTTCACACGTTGCGATGATTGCATTATAGTGTTTTTTCCCCGCGGCGTAAAATAGCGTTTCGGCATGAAATTATGTCCAAATTGTAATTGGACGGTGAAATGGGCCTTTTTCGGCAAAATTCGGGGAAAAACGGGCGAAAACGTCATGATTATGCCGATTCGGACATGAAAGCATAACGAAAGGGTATTTTACTTCTGTCCGCAGAAAAGCTATAGTTGATTTCGACAGCGCAGTATGCCGTTTTCAGGCGTCAGGCTGTGCAGAACGAAGAGATTTGTTCCGGGACGGCAGCTGCGGAAACCGGGCCTTGGACAGACCGGTACATATTATGTTATAATGCTTGCAAAGCGAAAAAAATCAAGTGATGGAGGAAACCAACATGAGCGAAGAAAAGCGTTGCATTATTGACCTGAGAGAAATGGGCGACCGCTATGGTCTGGAGCAGGTGGACGTGGTAAAGGACGGCAAGGTTATCATGCGTGACCACGCCTGGAACAAGGAGGCGCTGCAAAAGGCCGTGGCCGAATGTAAGCAGCGCGCCGCCGGCGCAGAGGTCGCGGAGCTGCGGGGCCATGTCCCCAACTGGGCCCTGTCCGCCATGGCCTACGCGGTACAGCCTGCGGTCTGCTTCTTCAAGATCGGCCCCGGCGGTATCTATGAGCTGACCAGTACGGCCTTCCCCATTGACGCGGCAAAGCCCACCTGCGGGATGTTCTTTGAGGTGGACGAGGAAGGGGATAACGTGTACGTCAAGGCCATGACCGACAACCCCCACGCCGACGCTCACGGCTTTGACCTGACCAAGTTCGATCAGATCATCATGCCCCCCATTCCCTCCTGCAAGAACGTATTCCTCAGCGGCGAGACGGTCAACCCGGTGGCGGTGTCCATGGTGCTGACCTACGCGGATATCTCCCGCTCTGTGTACATTCGTTTCCATCAGGAGCCGAACTACTACTGCTGCGTGACCAACACGCCCGACGTTGAGATCGGCGATGCGGTTCCCGCTGAATAACCCCGGCGAACATTCCGCGACCGGAACGGTCGTGAAAAACATGAGAAAGTGAGGGTCACGCATGGAACAGGAAGTTGTTCTTGAGGTTCAGAATTTAAAGACCTATTTTTATAATAACGGCCGGGAGCTGCGGGCCGTGGATGATCTCTCCTACAAGGTTCACAAGGGGGAGTGCGTGGCGATCATCGGCGAGTCCGGCTCCGGTAAAACGGTCAGCGCCCTGTCCATCCTCCGGCTGATTTCCTATCCGCCGGGACTGGTGATGGGCGGCAAGATCCTGTTTGAGGGCAAGGATCTGCTGGAAATGGAGGACAGCGAATACCGTCAGATTCGCGGCTCCGATATCAGCATGATTTTCCAGGAGCCTTCCGCCGCGCTGAACCCGGTGGACACCATCGGTAATCAGATCGTCGAAAACATTTTGCTCCACACCGACATGACCAAGGAGCAGGCCAGAGCCAGAGCGATAGAGCTGCTGGCCGAGGTGGGCATCCCCAATGCGGAGGAGCGGGTCAAGCAATATCCCTTTGAGTTCTCCGGCGGTATGCAGCAGCGGGCTATGATCGCCATGGCCATGAGCTGCAACCCCAAGGTGTTGATTGCCGACGAGCCGACTACGGCTCTGGACGTGACGGTTCAGGCCCAGGTGTTGGAGCAGCTGAACAAGCTGCGCCAGGATCACAACATGGCGCTGATCATCATCACCCACAACCTGGGTGTGGTGGCCCGCTATGCCGACTCGGTGAAAATTATGTACGGCGGCAAAATCGTGGAGGCTGGCACCGTGGAGGACGTATTCCTCCGCCCCGCACACCCGTACACGCTGGGCCTAATTCGGGCCGTTCCCAGACTGGATCTGCCCCGCAGTCATGGCCTGTACACCATCGAGGGCGAGCCGCCCGATATGTCCAAAATCGCCCCGAATTGCTGCGCGTTCCACACGCGCTGTAAGTACGCGGACGAGAAGTGCCGCACCTGCAGACCGCAGCTTGAGGCCGTGGGCGAGGGACACCTGTGCGCCTGCTGGCACAAGGATATGCTGGAAGAAGAACGGAAGGAGGTGCTGAGCGAATGAGCCAGCCGTTGAACTTTACTGAAATGCCCGGCGCCCCGGAGCGTCCGCAGGATCAGTTCCTGAACCCCGAGGATATTATGTATGTCCGGGATTTGAAGATGCACTTCCCCGTGACAAAGGGCCTGCTCAAGCGGCAGGTCGGGTCTGTCAAGGCGGTGGACGGCGTGACCTTCCGCGTCAAGCGGGGACAAACCTTGGGTATTGTGGGCGAGTCCGGTTCCGGAAAGTCCACCATCGGCAACTGCCTGCTGAAAAATGTGAATATCACCTCCGGCGACATCTTTTATGACGGAAATAACATGAAGGATATCAACCCCCGGGCGATGCGCCGGATGCGGAAAAATATGCAGATGATTACGCAGGATCCCTTTGCCTCTCTGGATCCCCGGATGACCATCCTGGACGTTGTCTGCGAGGGCCTGCGGATTCACAAGCAAATCGACAACAAGCACGAAATGGAGGACATGGCCATTCGTCAGCTGGAGATGGTGGGTATCAACCCGGACTTCCGGTTCCGCTATCCGCATGAATTCTCCGGCGGCCAGCGCCAGCGCATTTCCATTGCAAGAGCCCTGGCCCTTCAGCCCAACTTCATCGTCTGTGACGAGGTGGTTTCCGCCCTGGACGTGTCCATTCAGGCCCAGATCGTCAGTCTGCTGATGCAGCTCCAGGAGAGCATGAACCTGACCTATGTGTTCATCGGTCACGATTTGTCCGTGGTGCGGTACATCTCCAACAATGTGGCGGTTCTCTACCTGGGCAAGATTATGGAGATGACCTCCTCCGATGAGCTTTACGACAACCCCCTGCACCCCTACACCCGGGCGCTGATTTCTGCGGCCCCCATTCCCAACCCCATTGTGGATCGGGCCAGAGAGCGTATCCTTCTGGAGGGTGAGATTCCTTCCCCCATCAACCCGCCCAAGGGCTGTAACTTCTGTACCCGGTGTCCCTACGCAACCAAGCGCTGCCACGAGGAGGAGCCGGAGATGATTGATGTGGGGAACGAGCATTATGTGGCCTGCCATCTGGTGGCCGACAGAACAGGAGGCAAAGTGGAAAATGGGTAAATATATTGTCAAGCGTATTCTGCTGCTGATTCCCACGATTCTGCTGGTCTGCGTCATTGTATTCGCACTGATGCGGCTGATTCCCATGGACGCCGTGGCGGTGTTGCAGAACAAGCTCAGCGCCAGCGGCAACTATGTGGACGAGGATTACGTCCGGGCCCTGCTGGGACTGGACAAGCCGGCCATTCAGCAGTTCTTCATCTGGATTGCCGATGTGCTGCGGGGCGATTTGGGCGATTCCTTCTTCGACCATACCACGGTGAACCAGATTTTGGCCTCTAAGCTGCCCGTCACGCTGGAGCTGGGCATCCTGTCCCTGATCTTTACGAACCTGATTTCCATCCCGCTGGGCCTGTTTTGCGCTGCCCATCAGGATTCCATTTCCGACTACACCATCCGGGTCATCAGCACCATTCTGATTGCCATGCCGGTGTTCTGGATTGCAACGCTGGTGCTGATTTATCCCAACCTGTGGTGGGGCTGGGCACCGACCGTCACCTATACCCCCATCTGGGAGGCCCCGATTGAAAATCTGAAAATGTTCATCCTGCCGGCGCTGCTGTCGGCCATGGGACAGGCGGGTATTCAGATGCGAACCATCCGTACCATGACACTGGAGGTCATGCGTCAGGACTACATCCGCACCGCCTGGGCCAAGGGCGTACCGGAGCGCCGGGTGATGACCCACTACGCTTTCCGCAACGCGCTGATTCCCATTATCACCATGATCGGCGGCTCCGTATCCATGATGATTGGCGGCAACGTGGTGATGGAGAATATCTTCAACATTCCGGGTCTTGGCTCCGCCATGGTGTCCGCCCTGAACAGCCGCGACTATCCCATCGTCCAGGGCTGTGTCCTGGTGCTTGCATTGTTCGTTATGGTAATCAATCTGATTGTAGATATTGCCTACAAATGGATTGATCCCAGAGTTCAGCTTGACTAAGGAGGTGCTGCGATTATGAAGAAGAAAAATGGGCCTGCTCCTGCGCCTAAGCCGGGACCGGCAAAGAATCCGGACAAGGTTCCCTTTATCGTTGAGCTGGCGAAGAAAAAGCCCCTGGGTCTGCTGGGCCTGATTATTCTGATCGGGTTCCTTCTGGTGGCCATTTTCGCGGATCAGCTGGCGCCCTATCCTATGTTGAACGGCGTAATGCAGAGCAGCATCATTGACAAGCTGCAGGGGCCTTCCGCAGCACATCTGCTGGGCACCGATAACCTGGGCCGTGATGTGCTTTCCTACCTGATTTACGGTGCGAGAACCTCCGCTGTGCTGGGTATCTGCTGCACACTGCTCAGTGTGACTATCTCCGTGCTGATCGGCACGCTGTCCGCCACGATTGGCGGCTGGTTCGACCTGATTGTACAGAGAATTGTGGATGCGGTTCAGTGTATCCCCGCCACCCTGATTCTGTTGATTCTGATGAGTATGCTGGGCAACGGTATCCCTCAGATGATCTTTGCCATGAGCGTTCCCGGCGGCATTACCGGCTCCCGTATGATGCGCTCTGCGGCCATCTCCGTCAAGGATTCCGGCTATGTGAAAAATTCCGGTCTGCTGGGTGCGGGTACGATGTGGAAAACCTTCAAGCACGTTGTCCCCAACATCCTGCCCATCATTATCACCAATGCGGCCAGCTCGCTGGGCGGCGTAATTCTGCAGGAGTCCTCCCTGAACTTCCTGGGCTTTGGCGTAGACCCCGGCACTCCCTCCTGGGGCTATATGATCACCAACCAGGGCAAGGCGAATATGTATCTGATGCCCTCTCTGGCGGTTTACCCCGGCGTGTGCATCGCGCTGATGGTTTTCGGCGCGACCATGTTCGGCGATGCAGTGCGTGATTTGCTGGATCCCAGACTGAAGGGTGGCGTGGGCACCTACAACGGCAAGAAGCTGAAGAAGATTGCCCAGAAAATGTCCATCAAGTACCACTATACGGAACCTGAGACTCAGGCGTAAGCCTGCCGTATTCACTCCGGACTGTGGAAAACGGCCAGCGTTTTCCATGGTTCGGAGCAATTTTTAAAATCCGCCCGGCCCCAGGCCGGGCAAAGCGCAAAAGGAGTAAGTTTTATGAGCAGAACACTGACAGCTGAGGAAAAGCTCTCCCGCTGGGAGGACGTGCGCGAAATCAAAAATCTGGTGGGCAGAATGTCCACCAATTACACCATCAAGGAGGAGCGCGGAATGTTCCGCAGCTACTGGTCTGGCCGGGAGGACGTGTGCCTGGGTATCAACACGGGTTATTTCGTCGGCCCTGCGGAGGTAGCGCGGTATTACGATGGCGAGGAGGCCCGCATTACCGCCGAAAGCGCCATGATTCAGGCGGCCTTCCCCCAGGAGCTGGGGGAGAAAACCCAGGAGGAGGTTCACGGCGTAGGCATGATGACCTACAAGCCGGTGGATACCGCCGTAATCGAGGTGGCCGGAGATCGGCAGACCGCCAAGGGCCTGTGGATTATCCGCGGCTCCTATTCCCGCATCAGCACCGGCGGCCCCATCTCATACTGGGAATGGAGCTGGCTGGCCATCGACTTTGTGCGGGAGAACGGCGAGTGGAAAATCTGGCACGAGCTGTATCTGACCGAAATTGACCGTCCCTGCGGTGGAGCTTTCGTCGGCCCGGAGACAGCCTATGCGCCCCGGCCTGAGTTCGCCGCGGCGGCAGATATCCATATGCCGGAGCCGACGGTGAAGCAGGTACTGCGGGAACACTACTCCGCCACACGTCCCTTTGCCGCCTCGCCCCGGATTCCGGCTCCCTACGAGACGTTTGCCGAGACCTTTAGCTATGGCTGTGAAGCCTGAGAACGGAGGAATATTATGGTTTACACAAATGAAGAACGCATTGACCGTATCTGGGATCGGGAGAACTGCGTTCAGCTGATGAATCGTCATGCGATTTACTATTCCAACGATATGCGCCGCGCGGAGCTGGACGACCTGTGGGTACAGGACAGGGAAAATCAGAAAACCGCTTCGCTGGCCTACAACAACGGCTACTATGTGGGGATGGATGCCATCTCCCAGCATTATGTGGTGGAACGGGAGCAGCAACTGTATGACCGGCTGAAGCCCTATTGCCAGGCTGACCCTTCGGTGGAAAGCTGCCGGGAAAACCTGGGCCTGGGCGCCTCCGCCATGCACACCTCCACCACGCCCCTGATTTATATTGCGGACGATGGGAAAACCGCCCGGTTCCAGGGCTATCAGCTGGGCTATCAGTCCGTGGGCAGCCCCGACGGAACAGCGGAGAGCTATCTGGAGTTCGGCCTGGTCTACGCAGACCTGATTCGGGAGGAAGGCGGCTGGAAAATCTGGCACCTGGTTCTGGAGCACGACCACACCGTCGAGGTGGGCCACGCCTACGCCGAGGTTCCGGTGCTGCGCCCGGACAGCGAGGACCCGATCATTCAGATGGACTGCGGCACTCCCACTGTACAGCGCACCGTGTTTGACCCCTTCTACGGATGGGAATACATCTGGCAGGATATGCCACGGCCCTACGAAACCTACCGGGATGTGGATGGCTATGGCCCCAACGGGAACCTGGGCAAGCCCTATTACGAGCGGGAACGCCGCTGAGAAAGGAGCAAAAGAATATGAACAGAGAGTTACCCTTTGAGCAGCGAATCTTTAACGCCGAGGCCTGTCAGACCGTAGAGGAATATAAGGCCCGCCACGCCTATCTGCACGGCGCAGGCTATTCCAGAGAAGAATGGGATCTGATGTGGCTCAACTCCCCCAACACCACCTGGGCGCACCAGTTTGGCCGGATGGTGGGCTGGGATGAGGTCTATCTTAACAACGTGTTCCACATGGATCGACAGGTCGTCACCGACAAATTCGGCATGATGGAGACGTTCCCCCAGCTGATGGGCCACGATATCCGCTCTGTCTGCGCCGGCGGCTGCCACGCCCTGACCAGCGACGTGATCGAGATCTCCGACGACGGAAAATTTGCCCGCGCCTCCTTCCTGACCCCCGGCACCCTGATGGGCGTGATTGGAATGGATGGACATCACCGGGGCGGCTTCTGGCTGTGGGAGCGCTACGGCTCTGAATTTGCCTATGTGGATGGCAAATGGCAGTGGTTCCACGAGCAGGTCTGCCCTGACCTGGCCGGGGACTACGACAAGGGCAACTGGGCCCATGACCGCTATCTGGACTATCTGGACAGAGACTTGACCATCGGCGAGGTGGGTGGCCGCCCCGCCCAGCTGACAGAGCCGGGCCTGATCCATGCGGATTACTCCATCACCCAGATCGTCCAGGACACCGTTCATCCGCCCGTCCCCTTCCAGACGCTGGATGACGACAACACCTACTCCAAGGGCAGAACGGACCCCACGGGTGAAATCACGATTCAGGCCGGCCCGGCCACCAAATTCGGCCCCTATAACCCGGACGAGAACCCCTTCGCCCATGTGAAGGCCCGGGAGGATTAACCTTCATATAACTCCATCTGCATGATTCTGCGCCGCCTCATTTGGTATGCTCTATACCGAATGAGGCGGTTTGTCTTGCAAAAAAACTTGCAAAAAAATCCATGAAAGCCTATAATAAAGGGCGATGAAGTGGTTTAGATGCAGAATGTGCATACAAAGCGCACAGACAGATTAGGAGGCAAATATGGATCTATACCAGTTGGATTGTTTTCGCACCGTGGCGAGAATGGAACACATCAGCAACGCAGCTGTGGTACTGCATGTGACCCAGCCGGCGTTGAGCAAAATTATCTCCCGTGTGGAGGACTACGCCGGAACGTCCCTGTTTGACCGGGTCAAGGGGAAAATTCGGCTGAACCCCAGCGGCGTGGTCTTTCTACAGACGCTGGATCAGGTGTTTGAAATCATGGACGAAGGGAAAAAGCGGGTGAAGGACATCAGCGACCGAAATGAGAATCGGGTACAGCTGGCCTCCTCCTGCGATAGTATCCTGTTCATGCTGGCCGAGGACTTTTTCAGCAAGCACCCGGAGGTGCGGGTGCGGTATTCCGTTATGAGCCATGCCCAGATTCGGGAGGGATTCCTTCGGCGTACCCTGGACTTTGCCCTGACCACCTTCCCCTTGAACGAGAAGGATGTGGAGTGGGAGCCCATCGACGAGGAGGAGATTCTGCTGCTGGTGGGGAAGAATTCCCCCTTCTTTGGCCGCAAGTCGGTTTCCTTTGCCGAACTGCGGGGCGTGGAAATCATGTGCGAGGGCAGTGGCGACCTGCGGGATAAAATCGACTCCTGCTTTGAAACGGCGGGCTTTGCCCCCAATATCGTTATGGAGAACACCGCCGGTTCCATGATGGGCTTCAACGCCGGACTGACCCGGGCGGTCAGCTTTGTACCCAGTCACCGGTATATGCAGATGGAGGAGGCTCACGCGAAAAGACCGGGCGAGGAACAGATGGTCAGTGCGGTTCGGCTGAACTGCCCGTCCTGCGTCTGGACAACCGGGTTAGCCAAACGCCCCAATGCGGAGCTGAGCAACTATGCGGAGATGTTCTATCAGATCACCAAGGAATACTTCCAGAACCTGCGGGACAAGTGCAGCCGCTTTATGGAGGAGTATTTCTCCGAGGAGTGATCGGCGTGTGCGGCATGGCTCCTATTCCTCCGAACCATGCCGAATCCCCTCGATTTATGCCGCCGTGAACATAACCCCATAACAATTCTCGATT
This sequence comes from Oscillospiraceae bacterium, assembly GCA_021203345.1. Taxonomy (GTDB): domain Bacteria; phylum Bacillota; class Clostridia; order Oscillospirales; family Oscillospiraceae; genus JAJQBJ01. The sequence continues at coordinate 34,586 of JAJQBJ010000113.1, forward strand.
TTACATTTTGTACATGACTGCGTAAAATAGGGGTATGAGGGTTGGCGAAAACTACATGTCAACTGAAATAAACCTACAAGGAGGACAAAACATGAAAAACTTTAAGAGGCTGCTTTCTCTGCTTCTTGCAACGGCTATGGTACTGGCTCTGGTCAGCTGCGGCTCCAACTCCAGCTCCAGCTCTGAGGGAACCAGCGAAACCACCGCAACCAGCAGCTCCGCAGAGGAGAGCACCGCGACTTCCGCCAGCTCCGAGGAGACGGCCGAAGCCACTGAAACCTCCGCCGACAGCGGCGAGCCCGTCTATGGCGGCTCCGTAACCATCTACTGGACGGACGACATTGACGCCTACTTTGACCCCGCCATCGGAGACGTCGTCTCCTGGAACCTATTCCTGGAGGGCCTGTGGTCCTACGACATCAACTCCGGGTATTCTGCCGTAAGCGACAACGTTCCTTCTTCCGCTTTGACCGGCCAGTTGGCTGAGTCCTGGGTGGTGGACGAGGAAGCCTGCACCCTGACCGTCACCCTGCGGGACGACGTTTATTTCCAGGTACTGGATGACGAGTATGACTACTACGGAGGCCGTCAGCTGGTGGCCAGCGACGTGAAGTGGTCTTACGACCGTCTGACCGGCCTGGGCTCCGGCTATGACGAGCCCATTGAGAACGAATCTGACTGGGCCTCTCTGCTGTCCATGCTGGTTTCCGTGGAAGCCCCCGATGACCTGACCGTGGTGTTCACCCTGACCTCCGGCGATGAAGTCACCGTGGAGAACTTCATGACCCAGTTCGTCAAGATCGGCGGCCCCGAATGGGACGAGCTGACTGAGGAGCAGCAGGGCGATTACCACTACGCCTGCGGCACCGGCCCCTATATCGTGACCGACTTCGCGGCCAATTCCACCGTCACCCTGACGAAGAACGAGAACTACTACGATTATGATGATCGTTATCCCGACAACCAGCTGCCCTATCTGGACGAGATCACCTTCCTGTACATCTCTGATTCTACCAACATCGTGACCCAGTTCACCTCCGGCAATCTGGATATCTTTGGTTCCAACAAGACCAACCTGATCAATGATTCCGAGTCCGCCCAGATCGAGGCTACCATGGATTCCTCCGACTACTATGTGGTTTCCATCTCCAGCTCTCAGCCTGAATATCTGGTCATGAAGTGCAACCAGGAGCCCTTCGACGATATCAACGTCCGTATGGCCATGCAGTACGCCATTGACGTAGAGACGATTCATACCTCCTATCTGGGATTGGATGGCGACATCGTCCTTTCCGGCCTGTGGAACCCCATCACCTCTGACTGGTCTACCGTGGACGACTGGAGCGACGAGCTGATTGCTGAGTATACTACCTACGACCCCGAGCTGGCCAAGGAGCTACTGACGGAGGCCGGGTATCCCGACGGCTTTGATATCACCGTGGTTATCAGCTCCGACAACGACACCGACCTGTGGACGCTGGCCTGTGAGTACTGGGCTGCCATCGGCGTCAATGTGACGCTGGAGACTGTGTCCAACTTCATGGAGGCCAAGACCATCGGCACGGATTCCACGGATGCCCGCAACTGTGGCTCCTCCGGTTCCGGCGCCGTTTCCTCCATCACCGCCGCAATCAACCAGACTGTGGACGGCGGCTGGGCTGCTTCCATCTGGAACGGCGACGAGGAGTACAGCAATCTGGTCAACAGCATGAGTACCGTTACCACCCTAGCGGAGCAGGCGGAGCTGGGCCAAGAAGCTGACCTGATCTATGCCGAGTCCCACTGGACGGTCAACCTGACCGGGATGCGCTCCCTGAGCTACTACTACAACAGCCGCATCGCCGGTGTGCCTGATAATTGCTGCATCTACGCTGGCAAGGCCGCCAGCACCCTGCTGTCCGGCATGTGGGTCACCGACGGTCAGTAATCGCTGATTCGATTCTACTGATTTCACAAGCAATCAAACTGGCAGGGCTTTCCCTGCCGGTTTTTCCTCGCCCGGCTGTCGTTCTACCCATACTACCCCTCCAAAGATACTTCTCATAAACTCCAAATTGCCGGGTAAAAAAACTTCCCCTCCTCTGAAAAGAGGAGGGGAATAGGAGGGGAAATGGAAGAAACGCTTTTTAAATCCACTCATTATGGCCGGGAGAATAGGAATTCTCGTCGTCCAGCGTATCATACGGCTTGGGGCACTCCCAAATGTAATGGTGTACCGGCTCGTTGACATCGTAACGATTGGACAGGGGGCCGGGGTCGGTGACCTGGCAGGGAACGCCGCGCCAGGTGTCGTAGTTGGGATTTTCCTCGTGCTTCTCGTACAGGTCGCGGCCAAAGTTCTCCATATCAAAGGGCTGTGCGAACACAGGAACCACATGCTCATGGATGTACTTCCACTCGCCTTCGTGATAGATGAAGTCCGCGCCGTAATACTCCCAGGAGGCAGCGCCGAAGTGCTGGTAATCCTCTGCCTTGTGGGCGGGCTTGGGGCCGGGACCACCGGGGCCAGGGCCTTCGCCGGGCTTGGGACGGGGCGGATTGCCCAGGGCAGACATCATCACGCCTGCGGTAATGGCCCAGCAGCGGCCGGATTTGCCGTCGTTAGCCATCTCGATGCACAGCTCAGACAGTGCGTGAACGCCGGAGGCGCCGATGGAGCGGGGGTCGCCGCCCATGTAGGACGGGAATACCTCACCCAGCTCAAAGGTCTCCACGGCAGCCCGGGATTCCTCGTCGATGGTGTGGTTATGATAGATCTGGCGGAAGCCGACCATGCGGCCAAAGTTGTGGCCCCAGGTGGCATTTTGGCCCTTGAACCAGATCTTGTCGAACTCCTCACGCTCATAGGCAATGGCGTGAACATAGGCGTGATACACCTTTTTGCGCTCGATCTCCTGCACGCCAATGGCGTTGTGGAGGCGCTCCTTAAAGGACAGACTCATTACATATCCCTCCGTTCTCTTTCATAATAGGGCATACCCATGCAACCCTCAGGCCCATAGCTGTAATTGGGGTTGAAGGAGTAATAGGGGTGGGGCATGTCCTGATACAGGTACTGCCAGCCGAAGAACGGGTCGTACACGGTGCGCTGAACGGTGGGCTGACCATACTCGTCCCGGGTGTAGGAGTTGTTGGGGTCCTGGTGACCGGTCAGCAACGGGCCGTTCTGACCGTTGGAGCCGAACTGATCCTTCCACATGGGGTACTCGGAATAGCTCTTGCCGGCGGGAATCGCGTGGTCGTTGGTGATAATCAGGTGCCAAATCTTCCACTGGCCCTGCTCCTTCAGCAGGTCCGCGTAAACCAGGCCGAACATAAACCGGCAGTCGGCGGTGCCGTCGGGGTTGCCCACAGCGCGAACACCCTGGACATAGCACATATACCGGGCGGTCTTGCCGTCCTCCGCGATGTACAGCAGCGGGGAGTATGCGGCGTTGTTGTTCAGGATGCCCCGGCCCAGATTGAATTTGTCATAGGTGATGGTGGGGTCAGCCTCTGTATAGGGCTTGAGCTGGTCATAGCGCAGCTCGCTGAGCTGCACGACATAGTAGTTGGAGATATCATCCATGCCGGTGTAGAAGCCGGTGTTGACGCCCAGAGAGGCATAGCGGCGGTTCTGGGGCAGCTTGACCCACAGATCGGTCAGCTCCTGGCGGCGCAGGTCACCTGCGTAGCAGTAGAAGTGCTTGGACATGACCTGCTTGACGTTTTCATAGTCCCACAGGCGTTCCACCAGCTCGTCATCGGAGAAAAACTGTTTTGCCATTGACTTGTGACCTCCTTTCATCAAAGTCCGTAGCTGAAGGTTTCAGCAAAGGTTTCGTAAGGCTCGGGGTAGGCCGGAGGCGCATAGAACGAGCGGTTGGCGGAATAGGTTTCGTAAACGGTCATTTTTACGTTCGGCTCCGGGAACTTGAAGTCCGCAATCTCCGCATAGACCGGGTCTACCGGGAACTCCGGAGCGTCGCCCACCCAGTCATAGCCGGAGGGCGTGTCCAGATCCTGGACATACAGAAGGTGCCATACCTTCCACTGTTCATCCTCCCAGACGAAATCGGCGGCTACATAAGCACGTTCCCAGCAGCTGATCTGGCCGGAGGGGGTCAGCTTGGTGTTCATGCCGTGAATCGTCCAGATGCCCTTGGCAGTGGCATCGTCCCCAGCGATCTCAATGACGGGGGCCACCAGAGACTTCATGTCCATGATGCCCATGCCATAGGTCTCCTCCTCGGAGAGGCTGCCCAGCTGATCGGGGTACTTCTTCTGAATCAGGGCGCTTTCCAGACGGGTGCGCTCCTCAATTCCCTTGTAGTAGCCCTTGACAGCGGTGCTGCCCTGGTAATAGCCATTGTTGACGCCCAGGCAGACATCATCGGATTTTGACCAATAGGTGTCGTACATTTTGTTCTCCCTGCGTAACAGGTAGTCCTCGGAGAAGAAGCGAACCATCAAGTTTTGCAGCGCGCGGCGCTTTTCCCACTTGGTAAGCAGCTCATTTGAGCCTAGTTGACGAGACAAATAAATCCCTTCCTTTCGCTTTGATGCAAGGGGCGGATGCTTCTGCCCCTTTTGATACTACTATTTTACCAAATGCAGTCCCGCTGCGTACAGAAGCGGATTCCAAACTGCGATGTTCAACTTTCAACCTGAAGGAGGTAGCTATGCGGAATTTGAATGAAAAGCGGAGCGACGACCTGCGGCGGCAGGCCGAGCTTCGAATCATGCGATACGACTCCGCTGTGCGTATGCTGCTGATGCCCCACGGAAATGAATTTGATTGGGATTCATTCCACCAAAGCACCGGCGTGCGTTTCTGTGGAAACCGGTTTGTGGCGGCGGAATTTGAGGACGATCCCACCGCGCCCCCGGCTCCGCTCCCGGAGGATGGCACCACACCCAGCCAGCGCTATCAGCGGCTGCGGGATCTGGTGCTGTCCGTGCTGGGACGGGAACACCTGGCGGTGGTCTGCAATCAGAACGGACGGATGCTTTGCATTGTCAACTGGCAGACCAGCGAGGTCAACTGGCACGGCAGCTTTTCCAATCTGGTAGCAGAGCTGAACCAGCGGCTGTGGCAGGAAACCGGCTTCCGCTTGCAATGCGTGGTCAGCCGAATGTTCCGGGGGCTGGAACGGCTGGAGCAGGCCCGGAAGGAGCTGTCCGAGGCGGAGGATTACCGTACCCTGATGGGGAGCCTGCCCGGAGAGGTGGTATTCTATGACGGCATCCTCAAGACGGTGGATTTGGGAAATCAGGGAAATCTCCATCAGGAGGAGCAGGCCCGGAACCGGGAGCTGTATCAGAGTATGCTCCGGGGCGACACTGCGCGGGCCAAGTCCGTATTTCAGGATATTCTGGAGGCCAATTTCGTCACCAGCCGGCCTGCGGTGAAGTTTGTCCAGCTGCGTATTTTCACTGTAATTGACACCTTCCTGAAAAGTCTGGAGCAGGCGAGCGGGGAGCTTGGCATACAGGATGCGGTAGCCGGGCTGGATGCGGCCTACCGGCTGCTGGACGCCGGGGATATCTGGGCGCTGAAGGCGGCGGCCATGCAAATTCTGGACGAATATCAGTGTATCTACAACGAGAGCAGGCGGGACGCCAGCCTGCCCTATCGGATTCGGGCCTATATCCGCCAGGCCTATCAGGATCAAAACCTGAACGTAAATCAGGTGGCCGACCAGTTCCATGTGACGCCGACCTATGCCACCAGAGTATTCAAGCAGGAGTTTGGCATGGGAATCCTCACCGATATCCAGCAGGTACGGGTAGAGGCGGCCAAGCGTCTGTTGGACTCCTCCCGGACGATTAAGGCCGTGGCCTCCATGGTGGGGCTGGGTTCACCGGCGGCGCTGATTCGCATTTTCAAGAAATATGAGGGCGTGACCCCTGCCCAGTTCGGGCGACTGCCCGAAGGCAAGGCAGCCGGGTGTCACGCAGAGAAGGAGGAAGTAAAAGCATGAGCTGGATTTTTCGTATCTTTTTTGGTATCATTGGCCTTTGTATCATCATTGCCGCCCTGTATGGCCTGCGGAACCTGCTTGCACGGGAGCAGAGCTGCAAGGCTGTGGTCAAGCAGCGCAGCAAAAAGTTGTTTCCGGTTTCCTATGGAGGGAAACGCCGGGATCGTTCAGAGTGCAAGGTGACTTTCCTGCTGGCAGACAGCCAAAAGGAGCTTACCTTCGACGTAAAGGAAAAGCTGTACGACCAGCTGCCCCGGGGCGCCGTGGGTACCTTGACCTGGAAAGGGTCGTGGCTGAGAGATTTTCGGACGGAGTGAGGCGGCAAAGTAAACACAACGAAGTTGAAAACAGAAGGAGTGCGGCCCGACGGGATGGAGCCCCTTAGGGTAGACACTCGAAAAATAAAAATTTGAGACTACACTAAGGGGGCTAGCTTTATGACGCAGAGAAAGAACAAGAAGTACAGTCCAGAATTTTAGGATACGCTGATTTAATCGGGTTTGCGCTTTGTTCATACATCCAAGCTGCCAAAAAAGTAGTATAATAGAACCACAAACAGGAAAGGCGGAAACATTATGTCCGGGCAGCAGAGTTTCAGTGACAACGAGTACAACATGAAGAGGCGTACAACCAAGCGAGAAGCATTTCTGGATGCAATGGATGAGTGCATTGTCTGGGATGAATGGTGTGTGCTCATCGAGCTGTACTATTTCAAATGCAAGCGGGGACGTCCACCTATAGGCATTGAAAAATGCTGCGGATGTATCTTCTTCAGGCATAGTTTAACCTGTCCGGTGAGGGAGTAAATGTTGTCTATGGGAATTCCGGTTATCTTGGCCTGCAAAAGCGACCCGAAATTCGTGGCAAAGAGAACAAGGCAAAGATTGACTTCCGAATCAACCGCGCCCCTCTCAGATAAAGCCCCGGATACCTATGCCGGAATCAACTGGGAGAAAAAGATTAAGCATGGCAAATCATCCGTCCGCTGCAAAGTTGAGCATCCATTCCTCACCGTGAAACGAGTCTTCGACTACAGGAAAGTCGCTTACAAGGGGCTTGAGAAGAATCAAAAATGCCGCCTTGATGGTCGATTTCGTGCCTTTTGAGAGAAAGAATAAAGATTTTTGACTCAAAAGCCGCTTTTGCTTGTTCCAAAGGTCATTTAATCAGCGTATCCTTAGAACTTCCCCGAAAGCACGCAAGGCGTCTGCCTGCCCAACGCCTCGTTGTTTATCGAAGCTCTGGACATTTTGTGGTGTAGACTGACACGCTTCCCCGTATCCGTCTACTTCAGCCGCCGCTGTGCGGCACCTGCGGAGGAATGTCTGCGGGAGGGCCGCCGCTCCTTCCGGAGCCTGTTTCAAAGGGTGGATGTGCGCTATATCCCGGAGTCGGCCCTGCCCGGCTTTGATTTGGAGCATCAGCTGGATAACCTGAATACCCCGGAGGATTACCAAAGAGCGGTGATACAGCGTTGAAAAACCCAAAGCGTCCCGGACAGGTGGTGAGGCTGTCCGGGACGCTTTGGTGAAAAAAGGAAGATTTTTGGAGGTACAATGTCCTTTCAGACAAACCCGTTGGCGGCTCGGCCCAGCCCTCTGATTTGGAGTAGGTATGGTGAGAGTTTGGGAGAGTTAAGGAGAAAAAGCAGCGGACTGGTGGTGGTGCTTCGCCGCCAAACGGATTTGAACTGCGGAATCGAATGCTTTGCCACGGGAGCCGCAGAACTGGTTCCCTCGGGCGAAAGCAGGAAAAAAGCAACAGACCATCCGAAAAGGAAAGCCTGTTGCTGTATGATACGCAACACAGAGACAGCCCGGCGCAATACGTCCTTCAAGGGCCAATTACCCCTTGAGCGGTGCATTGGAAAGCCTACCGCGCCCCGAAAGGGCACAATAAACCTCTAGCCGTGCAGTCACGTTTCCTTTTCAAAATGGGAAGGGCAGGCCGTTTCCCGCATACCCCTGTGCATCCGACGTGAACGCCGATGCAGGCGACAGACCCATAGAGAATACTCCTTAGGCGTCTGAAGCTCGAAAACGTTGTGATATTCGATTAAGTATTCTCATGTTACCATCTTATACCGGGGTTGTCAAGGACTTTTTTTCTATGCTACAATAGAGACATGAAACTTCATCAGAAACACGGAGGCGGCTATGAAATCTGCGCTTACGATCTGGGACAGCCATGTGCATCTGTTCCCGCCGGAGATTTACCAAAACTTTGAACGATACGCCCCACGGGACCCCTGGTTTCAGGCGCTGATGCGGAAACCCGCCGATGGCAAGGGGACGGAGGAAGCCTGGGCCAATGGGGAGGAGGCGCTGGCCTGCGCCGACGCCGCCGGAGTGTCCAGGCTTGTGATGCAGGGCTGGTATTGGAACGACCCCGGCCTCCAGCGGATGCACAACGACTATATGGCGGAGCTGTTGAAGCGGTATCCCAAGCGGCTGCGGGGCTTTATTTCCATCAACCCCACCTTTGGCGCGGAGTCCATCCGGGAGGTGGAGCGGAGCATGAAGCTGGGCTTCTCCGGTATCGGGGAGCTGGGGCCGGGTGGGAACGGTTATGACTTTCAAAGCCCCCGGCTGTGGGAGCTGCTGGAGTGCGCCCAGGCGTACCACCTCCCGGTGTGCATCCACTGTGGGGAGCCGGTGGGACATCCCTATCCTGGCCGGGATATGACATCCCTGGCCCCGCTGCCCGATTTGGCAAAGCGGTTCCCCGATGTGACCTTTCTCCTGGCTCATTTGGGGGGCGGCCTGCCCTTTTACGAGCTGAACCGCCGCATCCATCGTGCCATGGTTCCCAACGTTTACTATGACACCGCCGCGAACCCGCTGCTGTACGAGATACGCTCTATTCGGGCGGTGGTGGATTTGATTGGGCCGGAGCGCCTGCTGTTCGGCAGCGACTTTCCGCTGGTGCTGTATCCCTCGCAGTGCCGGGAGATGGATATGACCCGGTTCGTCCGGCAGATGCAGGAGGACGCGGGGCTGACCCCGGCGGAGCTGTCCCTGGTTATGGGCGGGAATTTGCAGCGAATTCTGGGGGAAGCCCCGTCCCTGTGATTTTTGTGGTGATGCCTTCATTTTTGTAGGTTTGTCAATCATACTTTACACTCCGGAAAAGAAGAAAGGACATCTT
>JAJQBJ010000083.1 GCA_021203345.1 Oscillospiraceae bacterium
TGGAAAGACTTTTTTGTTTTTTCACTGTCTACTTGACAGGGGGCACTTCAGTTTTGCCAATACAGATTCTTATTTCACATCGGGGATGTTGCTGTCCCCCACGAGATAGATGGGGCGGTTTTTGACCTCAAGGTACACCCGGGAAAGATACTGACCCATAATGCCCATGCAGAACAGCTGGATTCCGCCTATAAACATGACGATGCACACCAGGGAAGCCCAACCCGCCACCGGGTCGCCGAAAATCATCTTCCGAACCGCCACAAAGACCACCATGATGAAGGAAATCACCGTACACAGAATCCCCAGCCAGGAGGCAATGCTCAGCGGGATCTGAGAAAAGTTGATGATTCCGTCAATCGCATATTTGAACAGCTTCCAGAAGCTCCACTTCGACTGACCGGCTACCCGGTCTGAGATCTCGCAGGGCATCCAATAGGTTCGGAACCCGACCCAGCCGAAAATACCCTTGGAGAAGCGGTTCTTCTCCCCCATCCGGACGATTGCGTTGACCATCGCCCGCTTCATCAGCCGGTAGTCCATCGCCCCCTCCATGATGTCCGCATCGGAAATCCTGTTGATGAGCTTATAGAACATCCGGGAGAAGGAGGCCCGAAGCGCCGATTCCGTTTCCCGGTTGTCCGGCGGGTCGCCACGCTGTCGTAGTCCTGCGTCTCCAAAATCTCCAGCATTTTGGGCAGCAAAGCGGGCGGATGCTGCAAATCCGCATCCATAATCGCCACATAATCCCCCTTCGCGTTGCAAAAGCCGGCGTACATGGCCGCCTCCTTGCCAAAATTCCGGGAGAAGGAGATGTAGCGCACCCGGTCATCCTGCCGCGCCAGGGCGATGATTGCCCCCAGCGTTCCGTCCCTGGAGCCATCGTTCACAAAGATAAACTCACAGTCGTATGCTTCGCTGATCTCCGCCGAAACCTTTACCAGCTCCGGGTACAGAAAGGGAATAGAACCCTCCTCGTTGTAACAGGGAATAATCAGCGTAACCAGCTTTTTCTCCATCGGTTGAAACTCCTTTTTCCTACAAGTGCGTGGAACCGCCCGGGGCCGTTATCCCTGGGTGGGGTCCATCAGGCAAACCGTTTCGTCATAGGGAACCGTGACAGAGGTACACGCGCCGGTGTCCTCGTCCTCCAGGATGTAGAACACCAGACCGCTGCGCCCCAGCGCCCAGGTCTGCACATAGCTCATAACGGTAGCGTCGCTATAAAGCTCTGTCCCCGCGTAGGAATTAATCAGGCTCCCCAGCTCGCGGTTGGAGCCGGAATACACATCTTCGGTCTCCAGCTCCTCCATGGTGAGCAGGTCGTAGGTGACGCTTTCATAGCGATATGTGATGGTACCATCCTCCAGCCGCTCCGTGTAGGTGTACAGCAGAGACAAGTAGTTGTTCTGGTTGAAGGTCACGGAAATCACCAGCTCGTCATAGTAGGGCAGCGTAGTTCCGCCTTCCGCTGCGGCCTGGGCCAACTCGTCCAAATCGGATTGATCCGTGGAAATCTGAGGCTTGGACAGGAAGGACTTATACGCAGATTGAATTTTGGTGTTCAGCTCCGAGACGCCGCTGCCGGAGAACTGCGGGTATTTGACCTGCATCTCATAGACCAGTGTGCCATCGGAGGCGGAGTATGTATAGCCGCTGGTGTTGGTGTCGTATTCCAGAGATTCCACCTCCTCGGTATCGGCGTCCTCGTCCAGCAGCTCCCGCAGCTCCTCGGAGGCCATCGAGCGCTTGGCCTGCAGCTCCATGCTGTTGATGTAGGAGCTGTCAAGTCTGGCCCACTGATCCTCTGCATCAAAGCAGCAGTCCCAGCTGTATTCGCCCAGGTCAAAGGTGAAGGTGATTGTTCCGTCCTTCCCCACGGAATAGGTCAGGGTCATATCGTCCGTGTACTGGATGGAATAGGAGTAGTCCCCCTCCTCCAGCACGGCGGCCACTGCGGAAATCGTGACGGTCTGGCGCTCAATATCCGTGTCAGAGACGGAGACTGCCAGCTGTACGGCGGTGGTGTCCACCGTGCCGGTGACGAACCAGGCAGTATCGACAATATCCACGCCGTACAAAATTGTGGAATCATCCTCGGTGACATCCCAGGAGAAGGAAAGCCCGTCGGCCAGGTTGAGGGTCAGGGCGGCGCTGATGGTCAGATATCCCTGGGTCAGCAGATAGTTGTCCACCGCGTTCACGGTCATCACCACGCTGCACACCAGATCATCTTTGTCCCAGGTGCTGGACTGATAGGTGACGCTGCCTTCGCCAAAGTCCTCTTCCAAGTCCGCAAGGCAGGCAGCCTCCAGCTGGTCGGTGAGAGCACCCTCTCCGACCTCCAAATCCAGCGTGGAGCTGTCAATCGACCAGTCCGTCAGGCCCCAGCCGCCGCTGGTGGTGTATGTATAGTACAGGGTGCAGAGGAAGTGAACGTCAATGCCGTCCCCCTCCAGCTCCACCTCGCAGGTGACCTCGTCCGTCTGCCGGGTGGTGTCGGTATCCCGCTCCCGAATGGCAAGGTGCGTGACCTGACAGCCCAGGGCGGTTCCACCCACCGTCACATCACACAGCTCTGTGGGCAGAGATTCCTTGATTTCCTGTCCGGTCATGACCGGGTCCAGCTCCACTTCGGTCACGCTGAACAGCCAGTCAGACAGCTTATCCGTGTCGATGCTGCTGAGAAAATTCGTAACGGAGCAACCGGCCAGCAGAAGCGCCGTCATCAAAGCCGTCAGGAGCAGCAGAAGTTTCTTCATATCGTACCTCCATTCCCCGTACACCGGGGAGAATATCATATAATCACTCAAAGTACATTATAATACATTTCCCCGAAAAATCTATACCTTTTCAAAAAAATGTCCGGAAAGGCGCAAAATTCTGCACTATGCGGGTTGTTTCTTCTGCATTTTAGAGTCTGTCCCCCGCTCGGGGTTTCCATCTGCCATTCAAGCATACATAAATCTCCCGATCCTGCCACTCGCCGTCCTCATATTCAAACTGTTTCCGCACCACCTCCAAGGTAAATCCCGTCTTTCTCAACACATTTTTTGAAGCGGGATTATCAGGGTCAACATGAGCTTCCAGGCGGTGCAGATGCAGCTGCTCGAACCCAATTTGAACAAGGCCTTTCGCACACTCTGTCCCGTACCCCTGTCCCCAATAGGGATTGTGCAGCGTATAACCTATTCGTCCATATTGGAGGCACTCACGCTGATGCACGGTAATGTCACAGTATCCAATCGCTTTCCAGTCTGCCTTCCGAAAGATATCAAGCAAATGGGATTTGTCCTGTTCCGCCTCCTTTCGGCGGCGTGAGAGCAATTCCCGAAACCAGTCCTCTGTCATAAAGTCGGTATCCATCGCCCCTTCATCAAAGGGATTTTGGGGCGGCAGACAATCCCGATAGCCTGCAACAAATGCAGGATAGTCTGCTTTTGTAACAGGACGGATAATCAATCTTTTTGTCTCAATATAAATGTTAATCATTTTTACCTCACCATTTCATTTTAGGCCTTTTTTGTTACAACCTCATTTTACAACACCCAGCTACAAAATAAAACCTCCGCAGGAACAATCTGCGGAGGTTCTGCCTGTTATTTTATTCAGTCTGCTTATAGCCGGTGGAACGATCCACCACGTTTCTCAGAGGCAGGCCGTCCCGATAGCGGGCCAAATTATCCCGGCACAGCGCATAGATAAAATCCTCTGTGGCCTTCAAATGCCCAAAGGAGCCGCCGGTGATATGGGGCGTAATCAGGGCGTTGCGGCACGTCCACAGGGGATGCTCCGGGGGCAGCGGCTCCGGGTCGGTGACATCCAGGCCCGCGCCCAGCAGTCTCCCCTCCTGCAAAAGCTGGGCCAGCGCGTCGCAGTCAATCAGGTTTCCCCTTCCCACGTTCACCAGCACGGCGGATGGCTTCATCCGCTCCAGCTGCTCCCGGTTCAGCAGCCCTATGGTGGCAGACGTGCTGGGCAGCGCCCCCACCACGATATCCGACCGGGTCAAAGCCTCGTCCAGACCGTCCTGGGTGATGATTTCGTCAAACTCCGGCGGACAGGCCCGGGGGACCCGGCGCAGGCCGATGATATGGCAGCCGAAGGGACGGAACAGCTTTGCAGTAGAGGTTCCGATGTCCCCCGCGCCCAGAATCAGCAGGGTTTTCCCCATGGGGGATTCCTGCCGTCCCTCATCCTGCCAGAGCCTTTGATTCTGGTTATCCCGATACAGGCCCATTTGCTTGTACAGCATCAGCACCATGGTCAGCACATATTCGGAAATCGCCGTGCCAAATGCGCCGCTGGCGTTGCACAAAATCACGCCCTGAGGGAACCGAGGTTCCGACACCAGCATTTCCACCCCGGCATACACCGCCTGATAAAATTTCAGGTTCTTTGCCTGGGCCAGCTGCTCCACAGGCAGCCAACCCACAATGACCTCTGCGGCGGACAGCTCCTCCGGGGTCGGCTCCCGGGAAAAGACCTGGTTCATCCCCTCCATGGGCGGGAAGTTATCCATATGCTCCGGCTGAAAGGGGTAGGTGATAAGAACATTGATCATGATAGATTCCTTTCCAGATGATGCGAAAAGGCGCTGCCTCGGTGGAGACAGCGCCCTCTTGCACTCAAAACTTACTGCTTAATCATGGAGGCGACCTCAGCGGCGAAGTCCTCCTCCTTCTTCTCGATACCCTCGCCGGTGGCATAGCGGGTGAACTTGACCACGGTGATCTTGCCGCCCAGCTCCTTGGCGACCTGCTTCACATGGGCGTCCACGGTCTGCTTGGCTTCCTTGACGAAGGCCTGGTTCAGCAGGCAAACCTCAGCATAGAAGTTGTTCATGCGGCCCTTGACCTTGTTCTCCGCAATCATCTTAGCCTTGGCCTCGGGGATCTTGGAGTTGGCCTTGCCCTCCTCCAGAGCCTTAGCCAGCTGGATCTCCTTCTCCTTCTCCACTTCCTCAGCGGGAACCTCGTCCTGGCTGACATAGGCGGGAGCCATAGCCGCGATCTGCATAGCCAGATCCTTGCCCAGCTCGGTGACCTGGTCGGCCTCGAGGCCCTCGACCTCCAGATTGACCAGAACGCCGATCTTACCGCCCATGTGGATATAGGGGACGTTGATACCGCCCTCATAGCGGACAAAGCGACGGACGCTGATGTTCTCGCCAATGGCCAGCACGTTGTCGTTCTGGATATCCTTCACGGTGCGGTCTGTGCCGGGATAGGTAGCGGCCATCAGAGCGTCCACATCGGTGGGATTCTCCTTGGCGATCACAGCGGCCACGGTGGAAACGTAGTCCTGGAAACGCTCGTTCTTGGCGACGAAGTCGGTCTGGGAGTTGACCTCCACCACAACGCCCACGCCGTCGATCACGGCGGCATAGCTCATGCCCTCGGCGGCAATCTTGCCGGCCTTCTTCACGGCGGTGGCAGCGCCCTTTTCACGCAGATACTCAACAGCCTTGTCCATATCGCCATCGGAGGCGGACAGGGCCTCCTTGCACTTCATCATGCCCACGCCGGTCATTTCGCGCAGCTTCTTTACGTCAGCAGCAGTAAAACTCATAATCGTATACCTCCATATCGTTTCGCAGGAATACCCGCCGCGGTTGGCGGAGCGGGTATTCGTCAAAAATTATTCAGCCTTGGTTTCCTCAGCCGCGCTGTCAGCCTCGCGCTGGCCCTCGGCGATGGCGTTGGCCATGATAGAGGAGATCAGACGAATGGCGCGAATGGCGTCATCGTTGCCGGGGATCACATAGTCGATCTCGTCAGGGTCGCAGTTGGTGTCCACGATAGCCACCACGGGGATGCCCAGCTTCCGGGCCTCGGCAATGGCGTTATGCTCCTTCCGGGGATCCACCACGAACAGAGCGGAGGGCAGCTTCTTCATGTCCTTCACGCCGCCCAGATACTTCTCCAGCTTGGCCATCTCGCCCATGTGCTTCATAACTTCCTTCTTGGGAAGCATATCGAAGGTGCCGTCCTCCTGCATCTTCTTCAGCTGAGCCAGACGATTCACGCGGGTACGCATGGTCTTGAAGTTGGTCAGCATACCGCCCAGCCAACGGGCGTTCACATAGTACATGCCGACGCGCTCGGCCTCTTCCTTAATGGACTCCTGAGCCTGCTTCTTGGTACCGACAAACAGCACGGTGCCGCCCTGGGTCGCCAGATCGCGGACGAAGTTATAAGCCTCCTCCAGCTTCTTGACGGTCTTCTGCAAATCGACAATATAAATGCCGTTGCGCACCGTGTAGATATAGGTTGCCATCTTGGGGTTCCAGCGACGGGTCTGGTGACCGAAGTGAACGCCGGCCTCCAAAAGCTGCTTCATAGATACGACTGCCATAGTATAATTCCTCCTAAATTCAGTTTTTACCTCCACCAGGTTCATTTGCAGAGCCAGCCGAATCACCGGCACAGGGCGCAACATCCCCTTGGTGTGCGTAGTCGTAATACCTTGCTATTGTACTCGTTTTCTTTCCGCAATGCAAGCATTTTTTTCGTTTTTTTGCAGATTTTTTCCGAGCAGGCAACACACCGGCCGGGACGGAGCCGCTTTTCCGCCGCTCCCTCTGATGATGAGGGGTGCGGAAACGATTGACAACGGAAAAGTCACCTGTTATACTAAACTCACGAAATAAAAAGGAGCGTGTTCCGCCATGAGCGAATATAAAATCAACACAAAATGCGTCCAGGGGGGCTATACCCCCGGCAACGGGGAGCCGAGACAGGTTCCCATCATCCAGTCCACCACCTTTAAATATGACACCAGCGAGGACATGGGCAAGCTGTTCGACCTGGAGGCCAGCGGCTATTTCTACACCCGCCTGCAAAACCCTACCAACGACACCGTGGCGGCCAAAATTGCGGATATGGAGGGCGGCACGGCGGCGATGCTGACCTCCTCCGGACAGGCGGCCAACTTCTTCGCCCTGTTCAACATCTGCCAGTGCGGGGATCATATCGTGTCCTCCTCCTCCATCTATGGCGGCACCTTCAACCTGATTTCTGTGACCATGGCGAAGATGGGCATTGAGACTACCTTTGTCTCCCCCGACTGCACGGAGGAGGAACTGAACGCCGCATTCCGCCCCAATACTAAGGCGGTCTTTGGCGAAACCATTGCCAACCCGACCCTGACCGTGCTGGATATCGAGCTGTTCGCCCGGGTAGCCCACGCCCACGGCGTTCCCCTGATTATCGACAACACCTTCCCCACCCCGGTAAACTGCCGCCCCTTCGAGTGGGGCGCGGACATCGTCACCCACTCCACCACCAAGTATATGGACGGTCACGGCGCGGCAGTGGGCGGCGCTATCGTGGACTCCGGTCACTTTGACTGGATGGCCCACAAGGAAAAGTTCCCCGGCCTCTGCACCCCGGACGAGTCCTATCACGGCATCACCTATGCGGAGAAGTTCGGCAATGGGGGCGCTTTCATCACCAAGGCCACGGCCCAGCTTATGCGGGACTTCGGCTCCATCCAGTCTCCGCAAAACGCCTTCCTGCTGAATCTGGGTCTGGAGAGCCTCCATGTCCGGATGCAGCGCCACTGTGAAAACGGTCAGGCTGTGGCGGAGTTTTTGCAGCAGCATCCCAAGGTGGCCTATGTGAACTACTGTGGTCTGCCCGGGGATAAGTATCACGCCCTGGCGGAGAAATACCTGCCCAACGGCTCCTGCGGCGTGGTGTCCTTCGGTCTGAAGGGCGGCCGGGAGGCGGCCTCCATCTTTATGAAGTCCCTGAAGCTGGCGGCTATCGAAACCCATGTGGCCGACGCCCGTACCTGCTGCCTGAACCCCGCCTCCTCTACCCATCGCCAGATGAACGACGAGCAGCTGCGGGAGGCCGGCGTTCCTGCGGAGCTGGTACGGATGTCCTGCGGCATTGAGGACAAGGCTGACCTGATCGCCGACCTGTCTCAGGCGCTGGATAAGATTCCGGAGTAAGGCGAACGCAGATTTTCCTGTCGTTTCTGCGGGGAAATGTCCAATTCCAGGCCGAAGCCTTTCGACTGTTTTGTTCAAATTATCCTGAAAAAAGGGATTGACAAACAACCCGTGTATAGAGTATTATAAAGGAGGTTAGGAGTTCCTAACCTCCTGTTTTTGTCTACGGGTAAGCATACACTAATTTTTTCGTCAGATACAGAGAGCGGGGAATGATTCTATATGATGCCACTTTCACTTGCAACGGCCGGTGAGGATAATATCATTTTAAAAGTCGGCGGAAAGCCGGAGGTTCGTCAGCACCTGGAGAATTTGGGCTTTGTGGTGGGCGGAACCGTGAAGGTCATCACCGAGCTGGGCGGGAACGTGATCGTCAGCGTCAAGGACGCCAGAATTGCCATCAGCAGAGAAATGGCGCAAAAAATCATGATTTAAGCCGTTTTCTGCACGATAAGGAGGAAAAGCGATGAGAACTTTAAAAGATGCCAAAATTGGCGAAACCGTAAAGGTCGCCAAAATCACCGGCTCCGGCCCCATCAAGCGCCGCATCATGGACATGGGCATTGTCAAGGGCGTGGAAATTTACATCCGGAAGGTGGCCCCGCTGGGCGACCCCATCGAGGTTACGGTTCGCGGCTTTGAGCTGTCTCTGCGGAAAGCCGATGCGGAAATGATCACTCTGGTTGAGTGAGCAGCGGGTAAGCTATCCGTAACATTTTTTGTAAGCAGGCGTTAGCCTACACTAATTTATTTGCTGAATTCGTATTTCAAATAAAAGGAGAGGAAAGAAGCATATGAGCTGTACAATCGCCCTGGCGGGCAACCCGAACTCCGGTAAGACCACGCTGTTCAACGCGCTGACCGGTTCAAACCAGTTCGTCGGAAACTGGCCCGGCGTCACCGTGGAAAAGAAGGAGGGCAAGCTGAAAAAGCACAGCGATGTGACCATCGCGGACTTGCCCGGTATCTACTCCCTGTCCCCCTACACCCTGGAGGAGGTCGTGGCCCGGAACTACCTGATTGACGAAACGCCCGATGCGATTCTGAACATCGTAGACGGAACCAATCTGGAGCGCAACCTGTACCTAACCACCCAGCTGGTGGAGCTGGGGATCCCCGTGGTGGTGGCCGTGAACATGATGGACATCGTGAGGAAAAACGGTGATGTCATCCACACTGATCAGCTGTCCAAGGAGCTTGGGTGTCCCGTATTTGAGATTTCCGCTCTGAAGGGCACCGGCACGCTGGAGGCGGCGGAGGCCGCGCTGAAGGCCGCCCAGGGCGGCAGAACCGTTCCGCAGCACACCTTCTCCGGCCCGGTGGAGCACGCGCTGGCCCACATCGAGGAGGCGGTTCTCCATGACCAGCCGGAGGACAAACAGCGCTGGTATGCCATCAAAATCTTTGAGCGCGACCAGAAGATCATTGAAAAACTCCAAATCGACAAGAGCCGCCTGACCCATATCGAGGGCGATATCAAGGCCGCCGAGGAGGAGCTGGACGACGATTCTGAGTCCATCATCACCAACGAGCGCTACATCTATATCGGGAAAATCATCAAGGGCGTTCTGAAAAAGAAGAACGCCGGAAAGTTGACCTCCTCCGACAAGATCGACAAGGTCGTCACCAACCGCTGGCTGGGCCTGCCCATCTTCGCCCTGGTCATGTTCATTGTCTACTATGTGTCCATGGTCACGGTGGGCTCGTATGCCACGGACTGGGCCAACGACGGCCTGTTCGGGGACGGGTGGCACCTGTTCGCCATCGGCAGCAGCAGCTATAACGACGCAGCCGATGAGTTTGCCGAGGCCAATGGCGTGGTCTACGGCTTCCTGGACGAGTACGACGACGGCACCGTGGCCGATGCGCTGGATGCCGAGTCTGAGGAATTTGACGAGGCCACCGCAGAGGCAGCGCTGACCGCCTTTGCCGCAGAGCACACCGACGCCTCCGACGAGGTCACTTACCAGGTCGAGGACGAGGAACCCCTGGCCGTGGAGGATGTCACCGCCAACGGCGAGGATTTGCAAGACGCCGTTGCGGTCTATGCGGACTACGGCTATGCCGAGCCCGACCCCGCCGACTACGGCATTTGGGTGCCCGGTATCCCCGTTCTGATTGAGAGCGGCCTGAACGCCGTGAACTGCGCGGACTGGCTTTCCGGTCTGATTCTGGACGGCATTGTGGCCGGTGTCGGCGCGGTTCTGGGCTTTGTGCCCCAGATGCTGGTGCTGTTTATCTTCCTGGCCTTCCTGGAGTCCTGCGGCTATATGGCCCGAATCGCCTTTATTCTGGACCGAATCTTCCGCCGGTTCGGCCTGTCCGGTAAGTCCTTTATCTCCTACCTGATTGGTATGGGCTGCGGCGTTCCCGGCATTATGGCCTCCCGTACCATCGAGAACGAGAAGGATCGGCGCATGACCATCATGACCACCA
The DNA here is from genome assembly GCA_021203345.1 of Oscillospiraceae bacterium. Lineage (GTDB taxonomy): Bacteria > Bacillota > Clostridia > Oscillospirales > Oscillospiraceae > JAJQBJ01. The sequence continues at coordinate 10,397 of JAJQBJ010000083.1, forward strand.
CCTTCATCCCCTGCGGCGCAAAGCTGCCCTTTATCGCCATGATCTCCGGTGCGATCTTCGGCGGTGCGGCCTGGGTATCTGTCTCCAGCTACTTCATCGGCATTGCTGCGGTCATCGTTTCCGGTATCATCCTGAAAAAGACCCGCCTGTTTGCCGGTGATCCCGCTCCCTTCGTCATGGAGCTGCCTGCCTACCACCTGCCCACCGTGGGAACCGTTCTGAGTTCCATGTGGGAGCGCGGCTGGTCCTTTATCAAGAAGGCCGGCACCATCATCCTGCTGTCCACCATCGTGGTGTGGTTCCTGTCCTACTTCGGATTTGTGGACGGTGCGTTCACCATGCTGGAGGAGGATCAGCTGGATTCCTCCATCCTGGCCACCATCAGCGGCGCAATTTGCTGGATCTTCGCCCCGCTGGGCTGGGGCAACTGGCAGGCCACTGTGGCGGCTGTCACCGGCCTAATCGCCAAGGAGAATATCGTCGGCACCCTGGGCATCCTGTATGCCAACGCCGGGGACGGCACCGTGTACCAGAACATGGGCGCGGCCTTCTCCACCGTGGCCGGTTTCTCCTTCCTGCTGTTCAATCTGCTGTGCGCCCCCTGTTTCGCGGCCATGGGCGCCATCAAGCGGGAAATGAACAACGCAAAGTGGTTCTGGGCCTCTGTGGGCTATCAGACTGGCTTTGCCTATGTGGTGAGCCTGATTGTCTATCAGATCGGCGCGATGTTCGCCGGTTACGGCAATGTCCTGGGCCTTATCGTGGCTCTGGTTCTGCTGGCTCTGTTCATCTATCTGCTGGTTCGTCCCGCAGACCCCGCAAAGCGTCTGAGAAAAACGGCGGCATCCAATCAATAACAATCCCCGCGCCAACAGGTGCGGCCTGAAAAGGAGGGTTCTCCATGCTCGCATGGCTTGCGGCTAATTTTAATCCGGGCACTCTGCTGGTGCTGGCAATCGTAGCTTTGGTTGTCGGGCTGGTGCTGAGAGGCGTCATCCGCGACCACAAGGCCGGAAAGCACGCCTGCGGCGGCTCCTGCGGGGGCGGGTGCAGCGCCTGCGGCGGTTGTAACGCCTGCTCCGGCGGATGCGAACAACCGAAGTGACCCAAGGTAATCAAACAAGTACGGCGAGGGGATGCGGAGCGATCTGCATCCCCTCCCTTGTAATCCGACGAAAGGAGGAACCTGCCCTATGAATATCTGTCCTGCCCCGGAGACGGGAACCGTAACACTGACCCGGTACGAGGTCTTTCCCGGCATTGCGCTGACCTATCAGGAGATATACGCCCCGGTATCAGAGTGAAGTGCCCCCTGTCAAGTAGACAGTGAAAAAACAAAAAAGTCTTTCCATG
>JAJQBJ010000144.1 GCA_021203345.1 Oscillospiraceae bacterium
ATTCAATCGCTATGGATTTTTTAGGTGTTCAACTTCATTTTACAATCGACCAAAGGATATGCTATACTGTCCAACAGAAATTTTGCGACGCCGGAAACGCATCCCGGCGGACAAATTCAAATTTAGGAGCGGCATAGAATGATGAATCAACAGAAAATCGCTCTGCTCACGGACAGCTGTGCAGATCTGAAACTGGAACATATTGGAGACGACCCGATTTTTGTGGTGCCGCTGATTATCTCCTGGCAGGGGACGAAGTACGAGGACGGCGTGACCATCACGGCGGAGGAGGTATACGACCGCGCCCGGACAGAGCTGCCCAAAACCTCCCTGCCCCGTCCCCAGACCGTCTATCAGACGCTGGAACGGATTCGGAATTTGGGCTATCAGAAGGTCATCGCCGTGATGCTGTCCTCCGGGCTGTCCGGCACCTATAATATGGTGCGTCTGGCGGCGCAGGACTTCCGGGAGTTGGAGATTCATGTTGTGGACTCCCTCAGCGGCGCCATCGGCAGCGGGGCGATTGTCCTACAGCTGATGGAGTACATCAAGCGGGACTTTGCCTGGGAACGGCTGAAAACCATCGCCCTCCGCCTGGTGGAGAATACAAAGGTGTTCTTCTCCCTGGACACGCTGGAATATTTGAAGAAGGGCGGACGCATCGGCAAGGTCACGGCAATGGCCGGAACGGTGCTGAATTTGAAGCCGATCATCGCCTTTGAGCCAAATGGGGAGCTTGGCTCCGTGGCAAAATGCCGGGGCAGCCGGCAGGCCCATAGCAAGCTGATCGAGCTGGCCCGACAGGTGCGGGAGGGGCATAAGCGTTATATCCTGCTGACCGCCCACGGCGGCGCACCGGAGGCGTACCCCGATTACCGGGCGGAGGTGCTGCGGTACTTCACCGACTTTGAGAAGCATATCGAGTCCACCATCGACGCGACGTTGGCGGCCTATACCGGGCCGGGTCTGCTGGGGGCGGGCATCGTGATTTTGGATGGGGTAGAGGATGCGTGACAGCGCGTTCAGCCCCTGATACAGAATAAATAAAGAAGGGCACGTTGCAGCGTTTGTGATTCTGCAACGTGCCCTTTTATGCGCTTTTCCCGTTCTGAATTTAAAGGTTCAAATAACTGCGGACAAGCTCCTGCAAAAGCTCGTCCCGGTCCAAATGCCGAATCAGGGAACGGGCATTGTTATAGTTGGTGATATAGGTCGGGTCCTCAGAAAGCAGATAGCCGACGATCTGGTTGATCGGGTTATAGCCCTTTTCCTGTAGAGCGCGATAAACGATCATCAGAACCTCCTTTGGTTCCATCTCCTCCTCCTGAGGAAGGGTAAACCGGCGCGTATAATCATTCATCGTACAATCCTCCAATCAATCGTTGCTTTCCTGCTGATACAAGATAACCTCATTATAACGGAAAGAGGGGCAAAAGTAAAGAGGAAAACTGTGTATTTTCTGTAAAGGTCGGTTACGGCTCCTGACCGGACAGGCTGTTCTCAAGAATTTTGTAGGCCCTTTGATACTTTTCCACCCTCCGGATGTCCTTTCCCGATACCACCGGAAGGCGGTCAAGCATCATATTGTTCGTGAGGTCGGCCATCTTGAGCCCTTGCAAGCGGATTCCGGGAAACCCGGCGGACATAATCGAAATAATCCTCGTCGTCCCTGTGGGTCATGGTGCAAACCGCCTGATAAATCTCAGTGCCGAAGGTAGCCTTGATGTTCTCCGGCGGGTAATCCGTATCCTCCAGAACGTCATGGAGGTAGGCCACACATTTCTCGGCCTCCGTCTCGACGTGAGCCGCCACAAATTCCAAATGCTCCGTGTACGGCTTTCCGGCCTTGTCCACCTGTCCCTGATGAGCTTCCCAGACGATCGCTTTTGCCTGTTCAACCATGCTTTTGCCCATATTCCGGCTTACCGCAGGACGGCCCCAAAGTCCTCCCGGAGCTGGGCCAGCACAGCCTGAATGTCCTCGTCAGCCTCGGCGTCGGTCAGGGTGCGGTCGTCATGACGCAGCTTCAGGGAGAACGCCACGCTCTTTTTCCCGGCGGGAATGGGCGCACCGGTGTAGATATCGAACAGCTCGATTTCCTGCACCAGGCCCTTGGCGCCCTTCTCGATGGAGGCACGCAAAGCGCCCACGGGGATATCCTTGTCGCAGACCACGGCGATATCCCGGCTGACGGCGGGGAATCTGGGGAGGGGCTTGTAAACGGTCACGCCGCCCTTGGCCTCCAAAATGGAGTTGAAGTCCAGCTGAGCCACATAGAAGGCCCCGTCCACATCATAATTCCGGATGGTCAGGGGGTGAATCTCACCCAGCACGCCGATGACGTTGCCGTTCAGCAGCAGCTCGGCGCAGCGTCCGGGATGGAAGGTGGCGTTGGTACGGGTGGCCCGATACTCCACCTGAATCTGGAACTGCTTCAACAGCGCGTCCACACAGCCTTTCAGCTGGAAGAAGCTGGCGTTGTTGCCGTAAGCACCCAGAATGACCTGCTGCTTTTCGTTGGCAAGGACCGCGCCCTCCTGGGGCAGATAAATCCGGGCCAGCTCGAACAGCCGCACGGCCTTGTTCCCGTGGTTGTAGTTACGCACCATGGTTTCCAACATGGAGGGAATCGCGGTGGTACGCATGATGGAGGTATCCTCGCCCAGCGGGTTCAGAATCCGGATGCTGTTCCGCAGAGCGCTCTCCTGGGGCAGACGAATCTTGTCATAATAGGAGGGGGAGATGAAGGAGTAGGTCATGATTTCGGAATAGCCCATGGCCTGACAGGTTTCGGAAACCTTTTTCTCCGCCTTCTGCTTGTCGGACAGACCGCCCCGGGTGGTGTCGCCCCGCATCAGCGTGGTGGGCAGGTTGTTATAGCCGTAGAACCGGGCGACCTCCTCCGCAATATCGGAGTAATGCTCCACATCGGAACGCCAGGAGGGAACCAGAATGGTGTCTCCCTCCAGGGTGAAGCCCAGCCGCTCCAGAATATCCACCATGGTTTCCCGGTCGATTTCCGTTCCCAGCAGGCGGTTGATTTTGTCCGGCTCCAGAGGCAGCGTTGTGGGGTTCTGGTCGGCGGCAATGACATCCAGGATGCCGTCTACCACCTCGCCGCAGCCCAGCAGCTCCACCAGCTCGCAGGCCCGCTGAACGCCCAGGTAGGTATTCATGGGGTCAAGGCCCTTTTCGTACCGGCCGGAGGCCTCGGTACGCATCCCCAGTGCGGTGGCGGTGCGGCGAACGGAAACGCCGTTGAAGTTGGCGGATTCAAAGACCACGGCGGCGGTATCGCCCAGAATCTCGGAGTTCGCGCCGCCCATTACGCCGGCCACGCATACGGGCTTGTTCACGTCGCAGATGCACAGCATATTGGTCGTCAGCTTCCGGTCGGTGCCGTCCAGGGTCTGAATGACCTCACCCTCCCGGGCGCGGCGAATCACCAGCTTGCCGCCCTCCACGCAGGAAAAATCAAAGGCGTGCATGGGCTGGCCGTATTCCAGCATGACATAGTTGGTGATGTCCACGATGTTGTTGATGGGCCGCACGCCGGAGGCGCGGAGCCGCTCCCGCATCCACTTGGGGGAGGGGGCAATCTTCACATTCTTCACCATCCGGGCGGTATACCGGGGGCAAAGCTCTGGGTCTTCGATCTCCACATCCAGATCGTCGATGATGGAGGTGCCGTCCGTGCCCTTGACCTCCGGGGTGTGGAGGTTTAGGGGCTGGTGGAAGGTGACGGAGGCCTCCCGGGCCAGACCGATAACGGAGAGGCAGTCGGGGCGGTTGGGGGTGATTTCAAACTCCACAATATGGTCGTCCGCGCCGATGATGGGGCGGATGTCGTCGCCAGGCTTTACATCGTCCTCGTTCAGGATGAAAATGCCATCCTCGATGCAGTTGGGGAATTCCTTCTGCTCGGCGTGGAGGTCTGCCAGGGTGCAGACGGTGTTCGCTGCGGTATTCACCGCCAGCAGGTCGCCCTCGTGAATGTTGGAGCAATCGGTGGACAGGGTGACGGTGGTTTCGCCCAGAGAAACAGACAGCTCATAGGCCCGATAGCCCACGGTTGTCACAGACAGAACCTCACCGGCCAGAACAGACCCGAAAATCTTGTCCCCCGCCTTGATATCCGGCGAGATAGAGGGCTTGGCCGGGTCAATGGGGTGGTAGTTGTTCAGGATAGCCGCGGCCTTGATAACGGCGTAGGGGAAATCCCGCTCATCCAGGGCCAGCTCCTTCAAGGAGCAGAGCATACCGTTGGACTTTTCGCCCCGGAGCTTGCCCTTGGTGATTTTGACCCCGCCGGGGAGCAGGCTGTTGTGCTTGGCTACGGGAATCAAATCGCCCACATGGACGTTCCAGGCCCCGGTGCAGATATGGGTGACCTCGTCCCCCACGTCGATCTGGCAAATCCACATGTGGTCGGAGTTTGGGTGACGGGTCAGCTCCACAATGCGGCCCACCACAACGTTTTTGAATTCCGCGCTCAGGTCGGTGACGGTTTCCACCTTGGAGCCGGAAATGGTCAATGCGTCGGAAAATTCCTTATCGCTCAAATCAGCCGCGCTGACATTGGGTACAAATTCATTCAGCCAGTTACGAGATAAAATCATAATCGAACACCCTCCTTTTTAAAACTGTTCCAGGAACCGCACATCGTTCTCGAAGCAGAGCTTCAAATTGTTGATGCCGAAGCGCATCATGGCCAGACGCTCCACGCCCATGCCAAAGGCCCAGCCGGAGTATACGTCGGTGTCGATGTTGCAGCCCTTCAAAACCTTGGGGTGAATCATGCCTGCGCCCAGGACCTCGATCCAGCCCTCGCCCTTACAAACAGAGCAGCCCTTGCCCTTGCAGGCGAAGCACTGCACGTCCACCTCGCAGGAGGGCTCGGTGAAGGGGAAGTGGTGGGGACGGAACCGGGTGACGGATTCCTCGCCGTACAGGGACTTGATGACCTCGTTCAGGGTGCCCTTCAAGTCGGCCATGGTGACGTTCTTATCCACCACCATGCCCTCGATCTGGTGGAACATGGGGGAGTGGGTGGCGTCCGCCTCATCCTTGCGGTAGACCCGTCCGGGGGCCACGATGCGAATGGGGGGCTTTTGGGCCTCCATGACCCGCACCTGCATGGGGGAGGTCTGGCTCCGCAGCAAAACGGCGTCGTTCTTGGGGTCCTTGTCGCCGGGGGTGATATAGAAGGTATCCGTCCACTCCCGGCCGGGGTGGCCCTCCTCCGTGTTCAGACGGGTGAAGTTGTATTCCGCCAGCTCGATTTCCGGCCCCTCGGCCACGGTGAAGCCCATGCCGATGAAGATGTCCTTTACCTCGTCCAGCACGATGGAGATGGGGTGCTTGTGGCCCAGCTCCACCGGCTCACCGGGGATGGTCACATCCAGCGTCTCATTCTCCAGACGCTTGTTCAGCGCGGCCTCCTCCAGGCGCTTCGCCTGGGCCGCCAGCGCGTCGTTGACTGCGGCCTTGACCTCGTTGGCCAGCTGTCCCATGGCGGGGCGCTCCTCGGCGGAGAGCTTGCCCATCTGGTTCAGAACCGCTTTCAGCTCGCCCTTTTTGCCGAGATAGCGAACCCGCAGGGCCTCCAGCTCGGAGGATACGTCGGCATTGTTGATGGCGTTCAGCGCCTCCTGCCGTATGGCTTCCAATTTCTGTTTCATATCTACACCTCGAATAAAAAAATAAAGCCCTTCCTCCCACACTGGGACGAAAGGCATCGCTTCCGTGGTACCACCCACATTTGCACAGATTCCTCCATGCACACTTATTGACCGGATAACGACGGTCAGCCGCCTGCGTATTTCCCCGCAGAAGCTCCCAGGCGAACGAAGCAGCGCTGTACAGCCCGGCTTTCAGCCGGTGACCGGGCCTCTCTGATTACAAACGGCCTGCTATTTTCCTGTTCATGGCTTTTGGACACTGGTTATATTTATAGCACACCTTTTCGGGAAATGCAAGGGATTTCTGCGGAATTGTGAAAAATGTAATCGTGTCATTTTCAATGCCGGGCGGTGAAAAACACGCAAACGTGACACAAAAATGTTGACCTCCCCGAAAAAACAGAGTATGATACAAATGGAACATATTTTAAGCCTTTTGAAAGGCTCCCTGTAATGCAAAGGAGGAAAAATCATGAAAAAAAGATTGTTGGCCTTTACCCTTGCGTTGGCAATGATGGTGACGCTATTGACTGTTGGGGTCAGCGCGGCAGAGGAAGTTGCCAGCGGCACCTGCGGCGATAACCTGACCTGGGTATTGGATAGTGATGGGACGCTGACTATTTCCGGAACAGGGGATATGTCGAATTGGATTAATTACGATGCTCCTTGGTACAGCTATCGGTCATCCATCACTTCCGTTACGATTGGTGATGGCGTCACTTCCATCGGCAGTTATGCGTTCTGGAAGTATTACGGCCTGACCACCATCACCCTCCCTGACAGCATTACCTCCATCGGCGGTTTGGCATTTCTGTTACTGCACAAGCCTGACCAGTGTAACCATTCCGGACAGCGTCACCTCCATCTACGATTATGCGTTCGCCGACTGCACGAGCCTGACTAGTGTAACCATTCCGGACAGCGTCACCTACATCGACGATCATGCGTTCGCCGGCTGCACGAGCCTGACTAGTGTGACCATCGGCAGCGGCATCACCACTATCCCCTATGCTGCGTTTAATAGCTGCACGAGCCTGGCCAGTGTGAATATCCCCGATAGTGTTACCTCTATTGAACAGAGTGCGTTTTCTTACTGCAGGAGCCTGACCAGCGTCACCATTCCTGACAGTGTAACCTCTCTTGGCATTTGTGCGTTCTATTGTTGCACGAGCCTGACCACTGTTATCATACCTGACAGTGTAACCAGCCTTAGCCGTGATGTATTCGGTTCCTGCACAAGTCTTTCCTTTGCCTATTATGCAGGGACAGAGGAATCCTGGAGTAATGTCAAAATAGGTTCCGGCAACACCTATTTGACTGATGTAATTCGTTACGGCCTCACCGACATTGAAACCGCCCTGTACGATGAAACCACCGACAGCTACATCAGCGAATATGACGAGCTGAATGTGGGCGACGCTGTTACCTTCTCCGTTGAGGTCACGGTTCCCGCCGATACCGACGTGACGTTCAGCAAATCGAACTGGGCCTGCACAAATTCGGACGGGGAGGAAACCAACGCCGTGACATTTGATGCGCTGTCCGTGCTTGGCCCCTATGACGCGGACGAGGACGGGTATTATAAGACTTACTACGTTTCTGTGACAGCGACGCTGAAAACCGGCGGAACATCTACGGTGACGTTCATCAATCCATTGGGAGCAAGCGTTTCTGTGGAGTTGGAGTTGCCAGGTTATAATTGGATATTTGGAGAGGATAATTTCTGCTTTACGAACAGCTATTCTGCTTTTGGAAGAGGTTCTATTTATATCGAGGACGATATGTTCAATACATATGTGGACACTCTGAACAATACGCAAATAACCAATATGGCGAAAGAATATGGTTCGTATTCAATAGGGGATCGCTTCGATAATTGGCTCAGAGGTGAAGAAACGGATGAGTTATACTATAGAAGGGCTAATTTCTTAAATAACGATTTGAAAAGCTGGGGCGGTGCCTGTTATGGAATGTCTCTGGCAGCTACGCTGATTAAAACAGGAAACTTATCCGCAGAGGATTTGGGAGCAGCCACAACCTACGAATTACCTGCGCCAACGATGTCGAGCAACACTACACTGGAATCCATCATCAATCTCTATCAAATTTCGCAGGTAACAGCATCAATATATACTACAGCTAATAATGATTTCAGTGACATGATGAAATCTCTGTGGAATACTGCTGTAGCAATCGAGGATGGTGAACAGCCCTTCCTGATTTATCTGTGCAGTAGTGACGGCGAAGATGCACACGCCGTTGTCTGTTACGGAGCTGAAACCGGAGATTTTTCAACCGGAAGTCTGTGGTGGTCGGAAGAATATACGAAGCGCTTTCTGATTTATGATCCCAACAGCGACGAAGAAGAATATATTTACATCAGTGACGATTTCAGCTCCGCAGAAACAACCTGTGACGATAGCATTTTTATTGATACGTTTGAAGTGTTTGGATTTTATGCTAATGAAGCATATTATGTTGAATATCTGGACATTCCTCATTATGTTTATCTGGACGTGGACAACATGACCGTATCTCAATATACTGTCTATTCCTCGGACGGAAGCTACGCCGAAGTCTCGGATGGAACCATTGTAGGCGGAACATTAGATGCAAATATTGTCCGGACTGCTTCGGTGTTGGCTGACGGCGAGGAAATTGAAGCGGAAAATGAGATTTACACCGTCTATCTCCCGGACGATGCGGAATATTACCGGATTGTTCCCGCCGAAGGGGAGACGCTGGACGCGCTTATGACATTTGATGATTTTTCCATCAACGTTTCCGGTACAATGGAGAGCGCGACCATCTACGCAGACGGCACCGTGGAGGTTGCTGGTGCAGAGGGCGATTTGGTCATTGACGTGACTTTGAACAACAGCGAATTTGACTTTGTGGGTATCGCCGGAAGTGCGGACGGTGATGTTACGGTTTCTGTGAGCGATGAAAGCATTACTGTTACCGGCGACCTGACCGACTACGTTGTGGAAAACATGAACCGCGACTGTGAAACGGACGGGGTCAGCGTTGAGGACGATACGGACATCAAGGTTACGATGGAAAATGAAGCTGTGGTTGCCTATGCGGATTTGGACGGCGATGGCGAGTACGAAACCGAAATCAGCGAAAACGACGCAATCAACCCCTTCACCGACGTCAACACCGGCCACTATTTCTACAACGCCGTTCTCTGGGCTGTTGACAACGGCATCACCTCCGGCACCACGGAAACCACATTCAGCCCGTTCCTGACTGCTGAACGCTGCCAAGTCGTGACCTTCCTGTGGCGTGCCGCCGGTTGTCCGGAGCCGACCAGCACGGAGAACCCCTTCACCGATGTCAACGAGGGCGACTATTTCTATAACGCGGTTCTCTGGGCGGTTGAAAAGGGCATTACCACCGGAACCTCTGCAACCACATTCAGCCCTTATAACAAGTGTGAGCGGTGCCAGGTGGTCACGTTCCTGTATCGTTACTTCGGCCAGCCGGAGGTTACGAGCACTACCAATCCCTTCACGGACGTTGACACGGACGATTATTTCTATAATGCCGTCCTGTGGGCTGTGGACAATGGCATCACCACCGGTACTTCTGATACCACCTTCGGGCCGTTCGTCACCTGCGAGCGCTGCATGGTTGTTACCTTCCTGTATCGTGCGGCTCAACTGTGATGCAGGTTCGAGCGGAGAAATTAAACCTTGATTTTTCTCAAAAAGGGATTGACTCCCTCTGTCATTTGATGTAAAATAAATACAAATAAAGTCGAAAGTTTCTGATGGTATTGTATTCTCCCCTGGCAACGATCCCGTTTTGGATGGAGTTTTTCGTGTGAAGGTTCTGGTGGTCAACAAATTTCTTTATCCAAAGGGCGGGGTGGAGACGTACACCTTCCAACTGGGCCGACTGCTGGAATCCCATGGGCACGAGGTACAATATTTTGGACTGCGCGACGAAAGAAATGTTGTAGGGAACCGGGTGGATTCCCTGGCAAAGCCCCGGGATTTTCAGGGCGGCTACCGGAAAAATCTGCTCGCCCCGTTTCAAATTATTTACTCAACGGATGCACGAAGGAAGCTGCGTGCCGTATTGACGGATTTTCAGCCGGATGTGGTGCATTTCAATAATATACAGTATCACCTGACCCCGTCCGTCATTCTGGAGGCGGATGCTTTCCGCAGAAAGACCAAGCCGGGCTTGAAAATTATCTACACTGCCCATGATTTTCAGCTGGTCTGTCCCAGTCATGGCCTGTTTGACCGGAACTATCAAATCTGCGAACGCTGTCTGTCGGGAAAATACGGCGCTTGCCTGCGGACAAAATGCCTGAAAAACTCCTATGCAAAGAGCTTTCTGGGGATGCTGGACGCCTGTTACTGGCGTATCGGCGGGGCCTACCGCTGTATTGACACGATTATCTGCCCCAGTGCGTTCCTGAAACAAAAGCTGGATACTCAGGAGAGGTTTGCGGGGAAAACGGTGGTTCTGCGCCATTTTGCCGACGGCGTTTCCCAAAAAGAGGTAGAAAAAGGGGATTATGTCCTCATATTCGGCAAGCTGTGCCGGGAAAAGGGGATGTATACGGTACTCAAGGTTTGTCAAAGGATGCCCGGCGTTCGGTTTTTGTTCGCCGGGTACGGTTCTGCGGTGCAGGCGATTCAGGCAGTACCCAACGCCGAATATGTGGGCTTTCAAACGGGAGCGGCGCTTGCAGAATTGATTATGCGGGCGAAATGCAGCGTTTGCGCCTCGGAAATCTATGAAAACTGTCCCCTTTCCGTGATGGAGTCCCAGCTGTACGGAACGCCGGTGGTCGGCTCCCGCATAGGTGGGATTCCGGAATTGATTCACGAGGGGGAGACGGGAGCGCTTTTCCGGGCAGGAGACGACGTGGATTTGGAGCGGGCGCTCCGCCAACTGCTGGACGACCCCGAACGGCTTCGGCGGTATGCGGAGAATGGCAGAGCGCAATGTGCGGAAACCTCTGCAACCTATTACGAAAAGCTGATGAAGATTTATGAAGGCAAGCGCTGTGAAAATTTATGAAATTGGAACCGGATATACGCCGATTCCGGCTCAAATAGGCGCTGCCACGGAAATTGTGGTGGAGGAGCTGACAAGGGCCTTCCTCAAAAGCGGTATTAGTGTGTCCATCGTGGATATTCAGGCGCAAAACCGACGGGAAAGCGACCTGCCCATTTTGGAGGTGCCTGTTCCGAAGCTATTCACCGGAACGGATGAAAAGCTGGGCCTTTCGCATAAGCTGAAACGGGTCGTGTACTCCGTTTCCCTGGCCGGAGTCCTGAAAAAGCTGCTTGCGGGGAATGAGACTGGGGAAAGGGTCGTTCTCCACTTCCACAATCAATACAATTTGTTCTTCTTTTTGAAGCTGGTTCCGCCCTCGCTGCGGAAGAAGTGCCTGACCGTGTATACGAACCACAGCTACATCTGGAGCGGCGCATGGGATGAAGTATGCGGCACCGTAAAGAAAAGGTACTTTCAGGAAATTGAATGTATGAAGCGGGCCGACCTCGTATTCGTCCTCAATGAGAAAACGCGTAAAACGGTGATGGAGTGCATCGGCATCGACGGGGCAAAGGTGGCGTTGATTGAAAACGGCGTCAATACAGAGATTTACCGCCCGCTGGAAACGGCGCAGAACGACGCGGCCAGGGCCGAGCTGGGCCTGTCGGGGAAGCGAGTTCTGCTACAGGTCGGCTCTGTGTGCGAGCGGAAAAACCAGCTGGAGGCGGTCAGGCTGCTGGAGCCCCTGCTGAAAGAGTATGACGATCTTGTGTATCTCTATGCCGGCGGCATTGTCTCGGAGCGCTACCAGCGGGAGATACAGGAGTACGCAAAAGCAATCGGATGCCGGGACAGTGTGATTTATCTGGGTGAGATACCACCCGGAGAGCGGCTGAACCGGCTGTACAGTATGGCCGAGGCCATGATTTTCCCCTCCCAATCGGAGGGTTTTTCTCTGGTTATTTTAGAGGCGCTGTCAGCCGGGATTCCCGTTATCATCCGTCAAGACCTGCCGTGCAGATTGGGTGATGGCTGCCTCAGATATGAAAGCCCGGCTGCATTTCAGGCGCTGGTTCGGACGGAGATCCTGACGGAAAACCGACTTCGGCCAACCGGAGCGGCTCTTCATTCCACCATTCAGGAAACAAATGGCTGGGACAAAATCGCGGGGGATTATTGGAGCCGGATCGCTGCTGCCCTGCGTGAATCGGAGATGGAAACGGTATGACGAAAAAGCTGAACGGCACGGTAATCGTGACCTATCGCTGCAACGCACGCTGCAATATGTGTAATCGCTATAAGGAACCGTCCAGGGCGGAGGAGGAGCTTTGCCTTGAGACGATTCGCAAACTGCCGCCGATGTACTTTACCAATGTCACCGGCGGCGAACCGTTTCTTCGCACGGATTTAAAGGAGGTTATCCGGGAACTGCGGAAAAAGAGCGACCGTATTGTAATCTCCACCAACGGCTTTTACACGGAGCGCATTGTGGAGCTGTGCAGAGAGTTCCCCGACGTGGGGATTCGCGTTTCGATTGAGGGCCTGGAGGAGACGAATAATGCCATCCGGGGACTGGAAAACGGATTTTACCGGGGCTGTATGACCTTGAAACTGCTGGCGGATATGGGGATAAAGGACATCGGCTTTGGCATGACGGTGCAGGACGCCAACGCGAAAGATTTGGTGCCGTTGTATCATTTGGCCAATGCGATGGGGATGGAGTTCGCCACGGCAAGCCTGCACAACAGCTTTTATTTTGTGGAAACCGGGAATATCATCCATGACCGTCCCCTGGTGGCCCAGGCGTTTGAGGATTTGATTAACGAGCTTCTGTCCGGCTGGAACCCGAAAAAATGGTTCCGCGCCTATTTCAACCACGGCCTGATTCACTATATCTACGGGGAAAAGCGGCTTTTGCCCTGTCATATGGCCTTTGACACGTTCTTTCTCGACCCGTTTGGTGACGTTATGCCCTGTAACGGCACCAGAGAGAAGGAGGTCATGGGTAACCTGAACGAACAGAACTGGGACGAGCTGTGGAACAGCGAGGCGGCCAATAAAGTCCGCGAAAGGGTGTGCCGCTGTGACCGTCAGTGCTGGATGATTGGCTCCGTATCCCCGGCCATGCGGCGGTATCTTTGGATTCCCGCCTGGTGGGTAGTGCGGCACAGAGTGAAGATATGGACAAGGCAGAAATACTCCATGTACGAGAACAAAATCGTCCGTGACTACCGGGACGGAACCGTGAGCAAGGAGGAGCTGGACGCCAGATCGACCTGTGAACGCTGTTCTTAGGACGTGGACAACCGGGGAGGCCGAAGATGAGAAGAAAAGATATATCCTATTACAGCTTCCTGGTATTTCTCTATTTCTTTGTTTTCAACAGCTGTCTGGAGCAGGTAATTCCTCTGCTGGGGTATGCAGATGAACTGGTTGCGCTCTGTGCAGTTCCGCTGGCTGTTCTGGCGCTGCTTTCCCTTGTAGACCTGGAGCGCATGGAACTGCGATGGTACAGCGTTTTCCTGGCGCTCTATGTCGCTGTGACCTTCCTTGCGAATCTGGTATATCGAATTCAGCCGTTGTTATCTGCGGCATTGCCGGATCTGCTGCTCTGCCTTAAATTTTGGCTGGCCCTGTATGTGGGGCGGCGGGTGTTCCGGGGCTTCGACTGCAAAGCCTATGCAGGGCGTATGTTCATCCACCTGAAGGTTATCATTCTGTTTCTGTTTGTCTGCACGGTGACAGAGCTTCTGACCGGGGCAAGGCTGTTCGGCGCGTCGGTCTATCGCTACGGATTGCCTGCAATCGAGCTGTTTTTTGGGCATCCCACCCGGTTTTGCGCGGTCTGTGTTTTCCTGTTTGTGGTGCTGGTGTCCCTGCGTCAGTTCGTCTCTGGGAGCGAAAAGTATCTGTTGGCGCTGTTGCTGATGATGGGTACAACGCTCCGCACCAAGGCGATTGTGGCGGCGATTTTGTTCTGCGTTATCTACTATCTGGCGTTCCTGCGGAAAAGAAAGATCACGGCAAAAACAGCTTTCCTGGCGCTGCCACCCGTGCTTATCCTGTCCTGGGAGCAAATCTCGTACTATTTCTTCTCGGATGTAGCGAGGGCGTCCGCCCGATATCAGCTGACGGTGAAGGCGGTGCAAATCGCAAACGACTATTTTCCCTTTGGAACGGGCTTTGGCACATACGGGTCGTACTATTCCGGGGTCGTGTATTCCGCTCTGTATGACAAGTACGGACTTTCGGATGTGTGGGGGATTCAGCCGACCTACTACTCCTTCCTGAGCGATACGTTCTGGCCCATGATTCTGGGGCAGTCCGGGTGGTTCGGGATGGCGTCCTATGCGCTGGCGCTGCTGTTTCTCCTTCATACGATTCAGAAGCTGCGAAGCATCAGCCCGGCCTTTTACACATCTGCGCTCTGCATCTTTATCTATCTTTTGATTTCGTCTTTAGCGGAGTCGGCATTTGTGCATCCCATGGCGATTCCGTTGGCGATTTGGCTGGGCTTTTTGTTGCAGACGGCGGATTCTGGGCGGCTGGAGGTCAGAGAGGGGAGAACTGAGGATGGAACAAATTGATTTTGTCATCACCTGGGTTGACGGGGATGATCCGGCTTGGCAGGCGGAAAAGAACCGCTGTCTGCCCGAACGACAGGACAACGGCGTGACGGACAATCGGTTCCGGGAATGGAGACTGCTGCGGTATTGGTTCCGGGGCGTTGAGACGTATGCGCCGTGGGTTCACCATATTTACTTTGTGACCTGGGGGCATATTCCACCCTGGCTGCATACAGCCCATCCGAAGATGACAGTGGTGAATCACCGGGATTACATCCCGGAGGCGTATTTGCCGACGTTTAATTCCAATGTTATCGAGCTGTTTTTACACCGAATTCCCGGCCTGGCGGAGCATTTTGTGCTGTTCAATGACGACATGTTCCTGACGGCCCCGACCAGGCCGGAGGATTTTTTCGTGCAGGGATTGCCCTGTGAGTCCGCGATTCTACAGGTGTTGAACTCCTTTGTGCCCTCGGACGTGTTTCCCCACGCCATGCTGAACAATATGGCGATTATCAATTCCAAATTCGACAAAAAAGAGGTTCTCCGACAAAATTGGAGAAAGTTCTACACACCGCGATACGGAAACTACCTGATCGGCACTCTGCTGTTGAGCCCCTTTCGGTATTTTTCATCCTTCCGTGACCTGCATCTGCCCACCTCGCACCGGAAAAGCACGTTTGCAGAGGTGTGGGATTATGCGGAGGAGGAGCTGCTGCGGTGTGCGCGGCAGCGGTTCCGTAGCAGGGACGATGTGACGCATTGGCTGATGAAGTGGTGGAATCTATGTCAGGGGACGTTTGTTCCCCGCAGCGCCAAATGGGGAAGATGCTTTGAGCTGGGGCTGGATTCTGAGGTATATTCGGCCATTTCCGGACAAAAGTATCACGCAATCTGCCTGAACGACTCTCTGGAGCAGCTTGACTTCGAGGAGACACGGAGGCGCTTGCAGCGGGAGTTTGACGTGATTTTGCCACGTAGGTCGGGGTTTGAACGCTATTGAATGTAAAAATTGCGGGAATCATAAATATCAAGCTGAGAAACAGAACCCCTTGCGTTTCCCCGATAAAACGTGTATAATCTCCTCGACTGGTTTCCACACCCAGTCCAACCGCCGGTTTCACCGGCGCTGTGCGGTCTGTTCGCCGTACTCTAAACAAAAAATGGAGGTATACCAAAATGAACAACTCGACCCGTAAACTGCAACGTATCTGCCTGGCCGCCGTGGTGGCGGCGCTGTACACCGTCCTGACCCTGATGCTGCCCATGCTGTCCTATGGCCCGGTGCAGATCCGGTTCTCCGAGGCGCTGACGATTCTGCCCTTCCTGTTTCCGGAGACTATTCCGGGCCTGGCCGTGGGATGCTTTCTGTCCAACCTGATCGGCTCGCCCTACCCGCTGGACTGGGTGTTCGGCACGCTGGCGACACTGGTGGCCGCCATCTGGACCAGTCGGTGCAGACACAGATGGTTCGCGCCTCTGCCGCCTGTCATCGCCAATGCGGTGATTATCGGCGCGGAGATCGCCATTTCCACGGCTGATATCGGCTCCCAGGCGTTTTGGGTTTCCTGGGGCTGGAACGCAGTTACCGTGGGCTTCGGTGAGCTGATTGCCTGTTATCTGCTGGGCCTGTTGCTGTTGCAGCTGCTGCCCAGGCTGAGCTACATTCGGCGCTTTATCCCGGAGCAACGATTGGCTTTGGTGACATCACCGAAAGCATAAAGAATTGTTCAAAAAATCGAGAGCGTTGCAGAATAACAAAGCTGCAACGCTCTTTTTCATCAAAAACGAAACCAGAAGCTGAGCAGGGGTTGCGGACAAGCTTTTGAAATTGACACAGCATCCCTACCAAGTATTCTGTTCCTAATGTGAACAAGAACGAATTTGTTGAATTGGACACCAACAAATGTGGCCTTTCCCTGGCTTTTGCCGGAGAAACAGTACACGCAAAAATATTCCTTGACCGGATCGAGTTTTTCTACAACCGACAACAGGTCGGACGCCTCGAGCAAAGTTATAAGAAGAACGATGAGATACAGTAAAATGCGATTATCTGCATATTCAATGGTTCTGCCCTTTACCGGATGTCTCATCAGCCATAACTATGTAAACAATCGCGTCCGACATCTGTAGCTTACAAGATTGCTCAGACAGATCAGATTGCTGAGAATCTTGTAAACCGTTCCCCTTATTCATGCGTATGGGTGTTCTACCATCTCGTTGGTCACATACTTCCCATGCTTATCACAGATATAAGCCCTCGGTGTCAGAATCTGTTTGGCTTCCATCGTCTTTGCGGCGTGATAACAACTTACGCGCTCAAGCGCCATCTTAAACATCCTTCTTTTCACAACCGGCGTAAATTCATTGGAAATCCGGTGATGC
This sequence comes from Oscillospiraceae bacterium, assembly GCA_021203345.1. Taxonomy (GTDB): domain Bacteria; phylum Bacillota; class Clostridia; order Oscillospirales; family Oscillospiraceae; genus JAJQBJ01. The sequence continues at coordinate 16,655 of JAJQBJ010000144.1, forward strand.
CGGTCTTCCGGGGCTTTCTGGTATCCAAATGCCGGGTAGCCCCCTGTGTATTCGTCGTTCATTACCTTCGTGCGGAACGCAGTCCGGACTTTCTTGCTGCAGTCCTTAACACACCGTTCACTAAAGTAACTTTCACAAAGAATGATAAAAAAGCTCAGCCCTTTCACATATGAAGCCATGTTGTGTTTTCCTGTTTTGAATTCCGCAAAATCGATTGATGGAACAGTCATAGTCAAGTTATTAATAGGGAAACACCCCGCCCGCCGCAGTTCCCTGCGGCGGGCGTTCATTCATCCCGCTATTTCCTTTTCCCTTTCGTCGCTCCCTGTCTGGGTTTCCCCTGTTTCAAATTCTTCTCCGGCGGGATCTCCATATCGGAAAGCTCCTGATAGGACTCCTGCTCCGCCTCATCCAGGGGAGGGTTAAAAATCAGGCCCGTACACTCTGTTGCGGAGGCCACGTTGGACAGTTTTGGCATATAGTCCAGCGGGATTTTTTTATCCTCCGTTCCGTCTGGTCGAAACATCTTTCATCACCTCAGGGACAGTATGCCCCATCCCCGGCGAATTATAAATCAGATGCAGCTCCTCCGGGGACAGCCTGCCCGCCTGAAGCAAAAGCGCCTCCAAATCCAGATGATCTACCTCTGGCGGCAAATCGGCGGCAATCAGGTCATAGCCCGGAAAAACAGGCCGGGGCGAATACAAGTCCAAATTTTGTCCGGTCAGGGCGCAGCCGCCCTACAAATCCAGATTCACGTCTCCTCCACCCTGAAATATGGGCAGACCCAGCTCCCGCTGGAGCTGCCACTCCAGCGCATCCCGCCCCGTGTTCAAATCCAGAGAAAGGCCCCGCACCTGCGCCGCCAGAAGCCGGCACCATTGGAGCAGCTGAGGCGTGACCTGCCGGGCGCTCAGTCCCACCACCGCCCGACTGCGCCGCTGTCCCGCCCGATCCAGTGTATCCAGCGCCAGCGGAATCGCCGCAGACCGCCAAAGCTCCCGGGTGACGATGCGGCGCTGTATCGGAAAGGCGCTGTTCGTCGGTGTCAGCAGTTGATTTGCCCCGTGCCGCTCCAACAGGCTCAGCGCCCGCGCCCAGATGCGTTCCGCCCGGCGGCTTGCACCGTTTCCCGGCAGCTGCGCCTGTAAGACACGCAGCCCCGCCACCTCGCCCTCTCGGAGCTGAACGCCCGGTCGGCGGCTGCCCGTCCAAATCAGTTGACCGATCACGCCCTCACCTCCCGGACAGCTTATGCAAAAAATAAGGGAACCATACCCTCCCGTTTGGAAAGGGTATGGCTCCCATTTTCATTGTATCTGTTTTCGGACGGTTGGTTATACCTCCGGAACCGTTAATTGCAGCAGCCCGTCGCCTGCGGTTTCCGAATCCTCCGTCTCGTTCTCGCCGCCCTCCTGGGGCTCTGCCTCCGCAGTCTCCAGGGCAAGCCCCGCACAGGCGGGATAGGCGGCCTGATCCCAGGTGTAGCCTAGCGCAAGCATCTCGTCATCCGAATGGAGGAACCCGGCCTCGTCATCCGCCAGGGTCAAATCCATGTGGCACCAGACGTCGCCCACCTGCACAATGACCCAGCAGGTATCTCCGCCCTCCGCAGTCGTGCCCTCCACATAGTAGGCGTCCAGCTCCAGCAGATCGCACAGCAGCAGTAGAGACAGCGCGGCTCCCTGCCTGGCGCCTCCCTGTTTGGTTAAAAAGCGGTAGGCGGAGCTGCTGCTGAGGCTGGAATAGATGGAATACCCGGACAGCGTCTCATAGATGCTCCAAAGACCGGCGCGGTCGCCCTCTGCGCCCAGCCCGTCCAACAGAGCGTTGGCGGCGGCCAGCAGCTCCTCCTGCATCACCTGACAGGCGGCGGAATCCTGTGCATAGTAGAATTCTACCTCGATGATCTTCTGCTCCGAGTCCTCGCCGCCGTAAAAGCTGACCGTCACCGTGGGAAATCCCAGAGCCAGGATAGGCGTTTCGTAGTAATACTCCGTCACCATCTCCTGAATCCGCTCCCGGGTCAGGCTCAGGCTGGTACGCACCGCCAGGCTTTCCCCGAAGGAATCCATCGTCTGCTGGAGCTGCTCCCGAAAGGAGACGGTGGAGGCGGCGGTGGAGATATTGCTGATTTCCGCCGCCGTGCGGCGATAGGTAAAGGTGAAGTCACACTCGTAGTAGGAGACAATGCGGCTGTATGCGTGCTCCAGGTCGGTCAGGGCATAGGCCCCCAGCGGGTCCTGTTCCAGCACCTCCTGACAGGCGGCTTTCAGGTCGGACTCCACGTCGCCGGTGTACTGGTACAGCCGGACGGTGCCTGTCTCATCCCCCTCCGAGACGAAGTGAAGGATGGAGGACATCAGCTCCTGATAGGTTTCCGCCCGAAGAACCGATGGGTCGTCCTCTGTCACCCGCTGATCCACATGGGTCGTCACGGAGGAATAGCTCCGCGCCGCCGTGCAGCCCGTCAGCAGAACGACGGTCAGGGCGGCCAGCAACAGGACGGTGATTCCGGTGACTCGTTTCATGGAACCCTCTCCTTTCCGATGGTCAGACCGGGCACGGCTCAAAATCCCAGATTCTCCCGGACGATAACCACCTCGATCTCCCCGGCCAGGGCGGGCTTTTCCCAGTACACCAGCAGGGCGGCGCAGATGCGATCCGGACTTTTGCAGTCGCAGCAATGGCCGACTGTGACGCAGGGCGTCTTTTTCTCCAGCCGTTTGGCGTTCAGCGGGGCGGCAATGTTCCGCGCCCGCCAGAGGGCGGACTCGTAATCCGGGGCGATTTTGTTCTCCCCGATGATGAAATAAATCTTCCGGTGGCCGTACAGATTGGAGGCCAACCGGTTGCCGCCGCCGTCGATGTTGATCAGCTCCCCATTCTCGGACACGCCGTTCAGGGAACAGATATAGCAGTCCGCCTGAGTCGCCTCCTGACGGATGGCCTCCTCTGGCGCTTTGGTCTTGTCCCAGTGCCAATAGCAGCTGTTGTGCGTCTCCAGCTGCTCATACAGGCCCATGTCCCGCACGGTCTGACTGCCGCCAAAGCCGATGGAAACCCCATCCAGCTGTTCATTCATGTATCGGCAGCACGCCGCTGCCGTATCAAAGCAGGAGGTCTGAAATCCCTCCCGTTCCAGGTTCTTCCGCAGCTTTTCAATATTCGCCATATCCGTTACAGTTCCTCCTTATTATAATCGCCAAAGCCCTCGCCCAAAACCTCCGTGGCCTGACACACCACCAGAAAGGCGTTGGGGTCTGCCGCCTTAATCACCCGTTTCAGCGCCACGATCTGCCGCTGGGGAAAGGCGCAGAACAGGATGTTCTTGTTCTGCCCGGAATAGCCCCCGTGTCCGTGAAGCACGGTAACGCCACGATCCAAATCCACCGTAATGGCCTTAACGATACGCTCCGGATAGTCGCTGATGATATAGGCTACCTTGGAGGTATTCAGGCCATAGAGAACCTTGTCCATCATAAAGCTGGCTACCATAGACGCCACCAGACCGTACAGGGCGGAGTTCAGCTTCTGGAATGCCAGCGCCACGGTGCAAATCACCACGAAATCCAGCCCCATTACCAGCCGCCCGGTGGGGACCCAGGGATAGCGGCGCTTCAACAGCCGCGCCCCGATGTCCGTGCCGCCGGTGGTGGCGCTCTGCCGGAAAATCAGGCCCAGCCCTGTCCCGACCATCAATCCGCCGTACAGGGCGGCCAGCAGGCTCTCCTGGGGCTGAAACACATGGATGCGGCCAATCAGGTCGATCAGCACCGAGGAAACCAGCGTGGCATACAGGGAGGTCACCAGCGTGTGGCCCCCCAAGAACCGCCATCCCGCCAGGAACAGGGGGATGTTGAACACGATGACCATGGTTCCCACGCCCACAAAGGGCAGGAACAGATGGACGATCTGCGACAGGCCGGTGACGCCGCCATAGGCGATGTCGTTGGGGGCGAAAAACCAGTTGAACCCCAGGGCGTAAATGGCACACCCCGCCGTAATCCAAAGGTAAGAAAGCACAGTCGATGAGATTTTTTTCTGCACAGAGATACCCTCCGTTTCGTTTCAATGGCAGGAAAAGGAACGCGGCGAGCCATGCCCGATGGCTCCCCCTCATTATAGAGGTTCCCGACCAAAAAAGAAAGCGTTCCCGCCCCGCTTTTCAGATTTTTTTCGGGGCGGCGAAGCCTGCTATGCTCTCTCTGCCAAATCTTGTGTTCAGCGTCATAAACTCCCACATCCGGCTACAGAAACTTTTTGAAAAAAATCCGGGAAAAGCGGGAAAAACGCTTGACATCGCGGTTAGGATATGCTAACATATAGGCAGTTAAGGTAAGTTAACTGTTCCGGGTACCAATCTCAAACACACAGATGCAAACGAAACCCTCCAACCTTCCTAATCACAGCTTTCCACGGAACATTACCTGTAAAAAAACGCAGCGGAACGCAGCCGGTGCGTTTTTTTATACCCTGAACGCCCCTGTACATCAAATTTGCGAAAACCGCAAAAAAGAGGTTCCATTTTGTCCCAAGGTTTGATATAATAAAGCTTAAACTTTCCGCAATGAAGGAGTGATCTCATGGCAATACACAAGTCGGGAGAGGATTATCTGGAGGCGATCCTGATGATCCAGAAGGAAAAGGGGATGTGCCGATCCATCGACATCGCGCATCACCTGAACGTCAGCAAGCCCAGCGTCAGCGTTGCAATGGGTTCCCTGCGGGAAAACGGCATGATTACCACCAATGCCGATGGCTATATGTGCTTTACCAAGGCCGGCTTTAAAATCGCCAGCGAAATCTACGCCCGCCATGTTCTGCTGACGGAGTTCCTGACCTCCATCGGCGTGTCTCCGGATATCGCCCAGGAGGACGCCTGCAAAATCGAGCATGACATCAGCCCGGAAACCTTCTCTGCCCTGAAACAGTTTATCGCGGAGCAGTCCGGTAAAAATCAGGCGTAATCTCCCAAAATGACCGCCCGGCGCATCCCCGACAGGCTCTCGAACCAAATGCACGCATTTGGTTCGAAATGCGGCTCCTCTCCGCACTCGCTTCGCTCGCACAGTCGTCGCCTCCCTGTGTCTTTTTGCCGGTACATGCCCGGCTAAAAAGACGCTTTTCACTTTATTTTGTTGCTTCGCAACAAAACTCCTGCGGAGGGCTTCCTGAACTTTTCGTCTGGTTTTCTTTTTGTAGATAGACTTTTTTGACAGACTGGCCCGGCGCATCCCCGACTGGGGTGCGCCGGTTTTTCGTTTCTTTTCAGGAAAATTTCAGAAAATCTTCAGAAATTCTCAAGGAAAAAGTCCAAAACAGGGGAGCCTTGTTCGCTATAATAGCAGCATCTACCGGAAAGGAGCTGCATTCTTATGCGAGCAAGAAGAACCGAACTGACAGCCCTGGCCGTTTATCTGATTCTGTATCTGCTGTCCTTTTTCCTGCTGGAAAGGCTCGTCACCCCGGAATACATCATCCACTGTGAGCTGGACGATTGGATCCCCTTCTGCAAATGGGCCATGATTCCCTATTGCCTGTGGTTTTTGTGGATTCCCACCGTGGTATTGCGGCTGATGTGGAAGGAGCCGGAGGCCTTTTGGCGGCTGTTCTGGTGCATCGCCCTGGGGTCGGCGCTGGCCCTGACCATTTACGCTCTGTTCCCCAACGGGGTCGATCTGCGGCAGCCTGTGGCGGGAACCGGCCTGATGTCCCAGGCGGTTCGCCTGTTGTACCGGATGGACACCTCCACCAATGTCTGTCCCTCCCTCCATGTGTATATGTCCTGCTGCGCCTGCTTTGCTGTCTTTCGCAGCCAAACGATGCGCCGGGAGCGGGGCGCTCATCTGGCGCTGACCCTGGCGGTTTCGGCCTCCACCGTGCTGCTGGATCAACATTCTGTCATCGACGTGGCCTGCGGTATCCTGCTGTGGCTGGTCGTGGATGCGCTGGTGCATACGGCAAGGCCCCGGCTGGTTCCTCGTAAGCAGGCGGGGAAAGCGCGGCAGTTGCCTGTCTAAGCTGATTCGTCCATTCTTTTACGGAAATTCCATCGAAAGCAGTTGCATCCCGGAGAAAAAGGTGATATGATGTACCAGATTATTCGGGAGACATTCCCCGACCAGAAGGAGAACGTTCAGATGAGACAGCCGGTACGCGGCCTGTTCGCAGGCTCGTTTGACCCCTATACCCTGGGACATCATGCAGTGGTGACCAAGGCCAGCCGCCTTTTTGACGAGGTGTATGTGATGCTCGGTATCAATACCGCCAAGGCCCGCACGTTCGATGCGGAGCAGATGAGGGTCGCCATGGAGGAAACCATGAGGGCGGACGGACTGGACAATGTGCAGGTGGTCATTTATGACCGCATGGTGGCGGATTACTGCGCCGAACACGGAATCGACTATCTGATTCGCGGCCTGCGGAATTCCATGGATTACAGCTATGAGGAAAATATCGCCCAGGTGAACAAGCTGCTGAAGCCGGAGCTGGAGTCCGTCTATCTCCGGGCGGACGATGCGGCCGTTTCCTCCTCCATGGTGCGGGAGCTTTTGACCTTTGACAAGGATATCTCCCGCTATGTGCCGGAGGCCGTGCTGGAGCTGGTGAAAAAGTCCTGAGGCACCGACATTCCACGCAACGCGTTGTGGAGCTGCACCGAAGCATTTCGCTTTGATGCAGCTCCTTCTTCTTTCTCTTTTTTCCAGAATGGCAGAAAAATTTGAAATCCGGTTGCGAAACCGGGGGAAACTGTTGTACAATAGTTCTATAAAGCCATCATGTTTTTCAAAGGAGCGCATATGAAGATACTCGGCATTGACCCCGGAGTTGCCACCACCGGCTTCGGCCTGATCGAAGCAGAGCGGGGGCGGAACCGCCTGCTGCAATACGGCACCATCAACACCCCGGCGGGGCAGCCTCTGTCCGCCCGGCTGCTGCAAATTTCCAATGACATGGATCAGCTGCTGGAGGCATTCTGCCCGGACGAGGTGGCGGTGGAGGAGCTGTTTTTCAGCACCAACATCTCCACGGGCATCTCCGTGGCCCATGGCCGGGGCGTGATTCTGCTGTCTGTCGAAAAGCGCGGCATCCCCATCTTTGAATACACCCCCGTTCAGGTGAAGCAGTCCGTGGCGGGCTATGGCAAGGCCACGAAAAAGCAGGTCATGCTGATGACCCAGCGGCTGTTGAAGCTGCGGGAGGTTCCCCGTCCGGATGACGCGGCGGACGCGCTGGCAATCGCCATCTGCCACGGACGGGCGGCCACCTCTCTGCTGAACACCGAGCGGAGCTATAACCCCGACACCTATTCCACCAAATGACACACTGAGGAACTATACCTATGTTTTATTATCTTTCCGGCAAGGTGGCCCATCTGGAGGCCAATCTGGCCGTCATCGACTGCGGCGGCGTGGGCTATGCCTGCAAGACCACAAATTACACCCTGGCGAAGCTCACCGTAGGCGAGCAGGCCAAGCTCTATACCCATGTGAACATCCGGGAGGACGCGGTGGACATCTTCGGCTTTCTCTCCACGGAGGAGCTGCACTGCTTTCGGCTGCTGACCAGCGTCTCCGGCGTGGGGCCAAAGGCGGCGCTGGGCATCCTGTCCTCTACCACCTCCACCAACCTGAGCATGGCTATCGTCACCGGAGACGAGAATGTGCTGACCGCCGCCCCCGGCGTGGGAAAAAAGATCGCCAAACGCATCATTCTGGAGCTAAAGGACAAGCTAGCGAAGGAGCAGATGTCCACCGCCGGGGAGGTCTACGGCGGCACCGGTAACACCGCCATCCCGGAGAACAAGCTGGCCGAGGCCACCGCCGCCCTGGCGGTGCTGGGCTACAGCCAGAGCGAAATCAACGCCGCCTTCCAGGGTATCCCCATGGAGCAGCTGAGCCTGGAGGAGATCATCCGTCAGGCCCTGAAAAAAATGGTAAAGTGAGCGTGAGGAGGAACCGACCTTGAGCATTGATTTTTCTGACCCCGGTATCCGGGCCAGTGAGCCGCTGATCTCCACCTCCGCCCTGCCGGAGGATGAGAATGACAGCTCTCTGCGCCCCAAAACCCTGCGGGAATACATCGGCCAGGAGAAGGCCAAAAGCAATCTGGCCGTCTTTATTCAGGCCGCAAAAATGCGGGGGGAGCCGTTAGACCATGTGCTGCTCCACGGCCCGCCCGGCCTGGGCAAAACCACCCTGTCCAACATCATCGCCAACGAGATGGGCGTAAATCTGCGCGTCACCTCCGGCCCGGCCATCGAGAAGCCCGGCGATTTGGCAGCGCTGCTGACCAACCTGGGGGAAAACGACATCCTGTTTGTGGACGAGATTCACCGCATGAACCGCTCTGTGGCGGAGATTCTGTACCCCGCCATGGAGGATTACGCCCTGGATATCATCATCGGCAAGGGCCTCTCCGCCAATTCCATTCGGCTGGATTTGCCCCGGTTCACCCTGATTGGGGCCACCACCCGGGCGGGACAGCTCTCCGCCCCCCTGCGGGATCGCTTTGGCGTGACCCTGCGGCTGGAGCTGTATCAGCCGGAGGAGCTGATGCAAATCGTCACCCGCTCGGCGGGAATTTTGAATGTTCCCATCGAGGCGGAGGGCGCCATGGAAATCGCCCGGCGCTCCCGGGGAACGCCCCGGATCGCCAACCGGATGCTTCGCCGCGTCCGGGACTTCGCCCAGGTGAAGGCCGGCGGCGTCATCACCCGGAAGGTGGCGGATATGGCCCTGTCCGCGCTGGAGGTTGACCAGCTGGGGCTGGACGCCATCGACCGGCGGATGCTGACCTCCATCATTGAAAATTACGGCGGCGGCCCCGTGGGGCTGGACACTCTGGCGGCCACCATCAACGAGGAATCCGTCACCCTGGAGGATGTGTACGAGCCGTATCTGATGCAGCTGGGCTTTTTGGTTCGCACGCCCCGGGGTCGCTGTGTCACCCGCAAGGCCTATGAGCATCTGCACATTCCCGTCCGGGAGGCTCCCGCCTCCGACGGGCAGCTGTCATTAAATGACCTGCCATATTCGCAATGATCTGTGACGCGAAGCATCCTTGTCGAATTGAACAGAATCCAAAAAAGCAGCACGAAATTTTAAAATAATTTGCCCAAAATGCTTGACAGCGGCGCTTTTGGCGCATATACTAGGCACAAGGAGAAATGGATGGCAATACCAGTGGAAAATCATAACACAATCTCTGACGAGGCGCTGTGCCAAAGGGCCGCACAGGGCGACTCCTCCGCTGAGGAGGAGCTGGTGCTTCGCTATCGCAGAATGGTTCTGATTCGCTCCCGCTCCTATTTTCTGATGGGCGGCGACAACGAGGATCTGGTTCAGGAGGGCATGATCGGATTGCTGAAGGCGATCCGGTTCTACGACGCCGGGCGCGGGGCCGCCTTCCGAACCTATGCCGACCGGTGTGTCAACCATGCGCTGATTTCGGCCGTCACTGCGGCGGTTCGGAATAAGCATCTTCCGCTGAACAACTCAATTTCACTCGAGAACCCTCTTATAGACGGAACTTCAAATTACCTTTATGGATATGGGACAGAACCAACTCTGAATCCCGAGGAACTGCTTATCACTCAGGAGGAGTTTTACGAGCGCCTGGAGGCGATTCAAAGCCGACTTTCTGGCTTCGAGCGGCGTATTCTGGGCTTCTACCTCAAGGGCCTGTCCTATTCCGAGATTGCCCGGCAGGCGGACTGCTCGGTCAAATCGGTGGACAATGCAGTTCAGCGGGTGCGGCGAAAGCTGTCGCACCACAGGGGGTAACCGGATTCCGTGCCGGATGAAGCGGCAGGGCCGCGCCCCGTTCCCACAGCGACTCCAGCAAAGGCTGAGCGCATATAGCCCCTCTGGGGCAAGAGAATTTCGTTTAAAGAGAGGGTCATCAAAATGTACGAGGACAAGACGCTTATTTGTAAGGATAGCGGCCAGGAGTTTATCTTCACCGCCGGTGAGCAGGCATTCTATGCAGAGAAGGGCTTCCAGAACGAGCCCCAGCGCTGCAAGAGCTGCCGGGACGCCCGGAAGAACGCCGCCCGCGGCCCCCGCGAGTACTTCACCGCCGTGTGTGCAAGATGCGGCAAGGAAGCCCGGGTGCCCTTCGAGCCCAAGTCCGACCGCCCGGTGTATTGCAGCGAGTGCTTTGTTCATATCAAGGCGCAGGGCTGATTGATTCAAAAGGCAAAAAAGGTGCCGCTCCATACGGGGCGGCACCTTTTTAGTCTCCAAATACAGGCATTTGGAACAAAACGCAAGCTGGCCTGTAAGCCGGGTTCTGTTTTGACAGCCATCTATCTAGGCGCGTCGTTGCCGGCGCGCTCCAGCCACCTCCTCGGGGACTGCCGGGTCAGCATAGTGTCCCCTCCACGGTGTTGCTCCGGATAGAGTTTACAGGGTCGAGCAGTTCCCAGTCGACCGGTGAGCTCTTACCTCGCCTTTCCACCCTTACCGGGCAGGGCCAGATTCGCTATCGTATATCCTTGACATAGCGTTGGCCAACAGCCGGCGGTATATCTCTGTTGCACTTTTCCTGAAGTTGCCTTCGGCGGGCGTTACCCGTTATCCTTGCCCTGTGGAGCCCGGACTTTCCTCTCGGGGGCCCTTTCGGGCCTCCCCAGCGGCTGTCCAGCCAGCTTGTGTTTCTCTATTTTACTCGATTCACGGCGCATTGTCAAATCCTGCGGGGAGAATTTTGCCCCTTGCTGTAACACTTTGCTTGCAATCCCGCCGTCCGGGGCCTATAATAAATCTGTCTGTGCTGATTTAGCGCATTTAACCTAACGATAAACCAACTCAACATATAAGGGGTGTATTCCTTTGAAGCTACAAGAATATTTGGCCTCCCTACAGGGGAAACAGGTGGCCGTACTGGGCATTGGTATCTCCAACACGCCGCTGATTCGTCTGCTGCTGGGGGCGGGAATTTCCGTCACCGGCTGTGACAAAAACAGCCGCGAGCAGTTCGACGGCCTGATCGAGGAGCTGGAGGCCCTGGGGATGGAGGCCCGTCTGGGCCCGGATTATCTGGAGGATCTGGAGCAGGATGTGATTTTCCGCTCCCCCGGGATTCGCCCGGACATCCCCGCCCTGGAGCGCTGCCGGGCCAGAGGCGGCGTTGTCACCTCCGAGATGGAGGTGTTTCTGGAGGTATGCCCCTGTCGGGTGATTGCCGTCACCGGCTCCGATGGGAAAACCACCACCACCACCATCATCTCCGAGCTGTTGAAGGCCGCGGGATATCGCACCTATGTGGGCGGCAACATCGGCAATCCGTTGCTGTCGGAGGCCGACAAGATGCAGCCCACGGACATGGTGGTGCTGGAGCTGTCCTCCTTCCAGCTGATGACCATGAAGAAAAGCCCCCATGTGGCGGTGGTCACAAATCTGTCCCCCAACCATCTGAACTGGCACCTGGACATGGCGGAATATGTGTCCGCCAAGGAGAATATTTTCCTCCACCAAGGGCCGGATGACCGGGCTGTGTTTAACTATGACAATGACCTGACCCGGCAGGCCCAGGCCCGCGCACCGGGGAAGTCGGTGTTTTTCAGCCGCCAGAACCCCCTGGACGAGGGCGTAGTGCTGGAAAACGGCGTGATCTGCGTCCGCACCCATGGCGAGACACGCCAGGTGCTGCCCGTGGAGGGCATCAAGATTCCCGGCGTACACAATATTGAAAACTTCCAGGCGGCCATCGCCGCCGTGGACGGGCTGGTGCCGGACGAGGTCATTCGCAGCTTCGCCGGGACGTTCGGCGGCGTGGAGCATCGCATCGAGCTGGTGCGGGAGGTGGACGGCGTGCGATATTACAACGACTCCATTGCCTCCAGCCCCAGCCGCACGCTGGCGGGCCTGCGTTCGTTCCGGCAAAAGGTAATTCTGATTGCCGGGGGACACGACAAAAAGGTGTCCTACGCCCACATGGGGCCGGAGCTGCTGGCCCACTGCAAATTTATGATTCTGACCGGAGGCGACGTTCTCGGCTCCACCGTGCCGAAGCTGTGCGCCGCCGTGGTCAGCCAGCCGGGGTACGAGGAGGAGCAGCTCCCCATCCTGTTCAAGGACGATTTTCAGGATGCGGTGCTGGCCGCCCGTGACATTGCTCAGCCGGGCGATATCGTGCTGATGAGCCCCGCCTCTACCTCCTTTGACAAGTTCAAAAACTTTATGGAGCGGGGCAACCGTTTTAAGGAGATCGTGAACAGCCTGTGACAGAGACAAGAGAACAACAAATCGAAGCCCTGACCCGCTGGTGCAGCACCGGCGCACCCTCCGGCTGTGAAGCGCCGCTGGCGGAGCTGCTGAATTTGGAGCAACCGGCGGGCTGCTCCGAACAGTACCTTGACAAAATGGGGAACCTGATTCGCCTGTTCCCCTGTGGGAAGGCCCATGCGCCGCTGGTGCTGCTGGACGCCCACCTGGATGAAATTGGCTTTTTAATCACCGGCTATGACGGCGCGTTTTTGAAATTTGTCACCGTAGGCGGCGTAGACCCCCGGATGCTGCCGGCCCGGGAGGTGCGGCTTCTGACCGACCCGCCCCGTTCCGGGGTCATCACCTGCGGACTGGACAGCCCGGCGGATGAGCCGTACAAGCCGGACAGTCTGCGTATCGACGTGGGACTGGACGCGGCGACTCTGGCGCAGACCGTCCCTGTCGGCACCCCCGCCGTGTACGATGAGGGAGCCTATGCCCTGGGCGGGAACCGCTTCTGCGGCAAGGCCATGGACGACCGCTCCTGCTATCTGGCGCTGCTGCGGGCCATGGAGCTGGCCCCGGCGGAGCAGCGGGACGTGGATGTGGCGGTAGTCGGCAGCGTACAGGAGGAAACCGGCGGCCTTGGGGCCACCACCGCCGCCTATGCCTTACAGCCGGATTGCTGCATCGCCGTGGACGTGACCCACGGCAGAACCCCTGACGGGCCGAAAACTGGCACCTTCCCTCTGGGGAGCGGTCCCGCCATCGGCGTAGGGCCGAACGTGGCCCGCTGGATGGCAGGGCTGATGCAGACCTGTGCGGAGCGGGAGGGCATTCCCTACGGCATTGAGGTTATGTCCGGGAACACCGGCACCAACGGCTGGGAGATGCAAGTCTCCCGGGAGGGCATCCCCACGGGCATTTTATCCCTGCCCCTTCGCTATATGCACACCCCGGTGGAGGTGTTTGACTGGACAGATTTTGACAACACCGCCCGGCTGCTGGCGGCGGTACTCCGCGCACTGGGAAAGGAGGGGGCGTTATGAGCCTGACAGAGACGATACTGGCCCTTTCCAACCGCCCCGGCGTTTCCAGCTGGGAGGAACCGGTGCGGGACTATCTGGCGGCGGAGGCACAGGCCGCCGGCTGTTCCACGGAAATTGACCGGTTGGGGAATTTGATCGTCCGGAAGAAGGGCACACATCCGGCCCAGGGGACGGTGCTGCTCACCGTCCACATGGACGAGGTGGGGCTGATGATCACCGACATCACCGAGGAGGGCTATCTCCGCTTTGACCTGGTGGGGAAGCCGGATCGCCGCTGTCTGATTGGCAAGCAAATGCTGGTCAACGGCGTTCCGGGGGTGATCGGCATCAAGGCCATTCACCTGACCGACCGGGAGGAAACCAAAAAGGTTCCGTCCACGGACAGCCTGTATTTAGACATCGGAGCCGAAGATGAGGCAGCGGCAAAGAAGCTGGTTTCCATGGGGGATGTGGCCTGGTTCCGCCGGAGCTGCGCCCCCTTTGGGGCCGGTCTGGTAAAAGGCCCGGCGCTGACCGGACGTATCCCCTGCGCCGTGCTGCTGGAGCTGCTGCGGGGGCCGGTGGCCGCCGACTGTACCGTGGCCTTTACGGTGCAGCAGGAGGTGGGCAGTCGTGGCGCGTTCGGCGCGGCCTTCCGGGTGAAGCCGGATGCGGCGGTGGTGGTGGATACCATTCCCGCCAACGACGTTCCCGGCGGCAAGCGCCCCGGCCTGGGACTGGGCGGCGGCGTAGGTATCGCCCTCCGGGACGAGGGGGCGCTGTATGATCCGAACCTGTCCGCCGCATTGTACCGACTGGCGCAGGAAAAGAACCTCCCCGCCGCGCTGCTGACCGGTGGCTCCGCCTCTCAGGGGGGAACCGTCCAATGCAGTCGGGCGGGCACCAAAACGACGGCAATCAAGCTGCCTGTCCGGTACGGCGGCACCCCCGCCTGTGTCGCTGACCCCGCCGACGCAGAGACAGCCCTGGCGCTGCTGCGGGCTTATCTGGAGCAGGTTTGACCTGCACCATACCTATATCAAGGAGTTTTACCATGGAATATATCGAAACAGCGCCCGATTCCGACCTGTTGGAGCGACTGCACCGCATCCCCGGCCCCTCCGGGCAGGAGGATTGTATTCGGGCGGAATTGCAGCGCCTGACCGCCTGGGGCGGAAATACGGCGCGGACAGATGCGCTGGGAAATCTGATCGTCTTCTGTCCCGGCACCGGAGAACACAAGCGGACGCTGCTGTTCTCTGCCCATATGGACACTGTGGGGCTGATGGTTACGGAAATCACCGACGAGGGCTTTCTCCGCTTTGCTCCGCTGGGCGGGCTGCTGCCCGCCGACCTGGCCCGCGCACAGGTGGTCTTTTGCGACCCGGCGGGACAGGAGCGGGCGCGGGGCGTGGTAGTCCCCGCCGAGGAAAAGGAGAGCAAATCCTTCACCCTGGATGACCTGTATTTGGACATCGGGGCTGGGAGCAAATCGGAGGCGGAGGCGCTGGTGCAGCCGGGAGACTGCGCCGTATATGCGCCGGTGCTGTTCCGTCAGGGACAGCGGGTATTCGCCACCTTTCTGGACAACCGGGCGGGGTGCGCGGCACTGGTCGCGGCGCTGAACCGGTTCCGGAGCCAGCCTCCCTATCATGACCTGTATCTGGTGTTCTCCGCCCAGGAGGAGGTGGGGATGCGGGGCGCACGTCCCGCCGCCTTTGGCCTCCGGGCGGATTACGGCTTTGGCATAGACGTGACCTGCACCGCCGACCAGCCCGGTTCCGACCACTCCGCCACGGCGAAGCTGGGGGGCGGCGCGGCCCTCAAGCTGATGGATCATTCGGTTCTGTGTGACCGGCCTCTGCTGCACCGGATGCAGCAGCTGGCGGCGGAGAAGGGCATCCCGCACCAAATGGACATTATGAAGGTGGGCGGTACAGACGCCGGGGCCATCCAGCCCGTCCGGGAGGGCCTGCCGGTGGGGGGCATTTCACTGCCCTGCCGGTATACCCATTCCCCCGTCGAGTGCATCGACCAGACAGATTTTCAGGCCGTCGTCGATTTGATTCAGGCTTTGGCAGAAAGTGAGTGGACAGTATGAATTTAGAATTGGAGCTTTCCCCCCAGGTGCAGGAGCTGGCGAATCTGGCCCAGTCCCAGGTGCAGCCCATGTTCGCACAAATCGACCGCATTGCGGAACACAACACCCAGCGGGTTCTGGCCGCCTTCCAGAAGCACCGGGTACAGGAAAGCGATTTTGTCGGCACCACGGGATACGGCTATGACGACATTGGCCGGGACAAGCTGGACGCGATTTACGCCGACCTGTTCGGCGCGGAGGCGGGGCTGGTGCGCCTTCAATTTGTCAACGGCACCCACGCCATCACCTGCGCCCTGTTCGGCTGTTTGAAGCAGGGGGACGTGCTGGTTTCCGCCGTGGGGGCCCCCTATGACACCCTGTTGGGCGTGGTGGGAATCACCGGCAACGCCCACGGCTCCCTCCGGGACTACGGCGTGGAATACCGCCAGGTGGAGCTGAAGGACAACGCCCCGGACCGGGAGGGGCTGGCCCAGGCCGTTCGTGACCCACGGGTCAAGGCGGTGCTGATTCAGCGCTCCAAGGGCTATTCCACCCGGGCCTCCCTGTCGGTGGCGGAGATCGGGGAGCTGGCCCAAATCGTCAAGGAAAACAACCCCCATGCCGCCGTACTGGTGGACAACTGCTACGGCGAGTTCGTGGAGGAGCTGGAGCCGACCCAGGTGGGCGCTGACCTGTGCGCCGGTTCGCTAATTAAAAACCCCGGCGGCGGTCTGGCCCCCACCGGCGGCTATCTGGTGGGCCGCAAAGATCTGGTGGAGGGCGCGGCCTACCGCCTGACCGCCCCTGGCATTGGCGCGGAGTGTGGCTGCACCTTGGGTCACAGCAGACAGCTGTATCAGGGATTGTTCCTGGCTCCCCATACCACCGCCCAGGCGGTCAAGACGGCGGTCTTTGCCGCCCGTATCATGGAGCTTTTGGGCTATCAGACGGAACCGACCTCCAATCAGGTGCGTCACGACATCATTCAGATGATCTCCTTCGGCAAGCCGGAGCCGCTGTGCAGCTTTTGCCGGGGGATTCAGAGCGGCTCCCCCGTGGACTCCTATGTGACCCCGGAGCCGTGGGATATGCCCGGCTACAACTGTCAGGTCATTATGGCGGCGGGGGCCTTTATTCAGGGAGCCTCCATTGAACTGTCCGCTGACGCACCCATGCGGGAGCCGTACACCGTCTATCTCCAGGGCGGCCTGACCTATGAATCTGGAAAGGCGGGGGTCCTGCTGGCAGTGGAGCGGATTTTAAAGGAAAGCCGGGAGGCATAATCCCGCGGCTACGCTCATAGAATAGCGGAGCGGTTCGCCGCAGCGAGGGAGGGATGCGCCTTGCGGAGCTGTCACAGAAGATTCCGTCCGGGGCGCTCCCGCCGCCATCCGATGCTGGTCAATGTCCTCATCGGTATGGGGCTGGCTGCTCTTGCGGTCTGGTGGCTGAACCGCAGTATCTCGCCGGTGCTGCGCTCCTACGCCGCCGCGAATCTGGAAACCCGCATCACCCGCATCGTGAACGACGTGGTGGCCCGGGACATCGAAAGCGGTTCCGTGGATTATGACGCGGTGGTGACCTTCGTAACGGACGATTCCGGTCAGCTCACCGGGCTGAAAAGCAATCTGGGTGTGGCCAACAGTCTGCGGGCCAATATCGTGGATCAACTGACCGAGCGGCTGCAGGCCGAGCAAAGCACCGTCATCGGCATCCCTGTCGGGAACCTGACGGGAATCAGTCTGTTGAGCAGCAAGGGCTTTGAGATACCGGTGACGGTTCTCTCCGTCAGCTCCATTGACGCGGCGTTCGCCAGCCAGTTCACCGAGGCGGGGCTGAACCAGACCCGGTATGTGCTGTATCTCAACGTCACCGTGACCCTGAAGCTCCTGCTGCCCGGCGGCACCCAGTCCGTGCCGGTGGAGGTGTCCGTCATGGTGGCGGACGCGGTGCTGCTGGGGCAGGTGCCGGAGAGCTATACCGTTTTCAACGGGACGGATACCGCCGAGGAAGCGGCGGATAACTACTTTAACTATGGATAACTGGATAACACCATTGCGGACGCAAAGGAGACTGTCATGACGCGGAAGGAATTGGAACAACTTTATCAGGAGGCGGAATACCACAGCAACCTGTACTACAACCAGGATGCGCCCGAAATTTCCGACTTTGAATACGACGCGCTGATGCGGCGCATCCAGGAGGCGGAGCAGGAGCATCCCGAATGGGTGACTGCCGCCTCCCCCACCCAGCGGGTGGGCGGGGCCGCCACCAAAGCCGGGGAGCTGGGCAAGGTGACGCATCTTGTCCCGCTGCTGTCCCTCCAGGACGTGTTCAGTCTGGAGGAGGTCTATAACTGGTGGGACGGCCAGCCCCTTAGCGTGGAACCGAAAATCGACGGGCTTTCCGCCGCCGTGACCTATGAGGACGGCGTGCTGACCCTGGGGGCCACCCGGGGCGACGGTCATGTGGGGGAAAACGTCACGGAGAATCTGCGCCGGGTGGCGGGTATCCCCGCCCGGCTGAATCCGTGTCCCTGGCTGCCGGAGCATTACACTCTGGCGGTGCGGTGCGAGGTGGTCATGCCGGTGGAGGCGTTCCAGCGGGTCAACGCCGAGCTGGAGCTGGAGGGAAAAAAGACCTTTGCCAACCCCCGGAACGCGGCAGCCGGCTCCCTCCGGTTGAAGGACGCCAGCGTCACCGGGGAGCGGGGCCTGCTGGCCGTGGCCTTCCAGATCCTCTACGTCCAGGGCTTTGAGGACGTGGAGGAGGCCCACCGCCCCAGTCTGCTGCAAAGCCGAGATTTAAAGCTGCTGGGGGAGCTGGGCTTTCAGCCGGTGAACAGCCTCCCCGCCGCGTCCAAGGAGGAAATCGGGGCGGCCATCCGCCGCATTGACGAGACGCGGTATGACCTGTCCTATTGGCTGGACGGGGCCGTGGCAAAAATCGACGACCGCGCCGTACAAACTACTTTGGGCGCGACGGCCAAGTTCCCCCGGTGGGCGGTGGCCTATAAATATCCCCCGGAGCAGAAAAGCACCACCATCACCCGCATCTATACCCAGGTGGGGCGGACGGGCCGGGTGACGCCTGTGGCGGAATTTACGCCGATTCAGCTGGCGGGAACCACCGTCACCCGCGCCACCCTCCACAACCCGGAGTTTATGGAAAGTCTGGGCGGCGTGTGCGTCGGGGCAACGGTGCTGTGCCGCAAGGCGGCGGAGATTATTCCGGAAATTTTACAGGTGCTGTCCCGCCCGGAGGACGGGGAGCCGTTCGCCATCACGGGCTGTCCCGAATGTGGAACGCCGGTGGTCAAAAGCCGGGAGGGGAACGGAGCCTATTGTCCCAACATCAACTGCCCCGCTCAGTTCGCCCGGCACCTGGCCTTTTTCGCCAGCCGTGATGTGATGGATATTGACGGACTGGGGCCGAAGCGGGTCAACCAGCTGATAGAAGCCGGGCTGCTCCACCAAATCGGGGATATCTACCGGTTGAAGGAGCATCGGGAGGCGCTGCTGGCGCTGCCCAAGTCCGGGGAGAAGTCGGTGGAGAACCTGTTAAATGGCATCGAGGCCAGCAAGGATCGCCCGCTGGCCCGGGTCATCAAGGCGCTGGGCATCAGCGGCATCGGCAGTCACGTCGGCGAGGCGCTGGAGGCCCGCTATCCCGATATGGATACCATCCGCGGGCTGAGCGTGGAGGAAATGACCGTTATCGACGGGGTTGGCCCCATCAGCGCCCAGGGGTTATACGATTTCTTCCGCAGTCAGGATGGCAGTCGGCTGGTGGACGACCTGGCCGCCTGCGGGGTGAACATGACCTCCCGCACCTATGGGCAGGCCCGCCCGGCGGGGGCGCTGGAGGGGCAGACGGTGGTGATCACCGGCACCCTGCCCTCCATGAGCCGCAAGGAGGCCGAAAGCCTGATCAAAGCCCACGGCGGCAAGGTCAGCTCCTCCGTATCCAAAAAGACCGGCCTGGTGCTTGCTGGCGAGGCCGCCGGCTCCAAGCTGGACAAGGCCAATCAGCTGGGAATTCGCGTCATCAGCGAGGCCGAGCTGCTGGCGCTGCTGGACAACAACTGAAATGAAGCATTTCTTGCATCCCTGTTCCCAGGACGGAACGGGGATGCTTTTTTGTGCGGATAGCCGCTCCGGTTTCGGGGAACGCTACTACCATGAGAATCGTAGTCCGTTTTGGCATATCTGCCGCCGTTAGAAATTTGACAAAATTGTTATTTCTCACATACAAAACCCTTGCAAAATGCCTAAATTGTGCTATACTGTTTGTGCAAAGAGGTAAGATAACGTTTCCATCTGTTTTTTCAAGGAGGATGAGACGCCATGTATAAGATCACAGCGAAACGAGAGCTGAACTCCGCCGTCACCATGATGGAGGTGGAGGCGCCTTTCGTCGCCCGCAAAGCAAAGGCGGGCCAGTTCATTATTTTCCGCATCGACGAAAAGGGGGAACGCATCCCCCTGACCATTGCGGACTATGACCGGGAGAAAGGCACCGTGACCATAATCTTTCAAAAGGTGGGCCTTTCGACCATTGCGCTGGGCAAGCTGAATGTGGGCGACTACATTCAGGACTTCGTCGGCCCCCTGGGTAAGCCCACGGACGTGGAGGGCAAGCACCGGGTCGCTGTTATCGGCGGCGGTGTTGGCTCGGCCATCGCCTACCCCGTGGCAAAGGCCTTTCACCAGGCCGGGGCCATTGTGGACGGCATCATGGGCTTCCGCAACAAGAGCATCGTCATTCTGGAGGAGGAGTTCAACGCCGCCTGCGACCACGTCTATATGATGACGGACGACGGCACCTATGGCGAAAAGGGCTTTGTCACCACCAAACTCCAGGAGCTTTTGGAGTCCGGTATCCAGTATGACGAGGTGATCGCCATCGGCCCCATCCCCATGATGAAGTTTGTGGCCGTCACCACCAAGCCCTACGGGATCAAAACCGTGGTGGCCCTGAACCCCATTATGATCGACGGGACGGGGATGTGCGGCGGCTGCCGGGTGACGGTGGACGGACAGACCAAATTCGCCTGTGTGGACGGGCCGGAGTTTGACGGACATCTGGTGGACTTTGACGAGCTGATGAGCCGGAACGCGGTCTATCAGGAGAAGGAACACAGAAGCACGGCAACGCATATGTGCCGCTTTGAACAGATGGCTGACCAGGCCATGCAGACAGGAGGCGCGAACTGAGCCATGGCAAATATGTCAATGAAGAAAACCTCCATGCCGGAGCAGGACCCCGCTGTTCGCAGCAAGAACTTTCTGGAGGTCACAACCGGCTATACCGAGGAAATGGCAAAGCGGGAGGCCGCCCGGTGCCTCCACTGTAAAAAGCCCCGCTGTGTCGAGGGCTGCCCCGTCAACGTGCGGATTCCCGAATTCATCCAGAAGGTGGAGGAGGGCAACTTCTACGACGCCTATCAGATCATCTCCAGCACCAACGCGCTGCCCGCCATCTCCGGTCGGGTCTGTCCCTAGGAGTCCCAGTGCGAGGCCAGGTGCGTCCGGGGCATCAAGGGTGAGCCGGTAGCCATCGGACGGCTGGAACGGTTTGTGGCGGACTGGTATCGTACCCATGTGGATGAGCCGCTGGAGCAGCCCGAATCTAACGGCATCAAGGTGGCTGTGGTCGGCTCCGGGCCGTCCAGCCTGACCTGTGCCAGCGATCTGGCCCATCTGGGGTACGAGGTGACGATTTTTGAGGCGTTCCATACCCCCGGCGGCGTGCTGGTCTACGGTATCCCGGAGTTCCGTCTGCCCAAGGCCATCGTTCAGGACGAGGTGAAAAAGCTGGAGCAGCTGGGCGTTACCATCATGACCAATATGGTGGTGGGCAAGGTGCTGTCCATTGATGAAATCATGGAGATGGGCAATCAGGCGGTGTTCATCGGCTCTGGCGCAGGTCTGCCCATGTTCATGGGGATCCCCGGCGAGGGACTGGCGGGCGTTTACTCCGCCAACGAATACCTGACCCGCACCAATCTGATGAAGGCCTATCTTGAGGACTACGACACGCCGATCATTGACAGCAAGGCCGTGGCCGTGGTGGGCGGCGGCAACGTGGCCATGGACGCCGCCCGGTGCGCCACCCGGCTGGGCGCGGAAAAGACCTATATCATCTATCGCCGGGGCGAGGAGGAGCTGCCCGCCCGGCGGGAGGAAGTGGAGCACGCCAAGGCGGAGGGCATTGACTTCCAGCTGCTGTGCAACCCGGTGCGTATTCTCTCCGACGAGCATGGGCGGGTCAACGGCATCGAGTGCATCCGCATGGAGCTGGGGGAGCCGGACGACTCCGGCCGCCGCCGTCCCGTTCCGGTGGAGGGCTCCAACTTCGTGCTGGACGTGGATACCGTAATCATGTCTCTGGGCACCAGCCCCAACCCCCTGATTCGCTCCACCACCCCCGGCCTGGAGGCTAACCGGAAGGGGTGCCTGGTGGTCAACGAGGACACGCTGGAAACCACCCGCTCCCACGTCTACGCCGGGGGCGATGCGGTCACCGGGGCCGCTACCGTGATTCTGGCGATGGGAGCCGGGAAAAAGGCCGCCGCAGCCATTGACGCGGCGCTGCGTCCCAAGAACGGAGACGAGAATCCGTAATATTTGACGATACAGCCCATCAAGGCTCGCTCTCCGGGCCTTGATGGGTTGCTTTTTGCCTGAATTTCGGATGATTTCAAGGGGAATTTTCTCCTTGACATCTCCCAGGCAAGTACCTATAATACATTCATACTGTAATAGAATGACTATTTTGCGCGTTGATCGCGGAGGAAAGGTGAACGTTAATCATGGCAAAGGAATATAAACTGACCCAGGAGGCCCTGAAAAAGCTCCAGGAGGAGCTGGTCTATCTGAAAAACACCCGGGAGCATGAGGTGGCGGAGCAGCTGAAGGAGGCCCGCTCCTTCGGCGACCTGTCGGAAAACTCCGAATACGAGGCCGCCAAGGATGAACAGGGCAAGCTGTACTCCCGCATCGCCGAGGTGCAGTTTATGCTGGACAACTATGTTCTGGTGGACGAGGCTCCCGCCGATGGCGAGACGGTACGCATCGGCTCCAAGGTAAAGGTCTATGACCTGGAGTTCGAGGAGGAGTCGGAATACGAAATCGTAGTCTCTCAGGAGGCCGACCTGCTGAACAACCGCATTTCCGAGGAGTCCCCCTTCGGCAAGGCGCTGCTGGGCCAGAAGGTGGGCGAGGAAGTGCTGGTGGAGGCCCCCGCCGGGGTGGTGCGCTTCCGTATCCTGGCCGTGGAGTAAGCAATAGAAGGAGAGAATCGCAAAATGGCAAAAGAGAAACAGAATCAGGGAGGCGAGCCGAAGGTTTCGGATGTGATTAAGGTTCGCCGCGACAAGCTGGCCGCGCTCCAGGCGGCGGGCCAGGATCCCTTTACCCTGACCAAATACAATGTGACCCATCATGCGGCGGAGATCCGGGAGCAGTTTGAGGCCCTGGAGGGCCAGACCGTTTCTGTCGCCGGGCGTCTGATGAGCAAGCGGCCCATGGGCAAGGTTTCCTTCTTTGATATTCAGGATGTTTCGGGCCGGATTCAGCTTTACGCCCGGAAGGACGAGATGGACGAGGCGGAGTATCTGGCCTTCCGCAAGGACGACATCGGCGATATTGTGGGCATCGAGGGCGTGGTCTATCAGACCGAGCGCGGGGAGAAGTCCATCCGGGTGCATCACGCCACGCTGCTGGCGAAAAGCCTGCATCCCCTGCCGGAGAAGTTCCACGGCCTGACCAATACGGAGCTGCGCTATCGGCAGCGGTATGTGGATTTGATTATGAATCCGGAGGTCAAGGACACCTTTGTCAAGCGCTCCAAAATCATCCGGGAAATCCGTAACTTCCTGGCCCAGCGGGACTTTATGGAGGTGGAAACCCCCACTCTGGTCAACAACGCAGGCGGCGCCGCCGCCCGGCCCTTTGTGACTCACTACAACGCGCTGGACGTGGACATTAAGCTGCGTATCTCCCTGGAGCTTTATCTGAAGCGGCTGATTGTGGGCGGCCTGGAACGGGTGTATGAGATTGGCCGGGTCTACCGCAACGAGGGCATGGACCCCCGCCACAATCCGGAGTTCACCCTGATGGAGCTGTATCAGGCGTATACCGACTACAACGGCATGATGGAGCTGACCGAGAGCATGTTCCGCTATCTGGCGGAGCAGGTCTGCGGTTCCACCACCATCACCTATGCCGGAACAGAAATCGACCTGGGCAAGCCCTTTGTCCGGATGACCATGAACGAGGCGGTTCGGAAGTACGCCGGGGTGGACTTTGACCAGGTCAGCACCGACGAGGAGGCCAAGGCCATTGCCGACGCCCATGATATCGCCTATGAGCCGCGGCACACCAAGGGCGACATCATCAATCTGTTCTTTGAGGAATACTGCGAGAAGGAGCTGATTCAGCCCACCTTTATTATGGATCATCCGCTGTCCATCTCCCCCCTGACGAAAAAGAAGCCGGACGACCCGGAAAAGGTGGAGCGGTTTGAGTTGTTCATCAACACCTGGGAGATGTGCAACGCTTATTCCGAGCTGAACGACCCCATCGACCAGCGGGCCCGCTTCGCCCAGCAGGACGCCAATGCGGCGGCGGGAGATGACGAGGCGGAACACACCGACGAGGATTTCCTGCACGCTCTGGAACTGGGTATGCCCCCCACCGGCGGCATCGGCTACGGCATCGACCGGCTGGTCATGCTGCTGACGGATAGCGCAAGTATCCGGGATGTGCTGTTGTTCCCGACAATGAAGCCTTTGGACTGAATAAGTCTCTATAACCCTCTATACAGTCGTGTATAGGCGCAAACAGAAGGGCTTTACTCCGAAGCTTACGCCAATTTACGCCAAACTTACGCCAGAAAATGCACCGAAAATCTGCGAACGCCTGTGTTCGCCTGTAAGAACCTACAAACGCCTAAGCCTGCTGCAAACCACGCAGCAGGCTTTTCTTTTTGCCATGCAAAAGTGATTTACACGAAACAAAGCTTACTGAGCAATCGGTAGGCTTTATTTTTTTGCCCTTTTTGAGGTTAGACAAAGTGAAAAAGGCTCCCGAAAAAATTTTTTTATTTTTTTCCGAAAATTGCAAGTGCAAGTTGAACACATCCGCGAAAAGCTTCAATA
>JAJQBJ010000117.1 GCA_021203345.1 Oscillospiraceae bacterium
CAAGCCGCTCATACAACCAGTCGTAGTCCATGACCTTCTCAATTTTTCGCAGCAGGTGCTCTTTGGGCACTAACGCCTCGATGTCGATGATGCTGACCTCTGTCCGGGCATCTTTTCTCCACTGTTCCATATAATTGCACCCCCATTTCCTCTATTATACACCATATTGCGGAGTGAGGATAGTTTTTTGACAAGCTGGGGAACGCCGCAGGCTTTTCTGCGGCGTTTCGCTGTCATTTTTATTCCACAGTCACACTCTTGGCGAGGTTTCTGGGCTTATCCACGTCCAGGCCCCGGGCCACGCTGATATAATAGCCCATCAGCTGGAGGGGAACCACCGCCAGGGACGGGGCAAAATACTCCTCCGTTTTGGGAATATACACGGTGAAGTTGGCCGTGTCCTCCATCTCGTAGTGTCCATAGCTGGTCAGGCCCATCAGGTAGGCCCCCCGGCTCTTGACCTCCACCATATTGCTGACGGTTTTTTCATACAGATGGTCCTGGGTCAGCACGCCAATCACCAGCGTTCCGTCCTCAATCAGGCTGATGGTGCCGTGCTTCAGCTCTCCGGCGGCATAGGCCTCGGAGTGGACATAGCTGATCTCCTTCATTTTCAGGCTGCCTTCCAAACTGATGGCATAGTCCAGCCCCCGGCCAATGAAAAAGATGTCTTGGGCGTTGGCAAACTTGGCGGCGAACCATTGGATGCGCTCCTTGTCCTTCAAAACCCGGCTGATTTTGTTGGGGATGGTTTGCAGCTCCGCAATCAGCGCCAGATACCGCTCCTCCTCCAGCAGGCCCCGCACCCGGCCAAACTGAATCGCCAGCAGGTCGCAGGCAATCAGTTGGGTGCTGTACGCCTTTGTGGTAGCCACCGCGATCTCCGGCCCGGCCAGGGTATAAAAGACCTTGTCCGCTTCCCGGGCGATGGAGCTGCCCACCACGTTGACGATAGCCAGCACCGGAACGCCCCGCTGCTTTGCCTCCCGGAGTGCGGCCAGGCTGTCCGCCGTCTCTCCGGACTGACTGATGACAATGACCAGCCCCTTGGGGTCCAGCAACGGCTTGCGATAGCGGAACTCCGACGCCAGCTCCACCCGCACGGGGATTCTCGCCAGCTCCTCTATGACGTACTGCGCCGCCACGCCCACATGATAGGCGGAGCCACAGGCTACGATGGTGATTTGGCTGATGTCCCGGATTTCCTCGTCGGTCAGGCCCACGGAGGTCAGGTCGATGCGGCCCTCCTTCACCACGGAGTTCAGCGTATCCTGTACGGCTCTGGGCTGCTCGTAGATCTCCTTCATCATGAAATGCTCAAAGCCGCCCTTTTCCGCCGCCTCAGAGTCCCATGCGATTTCCACGGTGTCATGCTGAATCTCGTCGCCGTTCAGGTCGAAGAAGTGTACCTCGCCAGGGGTCAGCCGGGCTACCTCTAGGTTGCCGATGTAATA
The DNA here is from genome assembly GCA_021203345.1 of Oscillospiraceae bacterium. Taxonomy (GTDB): domain Bacteria; phylum Bacillota; class Clostridia; order Oscillospirales; family Oscillospiraceae; genus JAJQBJ01. The sequence goes on from JAJQBJ010000117.1 coordinate 1,455, forward strand.
CACGCTTCTGGTGTACTTCAAAATGGCGGGCACGTCCGAGGCCAGGAACGTCTCTCCCTCCCCGGCCCCGATGATCAGGGGACTGTCCTTCCGGGCGACATAGATTTCCCCCGGATAGTCCTTGAACATCACCGCCAGCGCATAGGAGCCCCGCACCCGTACCATGGTTCGGGTCAGCGCGTCCACCGGGCCGATGCCGTATTTTTTATAGTAGTAATCCACCAGCTTGATGATGGACTCGGTATCCGTATCGCTGTAGAAGGTATATCCCCGGCGCAGGAGCTTCTCCCGAATCTCCTGATAATTCTCGATGATGCCGTTGTGTACGCCCACCACGTCGGACTCCACCGCGCCGGAGCCGCTGCCGGTGCAGTTTCCGCTGACGTGGGGATGGGCGTTGGCCTTGCTGGGTTCGCCGTGGGTGGCCCAGCGGGTATGACCCAGGCCGCAGGTGCCCGGCAGGGCCTTTCCGTCGTCCAGCATCTCCGCCAGAACCTTCAACCTGCCCTTGGCCTTGACCACCTCTGCGGGGGCGTCCCCGTCCCGCACGGCGATGCCCGCCGAGTCATAGCCGCGATACTCCAATTTTGAAAGGCCGTCCAGCAAAATGGGCGCGGCCTGTTTTTCTCCTGTAAAGCCTACAATTCCACACATAATTCAAAACTCCAATCCATAGAAATCGGTTCCAAATCCCTCTTTTCTAGTCTCTCACCCGCATCGCATTCGGGTTGTTTTCTCAGTCCTCAAACCCGTTGGGGTTCTTCCTCTGCCAGTTCCAGGAATCCCGGCACATCTCCTCCATGCCGTACTGGGCCTTCCAGCCCAGCTCCCGCTCCGCCTTGCCGGGGTCGGAGTACATCGCGGGGATATCCCCGGCCCGCCGTCCCTGTACGACGTAGGGAATTTTTACGCCTGTGGCCGTTTCAAAGGCGTGAATTACCTCCAGCACGGAGCAGCCCTTGCCGGTGCCCAGGTTGTAAATGGCAAGGCCGCAGCCCCGCTCAATCGCCTGTAACGCCTTCACATGGCCCACAGCCAAATCCACCACATGAATGTAGTCCCGGATACAGGTTCCGTCCGGGGTGTCGTAGTCGCCGCCGAACACCCCCAGCTGCGGGCGCTTGCCCACCGCCACCTGGGTGATATAGGGCATCAGATTGTTGGGGATCCCCCGGGGATTCTCCCCAATCAACCCACTCTGATGTGCGCCGATTGGGTTGAAATACCGCAGCAGCACGATGTTCCACGCGGGGTCAGCCTTTTGCAGATCCATCATAATCTGCTCGATCATGGTCTTGGTCTGTCCGTAGGGATTGGTACATTGTCCCTTGGGGCAGGCCTCCGTGATGGGGATTTCCGCCGGGTCGCCGTACACCGTGGCGGAGGAGGAGAAAATGATGTTCTTGCAGCCATGCTGCCGCATCACGTCCAGCAGCGTCAGGGTGCCGCCGATGTTGTTGTCGTAGTATTCCAGGGGCATTCCCACGGACTCGCCCACGGCTTTCAGGCCCGCAAAGTGGATGCAGCAGTCAAAGCGGTATTGCTCCATCACCTGCTCCAGCCCGGCCCTGTCCCGGATATCCACCGGATAAAAGGGAACCTGCTTCCCCGTGATCTGCGCCACCCGCTGGAGGGATTTTTCGCTGGCGTTGCACAGATTATCCACCACCACGACCTCATGGCCTGCATTTTGCAGCTCTACCACCGTATGGGAGCCGATAAACCCGGCTCCGCCCGTTACCAAAATATTCATATACCTGGCTCCTTTATATGGGATATATGCGTATATACGTTGAAAAAGATTCTCATTTCTCACAGGAAGTGAAAGTTTTTTGCACTTCTGAAAGGTGTTTACAATTCTGTATTATATATGTCCTCCGCAGAAATGTCAATCAAATTATAAGGGACGCGCCGCTGTCCCCTGTCTGCACCCTTTTTCGCGGGGAGAATAGAATGAATTGCAGCATCGGAGAAACGAGGTGAACTGCGTGGAAAAACCCATACACATTGTATTGGCGGGCGGCGACCAGCGAATGGTCTGTCTGGCGGCGCTGTTGGCGTCCGACGGACATCGCGTGATGACCCTCGCCCTGGAACGCGAAACCCCGGACAGCCTCAGCCCGGAGGAATATCAGGCGTTGAGAAGCGCGGACTGTCTGATCCTGCCCATCCCGCCCTGGGATTCCGAAGGCGGATTGACCGCCCCTCTCAGCGGTCGGCGCATCCCCGTCAAAGCGCTTTTGGCGGCGCTGCCGACGGGCCGGGCGGTCTGCGCCGGTGGGCCGGTGGGCGCTCTGGCCCCGCTGGTGGAGGAACGGGGGCTGATTTGGCTCAACTATCTGGAACGGGAGGAGCTGGCCATTGCCAACGCCGTTCCGACGGCGGAGGGGGTACTGAAAATCGCCCTGGAGGAGCTGCCCCGCACCCTCCACGGGTGCAGCTGTCTTGTGATCGGCTGCGGCAGGTGCGGCTATGCTCTGGCGGAACGGCTGAGCGCCCTCCACGGGCGGGTGACCGTCTCCGCCCGCAGGCAAAGCGACCGGGCCAGGATTCAGGCAGCCGGTTGGAGGCCCGCCAGGACAGAGGCGCTGACAGACCTGCTGCCAGAGATGGAGCTGATCGTCAACACCGTTCCCGCCCCGGTTTTGGGGCAGGCGGAGCTGAGCGTTGTCCGGCGGAACACCCTGATTCTGGATATTGCCAGCAGGCCTGGCGGCGTGGACTGGGCGACGGCGGAGGAACGGAAGCTGAAAGCGATTCACGCCCTGGGCCTGCCGGGGAAAATCGCGCCCCTGACCGCTGCGGAAAATCTGCGGGACGCCATCTATCATGGAATGGAGGAACATATGACGTGAGCAAACAGGAGCTTCGCATGGGATTCGCGTTCTGCGGCTCCTACTGCACCTGGGAAAAGGCCATGAAGGCCCTGGAGCGGGCCGCTCAGACCTATACCGAGGTCATCCCCATCGTCTCGGAGAAAAGCGCCGGGACGGACACCCGGTTCGGGGAGGCCGCAGACTTTCTGAATCGGATGGAGGCGCTCACCGGGCATACGCCTCTGACCTCCATCCGGGAGACGGAGCCCTTTGGCCCCAAAGGGCTGCTGGACATTCTGGCGGTGGTTCCCTGCACCGGGAATACCCTGGCAAAGCTGGCCGGGGGCATTACGGACTCCTCCGTCACCATGGCGGTCAAGGCCCACCTGCGGAATCTGCGGCCCGTGGTGCTGGCCCCCTCCACCAATGACGGGCTGAGCATTTCCCTGTGCAGCATCGGGGCATTGCTGTGCCGAAAGAACTATTACTTCGTCCCCTTCGGACAGGATGACCCGGTGAAAAAGCCCAATTCTCTGGTGGCGGATTTTGATCGGCTGGAGGAAACCATTCGCTGGGCCTTGCAGGGAAAGCAGCTCCAGCCGGTTCTGCTCGGCGGGACGGCGTGACGCCGCTTTTTCCTGCGCCGGGGCGGTCAGAGCCGTCCCGGCCTTTTTCCTGTTGCTTGATTCCGTTCGGGTTAAAAAATAACGCGCTGTAAAGATTTGTCCAACATTCCCGGCAAAAGAGTTGAAATCCCCCTTTACTTTCACACGGTAAAATGATAAAATACACCTGTTCAACGTATTACCGTGTAACAAAAGGAGGACGGCAATTTATTATGACAAAAAACCAGGAAAAGACCAGTGATCTTTACGCGGCGATTATGAAGCTGAAAAACGAGGATATGTGTGTCCGCTTCTTTCAGGACCTTTGCACCGTGTCGGAGCTGCGGGCCATCGAGCAGCGCTTCGAGGTGGCAAAGATGCTGGATCAGGGCATGATCTATAACGAGATTTTGGAAAAAACCGGCGCCAGCAGCGCCACCATCAGCCGGGTGAACCGGGCGCTTCACTACGGCGCAGAGGGATATAAAGATCTGTTTGAGCTGTTGGAGGAGGACGGGAACTCTTGAGCAGCTACGAAAGTCTGGCGCACTTCTATGACGAGCTGACGGAGGACGTGGATTACCGGGCCTGGGCGGATTTTTACCGGCACTTTTTTGAAAACAATCCCCGGCTGAACATTCACACCGTTTTGGATTTGGCCTGCGGCACCGGGAGTCTGACCCGCCTGTTGACAGAGCAGGGCTACGAGATGATCGGTGTGGATCGCTCCCCGGATATGCTGATGGAAGCCAGAGAAAAGTGCGCGGACGCGGCGGGCATCCCGCCCCTGTTTTTGAATCAGTCCATGGACGAGCTGGATCTGTACGGCACCATCGACGCCTGCGTCAGCTGTCTGGACTCCGTGAACTATGTCACAGACCCCGCCGCCTTGCAGGAGACGTTCCGCCGGGTGCATTGCTTCCTGATGCCGGGCGGGCTGTTCATCTTCGACATTCGCCCGCCGGAGCTGTTGGAGCGTCTGGACGGGCAGATGTTTTTGGACGAGGCGGAGGACGTGTACTGCGTCTGGCGGGCGGAATACGACCCGGACGAGCGCATTTGCGCCTACGGCTTCGACCTGTTTGAGCGGCAGAAAAACGGCCTGTGGCGGCGGGAGTGCGAGGAGCATGAGGAGTACGCCTATACCGTGGAGGAACTGACCGGCTATCTCCGCGCAGCCGGGTTCGCCCAGGTAGAGCTCTATGGAAATTGCGCTTTGCGGCCACCCCGTGAGGGGGAGGATCGCATTGTTTTTGTTGCGAGGAAAGCGTCGTAGGGCGTCTAATTTGTAAAATTCTGTTACCCGTAGGCGTTGCAATAATACTTAACAGGTAAGAGAAGAAAATCGTAGCGAAGAGGAGAAACCTGTGGTACGGTATCAGTTGCTCAGGCCAAACCGGAAAGGCAGGGATCCCAACTCAGGTCTGGTCATGTTCTGGGGCAAACTACGTCAACGGGGCTATTCCCGATCCATCAGAGGCCTTTTGAAGGTGTTCAAACGTACAGAACAGCCCAAAATTGCTCTGCCCAATCCCAAATATAAGCCAACGCCCTATGAAAAGATGCTGTGCCCTGGTCAGCGAGGGCAAATCGATGTGAAATTTGTCCCTACCTCCTGCCTGGTAGGTGAACTGCCATCGACGGCGGATACTACCAGTACACATTCACTGACGAATATAGTCGGTTCCGCTATTTGGAGGCTTTCCAGAAGCGCAGTTACTGGAAGAATAATGAGTATTTCTGTACTTCGCATAAATTTTATTCCTTTGAAGATTTCAAAAAGCAACTGGCCGTCTGGGAACGCAAATACAACAGCTTCCCCATGCGTCCGCTGAACTGGCGTTCTCCAAAAGATATCCGTTCTTCTTTTCTGGAGTATAAAATATGATTGGCAAACCTACAGGGCGTGCCTACGCCCTAGCCTTTGTTTTCCTCCAATAGAATCTTCTTCTACATACTTCAGGATGTCCCCGGCTGGCAACTTAGCATAGAGCAGATGCGGGATATATTGGCCCATGAAACAAGCTCACTCTTACGCAATTGCTGAATTGTTGATTCTGCAAGCAGTCTTTAGTTCAAAGGGGGCCAGCCAGCACCCAAACATTGAGGCCGAATGGGTCAAAACAGGCATGACGAAGCTGGCGATGGCTACGGAGATCGGAGTCAGCCCGGGCACCCTGAAGAATTGGCAAAACGGGAAGAAGGAAATCCCTGCTTCCAAAATCGCAGCCTTGGCGAAACTTTTCGGCGCAACCACTGACTACCTTCTGGGTCGTACAAACTCCAATGCTCATGCCGTGATGCAGACATATAGTTCCCACTACCCGCACCGGAGGTAATAAGAGCAGAAAGGAAATTGCTATGAATCAGAATGTGAAAAAGCAGAAGGAATTACAGGCCGCGCCGGTTGACCCCGCCGCAATGCCCCACATCAGCACCTCGGAGATCCCGAAGTACGTTCAATTCAGTCTGGCCCAGGCCGCCTATAATGCTATTCAGCAGGATTTCCAGCGCCCCGAGTTTCAGGAAGGCTACCAGCGCTGGAAAGCGGAGCGGGAGGCACAGGGCAAAGGCTAAACCGCCCCTTTTTCAAGCGGAATTCACGACAAATTCACGACATGAGCGATTCTTTTGATTTACAAATTCACTAAAAAGTTAGAAAAGCAGCCGCTTTCATATCGAAAGCGACTGTTTTATGGTTGCGGGGGCAGGATTTGAACCTACGACCTCCGGGTTATGAGCCCGACGAGCTACCGAACTGCTCTACCCCGCGATATTGACGATGAAAAGAATGGTACCGGAGACCGGAATCGAACCGGCACGGGATCGCTCCCATCGGATTTTAAGTCCGAGGCGTCTACCAGTTCCGCCACTCCGGCGTACCGCACTCTTTAGCACTTAATTAGTGTACCACAATGGAACGCGGCTGTCAAGTCTTTTTTTTATCCCGGAGCAAAAAAGATTGCAGGTTCGTCAATCATACTTGCTGTGGACTGGATGTTCACAAAACCTGGATATTTGCCTGTATCGGTATTACAGATTCCAATGGCCGGACAGAATACAAGCAGGCTCGCTTTTCCTCGTTTACCAAGGGATTACAGGATTTAGTTGACTGGCTTGCCAATTATTCCTGCTCGGATGTCTGTATGGAATCTACAGGCAAATACTGGATTCCTGTGTTCAACATCCTTGAAAAGACCTGCTGTGTTACGCTGGCACATCCCAAGTACACCAAGCCGCTGAAGGGCAACAAAACTGACCGCAAGGACGCCAAATGGATCTGCGACCTATATATGTGCGGCATGGTCAAGCCCAGCTTTATCCCGCCGCCCGACATCCGACAACTCCGCGATCTGATGCGCTACCGCATGAAGCTTACCAATATGGTGACCGGGGAAAAGAACCGCGACCATAACTGCCTGACCGTTTCCAATCTGAAGCTGGACGATGTGTTTTCTGACGTGTTTGGGAAGTCCTCACGTTCCATCATCATAGGGTAGGATAAGGGCGCCTTGCGCTGAAAGCACAGGTTTCCCAGTTCCTCCCTCGGAACCGGACTTACTCCTCTCGAAGTATCCGGCTCTCCACTAATAATTAACAAATCAATCAAGTTGGGTTTCCTCCATGAATTTTTGTGTGGCAATCACGACAAACTACCATTGTCTTGCGACGAAGCTGTTTCATCCTGAGCTCCCACGGTTCATTGCCCAGTTCATTCATGTTGCGAACGACGTGTACTTCGTACAGTTCGTCCACATGCTTCTTTCCACATAATTCACAGACATGGGCATTCAGCCGCTGCCTTATCGTGGTTTTGAAGTTGAATTTTGTTCTCTGATACACTACGTCACTGGTTTCGCCTCTTTTGCAGTCAGCGATTTTAACCGGACGTACCCTTTTTGTGCCGTTTTTTGTTTCGTAGGGGACAGACCATGTGTGACCGTCTTTGTACTTCCTGATTACCTTACGCACGGATGTTTTGTGCTTATTGGCAATGGTTTTCAAACAGCTGTATTCCATCAGATGGCAGAAGTAATCCAGCGTGTGATAGTCCACAGCAAGGTTGTAATAATTCAGTAGCCCACGCATTTCTGCGTTATACTGCTCCATAATCTCACTGTCAGATAAGTTGAGAAGTGTCGGCCTGTGCATGGGCTTTAATCTCCCATTTTTGGCCTGAATCACGACACCTTTTGCAAACATGAAATGCTCGATTCTTTCCCTGTGGGGGACCGTGAGCGCAACTTTCAGGTGCAGAGTTCTGGCTTTCCTCCATTTCCCGTTCTTCATTTTGTGCCCTTTGACCTCCTGGCTCCGACGCACACAAACGTCATAGCCAAGAAATCGCACGTTTTCCGAGCTGTGCGTAATCTTTGTTTTCTCCTCGCTGAGCGTGAGTTTCAGCTCTTTGTGCAGGAATTCTCCGATTTCCCCTTTCAGGACTACACAGTCCTCTTTTGGCCCGCACACCCCAACAAGCCAGTCGTCCGCATATCGTACGAACGTGAATTTCTTGCGGTTCTGCGAGTGACAGGGAACCTTCCGCAATGCTTTCACCAGATCGTTGTAACGGGCCAATCTCTCTGTTCTTTCCCTGCTGTCGCTGGTGTGAGCAATCCAATAAGATTCCTTTTTCCTCTCGTTATCCAGTTCCCGATAAATCGGGGTTTTGTAGTTCTTCGGCCGCGGCAGATCGAAGCGCCGCTTGATTTCCTCGAACTTATTGTCCAGCTCATTCAGATAGATATTTGCGAGGATCGGGGAGCAGATGCCGCCCTGCGGGGTTCCGCTGTAGGTTTTGTTGTACTCCCAGTTCTCTACATACCCAGCCTTCAAAAACTGGCGGATAATGTTCAGAGATTTGCTGCCTTTGACCTTTTGCCCAGAATCGCAATCAACACTTCGTGGTCGATGTTGTCAAAACATCCTTTAATGTCACCTTCGATAAACCATGTGATGCCCGTAAAGCCAGCGGATATTTGACGCAGGGCGGTGTGGCAGCTTTTCCCGGGTCGGAAGCCGTGGGACTTGCTGTTAAACACAGGTTCATAGATGGCCTCAAGAATCATTCTGACTGCTTCCTGGAGCAGTTTGTCCCTGAACGAAGGGATTCCCAGCGGACGCATTTTCCCGTTTTTCTTGGCGATATATTCGCGGCGAACGGGTTTTGCCCGATAGGTTCCTTCCTTCAACTCTTGAATCAATGCGCTGACATAGGCTCCGCTGAAGCCGTCTGCCGTGTCGTTATCGACCCCTTTGGTGGATGTGCCTCTGTTTGCATAGAGTTTTTGATAGGCGGCAGCTTTGATGAGAAAAGCCCCGCCATGATAATAGATCAAAAGATTGTCTGTGTTGCCGCCTTTGGGCTGGATCAGGTCAGCAGTACAGTCTCCGATTTGCACCTTCTCAGATCGTAGGCGAGAGTCCAGCTTCCTGCCATGCTGTATCACGGGCATCAGCGTATTCGCTGCCCTCAACAGCCACGGCTGGGTGGGGAGGCGTATCCAACTGTATTTTTGAAACTCTGGGAGCAGGTCATATTTCATAGATTTTCTCGTATTTCTCTAAAGAACTTAGTCACACAGGAACACCGCTGCTCCCATGCTGTAGATCTTGATCGGCACACCAAACTTGTTGCCGGATTGGTAGGTCGCTTCTCCGGCCAGGATTTGATCCATGCCATTCATGAGTTCGGGGATGATTTCCGGTTTCAACGGCAAATCTGCGTGGGAAGGATAAATCAGGTCATACTCTGACCGGTGCGCCCACACTTTGTCCAGGCTCTGCCGATAGCCAACCAGATTGCGCATGGGGCCAAACAGAAAGATTTCTCCGTTCTGGATAGAATCTGCGCTGAATAGTACACGCCGGTTTATATCCAAAAGAGCAATGCTTCCAGGAGTATGACCCGGTTGTGTGATTACCTGCAATGGCCTGTCTCCGAGGTCGATAACATCACCGTCCCACACCGGAGTCGGTGTCGGATGGACTGCTCCCCGCTGAAAATAGTTGATGTACTCAGCAGGATTCATGAGCGCCGTATCAAAGGCATCGTTTCCGGCAATATGATCTATATCAGCGTGGGTATTCAGCAGATGTAAAGGCAGGTCGGTGAGGGCCTCGGCAATCTCTCTGGCATTCTTTGTTGTCATGCCGCTGTCAATGAGCAGTCCTTTTTCCGTGCCAGTTACAAGGAAGAAACGCACGCCCGCATCTTCAATAGAACATGTTTGCTCATCTATCTTGCTGATTTTATAGCTCATCGTCTGCCACCTCGGTATAATAGAAGCTCAAAATACAGATTCCTCATCATCTTCATAAGGCTCCAGCCTGAAAACAACCGGCCTGACCCCATCATTGCGACAGGCAATATGCACCAGGTCATGCCCAAATACCTTTCCGCCACCGGCAAGGGTAGTTGCCTGCAAGCAGATAGCCTGCCATGCCATTGCACAAAAGCCCTTTGGACACTCGTTCCCAAAGGGGCCGGACGTGATGA
>JAJQBJ010000041.1 GCA_021203345.1 Oscillospiraceae bacterium
TAGTCTCGAATTTTTGCTTTTTCGAGTGTCTACTCTAAGGGGACTATATCAGGGCCTGCCTGGTGGGAACATGGAAGGACAGACGCTTTCAGGGCAGGCTTTACCGCCGCTACAAGGAGCAAACCTCCGGCGGTATTGCCCTGCCCGTTGTATCCCTGCAGGCGGAACCGGTGGGAAATATCAGTCAGCTTCAGCTGAAAACCCGGTTTTCCAATTCCTTTTTCCTTCTGATTCTGGCCTTTATCGCCGTGACTGCGCTCCAAATCGCGCAGATCATATCGGCTCTGCCCAAGATAACCGTTGTCTCCATCGTGGTGCTGATCGGCTGGCTGTTGATGTGCGGCATGATGTTTGTGTTCTTTCACAATCAGTATCAGCACGAGTGTCAGGCTGTGGAGTTGACGCTCAAGGCCATGACCAAGGCCTTTGATAGTTGAGCCGTCAGCTGTTTCTCCGTTTCGGATTGATGCTCCTCTATATTACGAATCAATCGAAAACAGAATTGTTGAAATCTGAGGGAAAATACAGTATAATAGCCCCAAATCAAATCGCAGACAGGATAGCTTTCAGCGGGAATCGGCCTGCCTGCTCCCGCCGGGCCCGCGCCGGCACAGGAGGTTATGATGGCAAAAATCAATGGAATGGAGCTGAAAGCATCCAGAACCGAACAGAATGAGGACAAATCCTCCTTCAAAATCAGCAGCCTGTATCTGGGCAGCGTAAAGGTGGCTACCGTGCTTTTTGAGCGGAATGTTCCGGAGTGCGAGGATTCCGTGCAGGTTTTCGTGCGCTATCCCTTCTCCGAGGAAAAGCTGCGTCAGACTGTGGCGACGCTTCACCCGGAGCAGGAGGGCTATTCCCTGGAGGACCTGGCGCTGGAGCTGGAATGGCTGGCTACCCTGGAGCAGGAGTATCTGCGCCACGCCAGCACCGCCAACGGCGGTATGCTGGCCCTGAATCTGGAGGGCGGCCAGGTCACGCTGGGAATCCCGCTGCGGTATGCCGAGGCCAGTGAGGAGGAGATTTTGGAGGCCAGTCGGAAAAAAATCGAGGAATTCGAGGGCTATTACGGCGCTCTGACCGGTTATCTGGTTTTCCACAGCCCCGATGATTTCAGCCGGGGCGATGCGCTGAAGCCGGAGGAACTGACAAGGTAAGCGGCTATGGCTTTGTATCAAGCACAGGGAGCAGCCTGTGGCGGCTGTTCGCAGGACTGCTCCGGGTGTGCGGGCGGCTGTTCCGCGCACCTGCCCGCTCTGAATCCTGCGGAACGTGAACTGCTGCATCAGCTTTCGTCCGTGCTGTATCTGCCGATGGCTCAGTTTCTGTTGCTACCAAAGGGTGGCGCATACGAGGACGGAACCCTGATCCTCTCCCCTGTCCTGCTGGAAACAGAAGCGGACACGCTGGAGACGGTCATGGAGCGGGCCGAGGCGCTGGTTTCCCTGGCCCGGAAGGGGCTGATTTCTCTGGACTTTGACCTGCCCCTGTCCAACTGCACCTATGAGGTATATTACCGCTCTGACCTGTTCCGGGAATTTTCCGCCCGGTATGGTCATGTTGCGGAGGAACGGCCCGTCCTGCGCCGGGGCAGTGTTGCCGTGACGGAGCGGGGATTGGACTGGGAATCTGATTTGTAAAAATGTAGACACGCTGCATCTAAGTGTAGCGTGTCTTTTTTCATGGGGTAGAAGGAACTGCTTTCGCTCAATCCACCGCCACAACCGCCCTCCCATCCTCAATTTGGATAGCCCTATCTGCCAGGTCTGCAATTTCCGCATCGTGCGTCACCACGATCAGGGTTTGACCGAATGCCTTTGCACTGTCCCGCAACAGCTGAACGGTTGCCGCGCCGGTTTCCCGGTCCAGATTGCCGGTAGGTTCATCCGCAAACACAAGCTGAGGCTTCGCCAGAACAGACCGGGCGATAGCCACACGCTGCTGTTCGCCGCCTGACAGCTCTGAGGGATATTTTTTCAGCTTGTCCCCGATTCCCAAAAGCTCCGTCACCTGCGCCAGGAATTGGGGATCGGGCTTTTTCCCATCCAGCTTCAGCGGCATACAGATATTGTTCAGCACCGTGTATTCCTCCAGAAGATTGAATTGCTGGAATACAAAGCCCATAAACCGCCGCCGGTAAATGGCTCTCTGCTGGTCGGAACAGGCGTAGATATCCTGTCCGTTCAGAATTACCCGGCCTGATGTGGGACGGTCTAACCCGCCTAGAATATGAAGGAGCGTTGACTTTCCCGAACCGCTGCGCCCAACGATGGCGTAAAAAAGCCCGGCTTCAAAGGAAATACTGACTCCGTTCAGGGCGTGAACGTCCCCGGAAACGGCGTGGTAGGTTTTATAAACATTTTCTGCCGATAAAATAACACTCATGATTCCTATCTCCTTCACTCTGCGTCCCGCAGCTTATCCATGATATCCTCCCGAACCAGCTGCCGCCTGGAACTCCAGAAAACGACCAAAAACAGGAGCAGTTCGAGAAGCGACAGGAGTATGACCAGCTTTAAATTCAGGCCGATAATCTGCTCTGTGAAATTTTCGAGTACCGTTGTCTCCTGTTCCAGTTCCTCATAATAATAGAACACGCACCGAACAGCGTCACCCAACAGATAGCACCCATAGAATATCCATCCCGTACAAACGGCAAAAACGCCCTCCCGGAACGCCTGTTTGAAAATTGCCAGCCGAACCTGACCGGCAGACATTCCCAACGCCTGTAGAATTCCATATTTTCTCCGTTCCTGACGGGCTTTCAGCTTCATGACATTCCGCATAATCAGCAGGAGAATCAAAACGACAGCGCTGCCGCTCACCAGAAGCAGCAAAAAGCTTTGCAGATATTGCCGGGTATGGGCCGAAACGGTTTCCCGCTGGTTGTACAGCAAAAGGTTGTTTTCGCTGCACAGCTCCGCCAGAGCGCTGTCCGTGGACAAAAATGCCGCATCCGACTGTGCATAGACGAACACCCGATTATAACCCGCTTCGCCGTCCGACGTATAGCCGGTATCCCCGGTTTGAATGTCCCAGACATAGCCCTCCTCCAGAGAGTCCACCAGCCTTTTCAGAAAGGTCGTCGAACAAATGACTGTGTACGGCTCAGTCAACACCAGCGACCTTGTGCAAATGCTGTCATATGACGTGTTCAAAAATCCGCCCACAATGGTATCACATTCGCCAGAAGTCTGATTCTGCTCTGTGGTCTTTTGTACACTGAGCTGAATCCTGTCCCCCACAGACAGCCCTGTGTCGGAAAAGGTTTGGATATCCCATACATAATCCCCCGCATAAATGTCATAGCTGAGGGTTTCATAGGTAATGCGGCTGTCAGAGCCATCAAAGGCCAAAACGATGCAGTCGCCATCGGCAAACGCCTCCAGGTCAACGCCGGTGCGTTCCAGGTCAAAGGTGTTTTCCCAGCCGTCCGAATCTGGGTCAATGGCATAAAGGGTTACGTCCAGATCGTCGGAACTGCCCATCATCGCTTTTGCAAGGGCAACGTCCTCCATCCCGTCAAAGGTAAGCGTAATGGGCAGCTGGGCAAAGCCCTCCGCCAGGGATACGCCGGAAATATTGCGAATTTGCGTGAGTTCGTCCTCGGTCACAACACCCGGCCAAAGAATCGTTTCCCCGGTGGTCACATCATAGGTTTCGGTGGAGCTTCGCCTGATGGTATAGGACGGGGTGGCAGACCAGTTTTGAAATTTGTCCCATTGCGGCACGGTTTCTAACACCATGAACGAAAGGCCCCCGCAGCAAAGCCCGCAAATCAGCGGAAGCAGCATGTTCTGAACCTTTTGAATCCGCCGGGTTCCGGATATCTCCATGTGGCGGCCACCGGTCAACGGTGTTCGCATGGCAATTTGAAAGGTAATCAGACGAATCAGCAAAATTCCGGCCAGCCAAAGCAGAACCGCGCAGACCAACGGCACCCGGGGCACCGCAAGTAAAATCTCGGCGGAACCTGCGTAAACAGCCAGCCGGAGCAGCCCGTAAAGTCCCAATATTCCCATGAAAATCCCGAGCAACACCGCCGGAATACAAATCAGCAAGGTTTCTAGCAGGATAAGTCGCATCAGCTGTCCCTTTGTGCCGCCAATGCTCCGAAACCGGACAACATAGCGCACCTGATCCGGCAGATACACCGCATAAATGCACAGGACGGCCAACAGGGTAGCCAGTAGAGTGATGCAAATGTAAACCGTGTGATAGACGGGATCTGCCGAGTCCGCGTAGGCCAGCGTATTCACACAGACCTGTTGATCTCCGGTGCTGAGGGTCCTGGTGGATTGGAGGTAAGCGTTGACCGCGTCTGTCATGGTTTGTTCCATGTCCTCCTGAACTGTGAAAAACCAGGAGGGAACTGTCTCATCCGCGGCTATGCCCAGCGCATCCAGCGCCAGTTGGTTTGCAGCGTCCCACAGGGCATCCGCATCCTCCTGAGTTATCAATGCGCTGTTCAGCAGTTGACCCTGAGCATTTGCAGACAGATACCACAGATCGGTATACTCCTTCAGGATTCCGCACAGGGTAAAGGTGCCCTCGACCAGAACGGTGTCCTCCCCGGCGGAAAAGGCAATGTTCAATGTGATCGTCTGCCCCAGCGTGTAATCATATCCCAACAAGCTCAGCAAATCCGCCTCCATGGCGATTTCCCCGGATTCCTCCGGGAAATGACCGTCCAGGACTGCAAGATTTCCAATTTCCACAAAGGTATTGTCCGCCGTGCCGATTCCATAGGCGTCAACGGTTCCATAGTTGGTGCTGACGCCCAGCTGCTCCATCCATGTCAGGCTTTCTTCACTGTTGAGAAACTCCAAATCGGATACCTGTCCGGCTGGAATGGCCCCATACCATGCGCCGTAATTGGACAGGCGGATTCCCGAGTTAGTTCGCTCAATGCTCCCCGTAAAGCACAAAATCATAACGGCAAACGCAAAGGAGATGGCAAGAACGCTCAGCAGCAGTGCGCCGGATTTCTTTTTTCGCATTGTCGCCTGAACTGCCAGGCCCCATAACTCCCTGTTCATTGGCACTATCCCTTCCCTCCCCTACACGGAGAAAACATCCAAATCCTTCCCGTTCACCACAACCCCGGAATAACCGGCCTCCCGAATCTCCCGGAGGATCGCCGCATCCCGCCGGGCCATCTCCGCCTCCAGGTCGATGGAGTTATCCTGAATTTCCATATGATAAATCCGATGATAGGTGACCAGCAGCTTCGGGTCAGCCAGGGCCGCCACCCGCGCCAGGTCGGTGCTGAGCGTGTGAACCGCGCGGTGGTAGGTCTGCCACTTGGGGAGCCGGGAGGCCAGCCCCGCCGCATATTCGACCTCGTGCAGCAGGATGTCGCAGCCCTGCGCCTTTTGCGCCACCAGCTCCAGCGGCGCGGTGTCTCCGCTGATAACGATGGTTTTGTCCCCGGCTGTGAATTTATAGCCGTAGCTCTCCAGCGTGCCATGGCTGACCGGGAATGCCTCCACCGTCACCAGCTCGTCCTGATAGACAACGCCGGGAGTCAGCTCCGTGACCTGAACCCGCCATCCCTGTTCGTTGGCCCGCTCAAAGCCGTGCAGCCGAAAATCAATGTCCACCTCATAGGCCGACAGGATGTGGTCGGTCATGTTCTGTAGCCCTTTGGGGCCGAACACCTTCAACGGTTCGCGGCGCTCCAGCACCCAGGGCGTGAAAATCAAATCCGGATACCCGGCGGTGTGGTCTGTATGCAGATGGGTGCAGAAGGCCACTGTCAGACGATCGGGCCTTAACGGGTCAATGCCCTTGAAATAGGCTTTAGACGCCTGCCGCACCACCCCCGGGCCGAAGTCCACCAGATACGCCCGCTCGCCCACGACCACGGCAACGGCGGGGCCGCTGGCGTTTGGGCAGGCGTTGGGGGTGCCGGTTCCCAGCAGCACCAGCTTAGTTTCCATGTTTGCCCTCTCCCTTTTCCCACCGGGTCACGCGATGGCCCTTATCTCCGGCCCACAGCCGTTCGTTGTTGGCCTGTACCAGCCGCTCGATCTCCCCGGTGGCCTGTGCAACGTCCAGCCGGAACGCCTCCGCCGACTGGCGCAGCGCCCCGTGTCCCAGAATGATGACCTGCTCCAGGCCGTCCGACGTAGCCACCCGAACCCGGTGGTGCCTGCCGATCTCATAGGTCACCTTTTCAATGTAGGAGTCCGCCGTCTCCGCCTCCTTCGTATAGACGATGGAGATGTTTTTGTAGGTTTCCACCGAGCCGGGGTTGTTCTTCACCCGGTATGCGTCGAATACCAGAATCACCCTGCATTTTTTATAGCCCTGATAGTTGCACAGAATATCCGCCAGCCGCGTCCGGGCGTCGTCCAGACTGATCGCGGCCAGGGCTTTCAGCTCCTCCCAGGCGAAGATGATGTTATACCCGTCCACCAGCAGATATTCCGGGCCGGTGGGCACCGGGGCCGCCTTGGAGCGTTGAGCGGCTTGCAGCTCGGCGGCCTGAACCTCCTGCCGGGAGCGGAAGGCGGGGCGCTTGACCGCTCCGTAGGTCTGTTCAAAAATGGCCTGCAGCTCCTTGTCCTCTGCGGCGGTACCGGAGTGCCCGGAACGCTGGCGATAACCGGGGCGAACCGGCGCGTAGGAAGCCTCGGTATCCTCTGCTTCCTCCGGAACCGGCAGCTCATAGGCCGGCAGGTGCATATAGTCCCGCACCTGATCCCAGGGAACCAGCGTCCCCGCCCCGTGGGAGCAGAACACGGAATCCGGGCTGTTCTCTGTATCCGCCTCCGGGAAATAGCACTTTTCCGCCAGAACCTCCTCCGTGTTATGGCACAGGTCATAGCCCCGCAGAGTGCAGGTCAGCCGCCCCCGGCCTCTGGTGTAGGCAGTGACCTCGGTGAAATAACCGCTCATGGTGGATACCGGGGCCGTACCGGTCAGCAGCGCGGTGTCCCCGTTGATCTCCGGGGGCTGAAAGGAGCCGGATCGCTGCTGAATGTCCGACATAGCACGGCCCAGATTTTCCTGCGGAAGCTCCAGCCGAAAGGCGTACCACGGCTCCAGCAGGACGGACTGACCGCTCATCAGGCCCTGACGCACAGCGCGGTAGGTGGCCTGTCGGAAGTCGCCGCCCTCGGTGTGCTTGATATGGGCGCGGCCCGCCACCAGCGTAATTTTCATGTCCGTAATGGGGGAACCGGTGAGAACGCCCCGATGCGTTTTTTCCTCCAGATGGGTCAGAATCAGGCGCTGCCAGTTCAAATCCAGCTGGTCTGTGGAGCAAATAGAGTCGAATACCAGACCGCTCCCCCTCTCCCCCGGCTCCAGCAGCAAATGCACCTCCGCATAGTGGCGCAGGGGCTCATAATGCCCCACGCCCTCCACCGGGGCTGACAGGGTTTCTTTATACAAAATCGCGCCGGAGGTGAAGGAGACGTTCCAATGAAAGCGGTCAGCGATTTGGCGCTTCAAGACCTCCAGCTGCACCTCGCCCATAAGCTGTAGGGAGATTTCCCGGTGTTCCTCATCCCAAAGCAGATGAAGCTGCGGGTCCTCTTCCTCCAGCTCCCGGAGCTTTTTCAGGGCAATTGCGGGGTCAACCTCCCGGGGCAGCAACAGGCCATAGGTCAGCACCGGCTCCAGCGCAGGGGCTGCGGACTGTTCCTCGATGCCCAGGCCCTGGCCGGGATAGGTTTGAGACAGGCCCGTGACGGCGCAGACGGTGCCCGCCCCGGCCTCCTCTATGGTGCGATACTTCGCGCCGGAATACACCCGAATCTGATCGACCTTTTCCTGCCAGGCCTGTTCCCGTGAGACGCGCTTTCCGTTCCGGTCTGCGGTTCCCTCGTCGGTGAGCAGCTCCCGCACCCGCAGGCTGCCGCCGGTGAGCTTCATCCAGGTCAGGCGGGCCCCCTGGCTGTCCCGGCTGATTTTAAATACTCTTGCGCCAAACTCCGACGGACAGTCGGGCTGTCTGGTATAGGTTTCCAGACCGTGCAAAAAGTCCTCCACCCCCTCCAGCCGCAGCGCAGAACCAAACCAGCAGGGGAACAGGCTCCGCCGGCCAATGGCCTCCCGGATGTCCGCCGTGGGAATTGCGCCTGTCTCCAGATAGGTGTTCATCAGCGACTCGTCACACAGCGCCAGCAGCTCCGGAAATTCCGGGCTGTCCGGCTGGGAAAAGTCCACGCAGTTCCCGTCCAGCCGGGCACAGAGCTGTGCCAGCAGCTCCCCCCGGTTCGCGCCCGCCAAATCCATCTTGTTGATAAACAGGAAAGTGGGGATGTCGTATCGCCGCAGCAGCTCCCACAGCGTTTCCGTATGCCCCTGTACGCCATCCGTTCCCGAAATCACCAGAATGGCGTAGTCCAACACCTGGAGGGTGCGCTCCATCTCGGCGGAGAAGTCCACATGGCCGGGGGTATCCAACAGGGTCAGGTGCAGCTTCGGCGTTTCCAGCTCCGCCTGCTTGGAGAAGATGGTAATGCCCCGCTCCCGCTCCTGGGTGTCCGTATCCAAAAAGGCGTCCCCGTGATCGACCCGCCCCAGACGTTTCAGATTGCCGCTGAGATACAGCAGTCCCTCGGACAGGGTGGTTTTCCCCGCGTCCACATGGGCCAGAATACCCACCGTCACTTGTTTCATACCGCTCATCCTCTATCGTAAAGTTGCCCCCATTATAGCACAAACTTCCCGGCGATTGGGCCGGGGAGCGGAATTTTTCAATGGGATTCCAAAAAAGTTTACCGTTGTGCTCTATTCGGGCTGTTCCTCGTCCGCGTCCTCCACGGACACCAGCATCATGTCCAAATCCACGTCGCTGCTGATGCCGTCCAGTGTCCCGGTGTAGGAGTATTGCCAGAAGGTGAATACATAGTCGAAATCCGGCGTTTCCCCCGGTTGGGAGAGCCAGAACACATAGTCCGTCAGCACAGACAGGTCGTAGGTATCCAGCGCCAGGGAGGAATAGAAATAGATGCCCGCCTCATAGCCGCCGGTTTCAATCGTCTGACAAAAGGCCAGGGCACAGTCGGTCAGGATGCTGACGTCCGCATTACTGGTGCGGGAGCCCTCGGCGGTTTGCTTTTCCCAGTCAAAAAAGACGGGCAGCTCCAGGGTCACGCCGTCCAACAGCTCCAGCACATAGTCCGCCTCCTCCCGGGCCTCCTCTGCGGAGAGGGCCTGAGAATAGAAATATGCGCCGACCTGGATACCGTTCTCCTGTGCGGCGGTCAGATTGGCGGCAAACTGCTCGTCTGCATTCAATCCACCGACGGTATACCCCCGGTAGCCAATACGCAGAATGGCAAATTCCACCCCTTCCTCCGCCAGAGCCGCCCAGTCGATTTCGCCCTGATGGCTGGATACGTCGATGCCCTGAACGGAGTAATAGCTTTCGTCCTCATAGGAAACGGTTCCGTCGCTTTCGGAGACAAAGTTTTCTGAATCATAGGAATTCTCCGGTACATCCTCCTGAATCGCCTTCACTGAGGCAGAGGATGTCCCCGTCGTTTGGGAGGCTGACCGTCCTCCGGAGGTCATCAGGGAATGAATCCCCCAAATCACCAGGAGCAGCCCCAGAAGCAGCGGGACAGGCAGGAGAACCCGGCGCTTCGGGCTTCGGCTCCGCCGGCCCTTTTTGCGGGAGCTGTCAGTGCGCCGCGCAGATGATTTTTTTGTGTCGGTTGGCATGGAACGCTCCTCCTGAATTTATAGGTTAACGACATTATACCTGATTTTTTGCGTTCTGTCAAAAAGGGGAAAAATACGGCATAATTCCGCCCCTTTCCGGGGTTGAAGTCCGAACCAAAAGCTCCTATAATGGGCGTATCAAGGCTTGGAGGGAAATGGAATGGAACAAGTCTCCATGTTTGAACAGAGCTTAAGTCAGCCGCTGGCAGCACGGCTTCGCCCCCGGACGCTGGAGGAATATGTGGGACAAACCCACCTGCTGGGCGAGGGGAAGGTTCTCCGGCGGCTGATCGAGCAGGATCAGGTTTCCTCCATGATTTTCTGGGGGCCGCCGGGGGTGGGCAAGACAACGCTGGCCCGCATCATCGCAAACCGCACCCAGGCAGCGTTTATCGACTTTTCCGCCGTCACCAGCGGCATCAAGGAAATTCGCTCCGTCATGCAGCAGGCGGAGGAAAACCGCCGGTTCGGAGCCAGAACCATCGTCTTTGTGGACGAGATCCACCGGTTCAACAAGGCCCAGCAGGACGCGTTTCTCCCCTATGTGGAAAAGGGGAGCATCATTCTGATTGGAGCCACAACGGAAAATCCCTCCTTTGAAATCAACAGCGCTCTGCTGTCCAGGTGTAAGGTGTTTGTGCTTCACGCTCTGACAACAGAGGAACTGACCGTTCTGCTGGAACGGGCCCTGCAGGACCCCAGAGGGTTCGGGGAACAGAAGGTATCCGTTTCCCGGGAAATGCTGGGGCAGCTGGCGGAGTTTGCAAACGGCGATGCGCGAACAGCCCTCTCCACGCTGGAGATGGTGGTGCTGAACGGCAGCGTAGAGCCGGACGGCGGCATCACCGTCACCCGGGAGACGCTGGAGCAGTGTACCTCCCGGAAAAGTCTGCTGTACGACAAGCAGGGCGAGGAGCATTACAATCTGATTTCCGCGCTCCACAAATCCATGCGGAACTCCGACCCGGACGCGGCGGTCTACTGGCTGGCCCGGATGCTGGAGGCGGGAGAAGACCCCCTTTACATCGCCCGCCGGGTGACGCGGTTCGCCAGCGAGGATGTGGGACTGGCAGACCCCAGGGCGCTGGAAATCGCGGTGGCGGCGTTTCAGGCCTGCCACTATATCGGGATGCCGGAGTGCAGCGTCCATCTGACAGAGGCGGTGGTCTATCTGTCTCTGGCTCCCAAGTCCAACAGCCTTTATCGCGCCTATGAGGAGGCAAAGCGGGATGCGGTGCAGCATCTGGCGGAGCCGGTACCGCTGACCATCCGCAACGGCGTTACCAAGCTCATGCGGGAGGAGGGCTATGGCGAGGGCTATCAGTACGCCCATGACACCCGGGACAAGCTGACGGATATGCAATGCCTGCCGGATTCGCTGGTGGGTCGGGAATATTACCGCCCCACGGAACAGGGCGTGGAGGGCCGGTTCAAAACCCGTCTGGCCCAAATCAAGGACTGGAAGCGAAAGCATACAAAGCGTTAACCAGAAAAGCGGTTGATTTTTTGCTTTTGCTGCGCTATACTTTGCAGCGTAGAAATTGTGACTGACACGCCCCGAAGGAAGTGAAGTGCCCCCTGTCAAGTAGACAGTGAAAAAACAAAAAAGTCTTTCCATG
>JAJQBJ010000154.1 GCA_021203345.1 Oscillospiraceae bacterium
GTAGTCTCGAATCTTTGCTTTTTCGAGTGTCTACTCTAAGGGGACTATATCAAAAATTTAAAAAGCCAGCCTCAGACAGATAAAACCGCCTGCCCGGAATTCCGGACAGGCGGTTTCAGGTCGTGATTCGATTGCTCACCCCAGTTGAAAGCTGAGGTATTGGGTGCCCTGAAAGGTCAGGCGGCCCCGATCCCCTTCCACCATATGCCCATACTGGGCGGCGGAAACAGGCAGCTCCACCGGGCCTTCGCCCTCCACCCGGAAGGTGATATAATAGCCCTCCGGCGTCGTCGTCCGGTAGTCGGATGCGGCGCTTTGTGCCGCCCGCTTTGCCACAACCTCCGCCTCCACCGTGCGGCGCAGCAGCTCGCTGCCGCCGTGGTTCAGATGCTCCATGTGCCTGGCCGAATTGATGATGGCGATAAACAGAAGAATACAGGCAATCGTAATGAACAAAACTAAGATTTTACTAAAACTCATGATGATGCTCCTTTTCTGCCTCTAGTATATGACAGTTTTGGAGCTTTTGCAATTCGCTTTCACAAAAATTCAGAAATTCGTTATAAATTCACAAAGCTCTTTGCATGATGGATGAGCAGAATCCTGCATTTTGGCGGAAGATTCTTCATATTTTTTCTTCTTTTAAGAATGTTTTGCAATTGCTCTTTCGTGGGCTTGCGTGGATGATTGCGGGCTTATGCGGGACTGTTGCTTTTCGGGCAAGATGGCAGTGAAGCGAACCAGAGTAACTGCTGAGAGCTGTCTATGTTCTTCGGCCCCGCGAATAATTTATAGATGCCGGGCAGCAGTGACATCAGCAAGTATTTCCGGAGCAAAGCCCGTCTTCCCGTGCTATTTTTGCTTTTGGAGAATGGCATAGTGTTTTTGTGATTATGCGGAGGGCCTTAAGTACTCCTTGGGCGGTATGAGCCCGCTGGAGTATAGAAAAAATAGAAAGCTGTGAGCGCTACAAACCAACATTAGCTTGCACAGGGACAGGCTCTCTCAGTTGCCTTACATAAATCCACAATGTTTGGAGGTAAGAAACTACTTTTTCTGGTTTCCCTCGCCAAAGAGCGAACAAAAGCACTTTGACTTACAAGCAAAATAATATTAAAGGCCGGCATTTTCTACTCGCTGTATTGGGCTTTGGTCAAAAATATCCATACCCATTCACAGCCTATACATAAATGCAAAGCGGAACCACCTTTACTTTTTCTCGCTAATGTGCCATAATAAGGGTATCCCAAGGCCGGGGGCGTACCTGTCCCGGCCAAACTGACAGGAGAGAATACGATATGAGCAGATCCTATGTTCCGGTGGGCTACCGCCCCGCCCTGAACCTTTATGACACCCAGCGGGCCATTGCCACCATCAAAAAGCTGTTTGCCGATGCGCTGTGCGCCACCCTGAACCTCAGCCGGGTTTCCGCGCCGCTGTTTCTGGAGTCCTCCACCGGCCTGAATGACGACCTGAACGGCGTGGAGCGCTTTGTGGACTTCGACATCCGCGACACTGGCGCTCATGCCCAGGTGGTTCACTCCCTGGCCAAGTGGAAGCGCCAGGCCCTTTACGACTATGATTTCCGGGTGGGAAAAGGATTGTATGCCGACATGAACGCCATCCGCCGGGACGAGGAGCTGGACAACCTGCACTCCATCTATGTGGACCAGTGGGACTGGGAAAAGGTCATCACCCCCCAGCAGCGGAACACCGACTATTTGAAGGGTGTGGTAGAGGGCATTGTCAACGCCATCTGCGCCACGGAGATGTACCTCCATGCCATTTATCCGTCCCTGAACAGCCGCCCCCATCTGGACAGCCAGGTGACCTTTATCACGACCCAGGAGCTGGAGGATTTATACCCGGACAAGACCCCCAAGGAGCGGGAAAACGCCTTCCTGCGGGAGCATCACACCGTCTTTTTGATGGAGATCGGCGGCAAGCTCCGCAGCGGCGCGCCCCATGACGGACGGGCGCCGGACTATGACGACTGGAAGCTGAACGGGGATATCCTGTTCTGGAACGAGACGCTGCAACAGGCCTTTGAAGTCTCCTCCATGGGTATCCGGGTGGATGCGGAGAGCATGGCCCGGCAGCTCACCCTGTCCGGGCACGAGGAACGGAGGGCCTTGCCCTTCCATCAGGGCGTGCTGAACGGCGTATTGCCCGCCTCCATCGGCGGCGGCATCGGCCAGAGCCGCCTGTGTATGCTGCTGCTGGGAACCGCCCATATTGGCGAGGTGCAGGCCTCGGTGTGGGACGAGGAAACGCGCCGCCTGTATCGGGAGGCGGGGCTGCATCTGCTGTGATTTCGCGGAAAAGACAGGAAAAAATATTTTAAAATTGCACAATGTTTATATTGACAAGATCTGTTTTTTTGGTAGAATTGAATTGTACCAGAAGCGCGGTCTGAACCCGGACAGGGCAGGGGTGCTGTTTCCGGATAAGCCCGCCATGTGGAAGGAGGTTTTGTCATGAAACGCCTGAAAGCGATGGATGGGAAGAAGCTGGCGCTGATAGCGGTTGCAGTAGTCCTTGTGATTGCCGCCGCCGTGTTCGGAATCACCAGATTGTCCCATAAGACAGTGTATATCTCCGGTACGCTTGAGGAAAAGACCCTGGACGACCTGTATGAGCAGTCCGCGCTGGTTGCGGTGGGAACCGTGTCGGGCAAATCGGAGGCCTTTCAGATTCAGAATGTTTCCGGAGGTACGGCAAACTTCACAGATTACTACTTTGACGTAAGCACAGCTCTGCGCGGCGCTGCGGAGAGCGAAACGGTGACGGTGCGGGTGCAGGGCGGAACCGTGGGCAACTATACCGAGGTGTGCGAAAGCAGCCCCGCGCTGGAGGTTGGCGACGAGTATCTGCTGTTCCTGTACAAGCCGGGCCGGGGCGGCGCCTATAACACCGAGGGGGATTACTACTACGTTCTGGGGCAGGCACAGGGCTGCTTCACGGCGGACAGCAGCGAGAGCTATGTGTCGCAAAACGGCGTGACCCTGACCCAGGAGAGCCTTACGGCGGCGCTGAGCGACGAGGATTTGGAGCCGGTGAACGTGGATTATTTCCGGGAGGAATACATTGCGAACCAGCAGCGGAATCTGGAAAGCGGCTTCATCACCCAGGAGGAGTATGACGAGATGATGGCGAATATCGACCAGTATGCCACCATCGTCAGCTAAACGAATCTTCTATTGAAAACGTCTGAAACCCATTCTAACCGGAAAAGCGTTCCACTGGGCGCTTTTCCGGTTTCCTTTTGTACCTTTCAAGAAAAAGAAAATGTAAGGAAAAAGTAATATGAATTCCCTGTAGACAAAGCCCCGAAATTGTGATACGTTAACAATACGAGGCATCCAAACGCGCAATGACACTTGTCGGAAAGGGGTGTGTCAATATGGTTCCCATGTCATTGATATGGGTCGCGCTGATTATCGCCTTCTGCGTGGCGGAGGGCGCAACGGTGGGGCTGGTATCCATCTGGTTTGCGCTGGGCGCTGTGGGGGCGCTGATCGCGGCCCTGGCCGGTGGCGGCATAGTCATTCAGGTGGTGCTGTTTGCGGCAATCTCCCTGATTGCCATGGCGCTGATTCGCCCCCTGGCGGCGAAGGTGTTCCGTACCCGGCACGAGCCGACCAACGCCGACCGGGTCATCGGACAGGAGGCCGTGGTGCTTGTCCCCATCGACGAGGTGAACGGCACCGGTCAGGTGAAGGTGGACGGAAAAATCTGGACGGCCCGGCCCGTGGGGTCAGAGGTGATTCCCGAGGGTACGCGGGTGGTGATCCGGAGCATCGAGGGTGTGAAGGTACGGGTGGAGCCGGTGACGGAGCCACAGACCGCCGCCCCCTGAACAAATCGGCAGAACACAGAGGAAAACGGAGCGCCGCCCGGTGCGGCGAAGCAAAGGAGGTATCATTTATGGGTATTGGCATGATTATTTTGATTGTCGTCGTTGTGTTGGTTCTGATTATTCTGGCGACCAACATCCGCATTGTGCAGCAGTCCCACGCCTATGTGATCGAGCGGCTGGGCGCATTCCACACCGTCTGGAGCGTGGGCATCCATTTTAAAATCCCGTTTATCGAGCGGGTGGCCCGTTACGTCTCTTTGAAGGAGCAGGTGGTGGACTTCGCCCCCCAGCCGGTGATTACCAAGGATAACGTGACCATGCAGATCGACACGGTGCTGTATTTCGAGATCACCGACCCCAAGCTGTACACCTACGGCGTGGAGCATCCCATGTCCGCCATCGAGAATCTGACCGCCACCACCCTGCGGAATATCATCGGTGATTTGGAGCTGGACCAGTCCCTGACCAGCCGGGACATCATCAACACCAAGATGAGAACCATCCTGGACGAGGCCACTGACCCCTGGGGCATCAAGGTCAACCGGGTGGAGCTGAAAAACATCATCCCGCCCCGGGAGATTCAGGACGCCATGGAGAAGCAGATGAAGGCCGAGCGGGAGCGCCGGGAGGCGATTCTCCAGGCCGAGGGCAAGAAGCAGTCCCAGATCCTTGTGGCCCAGGGCGAGAAGGAGTCCGTGGTTCTGCGGGCAGAGGCCGCGAAAGAGGCCCGTTTGCTGGAGGCGGAGGCTCAGGCCCAGGCAATTTTGAAGGTGCAGCAGGCTCAGGCTGACGCGCTGAGAATGTTGAACGCGGCCTGCCCCAATGACCAAGTGGTGAAGCTGAAGGCGCTGGAGGCGTTCCAGGCCGCCGCCGACGGAAAGGCCACCAAGATCATTATTCCCTCGGAGATTCAGGGCCTTGCGGGGCTGGCAGCCGGGCTGAAAACCGTGTTTGAAACCCCGGACCCCGCCGGGGAACCGGAGAAAAAGGAAACAAAGTAAGCATAGCAGCGGCGCTCCCCGATATGGTCGGGGGGCGCTTTTTCGCTGAAAGCTGTGGAAATCAGCTTCATGTCGCGGAAATGTCAGATAGTTACCGCTTCTGATAGGTTTTTTATCACGAAGGGGGCTTTTTCAACCCCATTTCTTTTTGACGGGGCAAAAAGAAACGGTGTCGACCCGCCAAAGAAAAACCCCTGTTTCCCGTGGCCCGGAAAGAACGGGCCACGGGTCTGTAATGTGTGTTTAAATTTATCTCGTAACCAGGCCCGCAGGTGATGTAGGTCGGTTTCGTTTTGTGTTGGCTACGCTTGCGAACGTGGCTGCTCGTCCTGTCAATCCGTTTTGTCCCGTGCAAATACAGGGAGGCGTTGCATATTCGCTCCGGGATGCATTTGGGGTGAGATTTTGAATACCAGCATTGACGAAAATCTTCCAATGTGAGATAATAACAGTATTGATGTAACCGGGGGATTTACACTCTGTTAATCAAAACGGAGCAAAAAGTTTTATAATGTAGGAAACGCACAAAGCCTGCGGCAAGGCCGTAATTGACATAGGAGGATGATACACAATGGCGACAAAGGTTTTAATCGTAGAGGACGACAGCAATATCGCGCAGCTGCTCCAGCTTTACCTGGACAAGGAGGGCTACGAGACGCGCACCGCCCCGGACGGGGGCAAGGGCGTAGAGGCGTTTAAGGAATTCGAGCCGGATCTGGTGCTGCTGGATATCATGCTCCCGGTGCTGGACGGCTGGGGCGTCTGCCGCAAGATTCGGGAGACGAGTCAGGTTCCCATCATCATGCTCACCGCCAAGGGTGAGACGATGGATCGGGTTTCCGGGCTGGAAATGGGCGCGGACGATTACATCGTCAAGCCCTTCGAGATGAAGGAGGTTCTGGCCCGTATCCACGCCGTTCTCCGCCGCACGCTGCCGGAGAGCGACGAAAAGAAAAAACTGACCTTCGATAAGCTGGTCATCAATCTGGACTCCTACGAGCTGATTGTGGACGAAAAGCGGGTGGATACGCCCCCCAAGGAGATGGAGCTGCTCTATCACCTGGCCTCCGCCCCCAACCGGGTGTTCACCCGGAACCAGCTTTTGGATGAGGTGTGGGGCTTTGACTACTTTGGCGACAGCCGCACCGTGGACGTGCATATCAAGCGCCTGCGGGAAAAGCTGGAGGGAGTTAGCGATAAGTGGTCGCTGACTACCGTCTGGGGCGTGGGCTACAAGTTCAAGGTGGATGAATAAAAACCGTCATGAATAAGCTATATAAACGCAGCTTTTTGCTGACAGCGGGGATGATTTTAATTTCCTTCGTGCTGCTGGGCGGCGTGTTCACGACCATGAGCTACCGCTATCTGATGCAGGAGCGGGCCAGTACGCTGCGCTCGGATTCCGAGTACGTCTCCTCCTGGATGGCCTATGTGCTGGAGAGCGGCTACGGCGCCACGGACGACAGCATCTCAAGGACGCTGGCCTCGGTGGCGCAGATCGCGGACGCGGACGTGATGGTGACGACGGGGGACGGTACGATCCTGATTTATACGGACGGCGAGGTTCAGCAGCAGTATGTGGGCGAGACGGTGACGGTCAGCGTTTTGGCGGATGTGGGGAGCGACGAGGTTTACACCGGCCGCACCACGCTGGGGATCTATGAGGAAAAGCGGTTTGTGGCCGTCTGCCCCATCAGCTTATCCGTCGGAACCAGTGACTCCATTTTGGGCTATGCCATCGTCACCACCCAGTCAGCAGCCCTGACGGAGCTGTGGGGGGATTTTATCAACATCTTCGTGCTGATCGCCGTCACCGTTTTGGTGCTGGCGATGATTCTCAGCTATTTTTCCTCCATTCAGCAGACCAGACCGCTGGAGGAAATGGCGGATGCGGTGCGCCGCTTCGGTCAGGGGGAATTTGACGTTCGGGTGGACGACCATGGCCGCAAGGACGAGGTGGGCGAGCTGGCGCTGGCCTTCAACTCCATGGCGGACTCGCTGGCCCTGTCGGAGACAAAGCGGCAGGAGTTTGTCGCTAATATCTCCCACGAGCTGAAAACGCCCATGACCACTATCTCCGGCTTCACCGACGGAATTCTGGACGGGACGATTCCCCCGGAAAAGGCCCCGGAATATCTGCGGGTGGTTTCTTCGGAGACAAAGCGCCTGGCCCGTCTGGTGCGGAAAATGCTGGATATCTCCAAGCTGCAGGCCACGGAGAACGTCACCGGGCATGAGAAATTTGACCTGTGCGAGGTCATGTGCCAGATGCTCCTGAGCCTGGAGGGGAAAATCACAGGCCGGGGGCTGGATATGGACGTACAGATTCCGGAACAGGCTGTCATGGTCTGGGGCGAGCCGGACGCCATTACCCAGGTGGGCTATAACCTGATGGACAACGCCATCAAATTCGCCTATCCCAAGTCCGTGATTCGGCTGTCCATCGTCACGAAGGACGATAAAGCCTATGTCACCATTCAGGATCGGGGGCCGACCATCCCGCCGGAGGAGCTGAAACTGATTTTTGACCGGTTCCACAAGTCGGACAAGTCCCGCAGCATCGACAAGGACGGCGTGGGCCTGGGTCTGTATATTGTCAAGACGATTTTGAACAACCATAAGGAGACGATCACCGTCACCAGTGAAAACGAAGTGACCACCTTCACCTTCACCATGACGTTGGCCGGGTAAAGGAGAGAGAACCACCCCGATGAAAGCTGACAGATACCATGCCAAAAGCGCCTATTGGGACGACCCCTGGGACGAGCAGCCTCAGCGGGAGCCTGACTCCCAGGACGAGCGCTTTGCCCGCCCCCAGGAGCCGGAGGAGCCCATCGACCAGACGGAGCCGACGCCGCCGGAGGACGGGGCGGACGGTACGCCGCCGCCCTATGTCTATCCCGCCCCGGAACAGAGGAAAAAGCGCCGCAAGTGGCCCTATGTGCTGCTGGTGGCGGTGATTCTTGCGCTGTTTTTCAGCTTTGGCACGATTTATGTGCTGGGGCCGTATCTGGAAATATCCTCCGTATCCGGCTCCGGAAACGGAGAGATCATCCCTCTGATTCCTGACGAGGATGAGGAGGACGAGGACGACGGCGAAAGCGAGGTCGTGGTGGAGACTTCCTCCGACGAGGAGGACGAGGCCCAGTGCTATCTGGAGCGGGCGGAAACCGGAACGGGCGTGACGCTGGAGCTGTACTCCAGAGAGGGGCAGGAGGAGCTGACCTATGAGGAGATTTACGCCCGGAATATCGAGGCCGTGGTCAGCATCATCTGCTACCAGGATGACATCAGCGGCACCAGCGGAACGGGCATCATCTTTTCCTCGGACGGCTACATCGTGACCAATGAACACGTCATCGAGGACGCGGTGGAGTGCTATGTGATTCTGGAGGACGGCAGCTATTACACGGCCATGCTGGTGGGCATGGACGAGGAAAGCGACCTGGCGGTGCTGAAAATCGACGCCACCGGCCTGACCACCGCCCAATTTGGGGACAGCGACGAGCTGGTGGTGGGCAATGCCTGTGTCGCCATCGGAAACCCGCTGGGGGAGACGTTCCGGGGCACCATGACCACGGGTATCATCTCCGCGCTGAACCGGAATGTGGAGGTCAACGGCTATACCATGACCCTGATTCAGACGGACTGCGCCATCAACTCCGGGAACTCCGGCGGCCCCCTGATTGATATGTACGGTCAGGTGGTGGGTATCTGCAACATGAAGATGATGTCCACCGAAACGACGGTGGAGGGCCTGGGCTTTGCCATTCCCTCCAACACGATTAAAACGGTGGTGAACAAGCTGATTGCCACCGGCGAGGTGGAAAAGGCCATGCTGGGCATTACCGCCTCCACCCTGACCACCGCCCAGTGCCAGATGTACGGCATTGACAACGGAATCCTGGTGGCGGAGGTCAGCCAGTCTTCCGACGCCTACGCCCAGGGGATTCAGACCGGCGACATCATTGTGGCGGCCAACGGCACGCCCATTTCCACCGTGAACGAGCTGAACGCTCTGAAAGGGGATATGTACCCCGGAGATTCCATTGTGCTGACTGTTCTGCGGGATGGGGTCTATACCGACTACACCGTGATTCTGATGAGCGAGGACGACGTATACTGACAAGGAGGATGTCTGTGAAAGCCTGTTCCAACATTCTGTTCGACCTGGACGGAACTCTGATCGACTCCGGGCCGGGCATTATCAAATCCGTTTCCTATGCGCTGGAGCAGATGGGCCTTCCCATCCCGGAGAACCGGCAGGAGCTGGGGAAGTTTGTGGGGCCGCCGTTGCACGTCTCCTTTGCGGAGTTCTACGGGCTGCCGCCGGAGGAGGTTCGGCGGGCCATCACCCTCTATCGGGAATATTATGCCAGACAGGGCATTTGGGAGTGTACGGTGTACCCCGGCGTCCCGGAACTGCTGGCCCGGCTGAATCAGGCGGGGCTGCGGCTGCTGGTGGCTACCTCTAAGCCGGAGCGGTTCGCGGTTCCGGTGCTGGAGCGCCGGGGCCTGGCGAAGGAATTCGCCTTTATCGCCGGGGCGGACGATGACAACGGCAACCGGTCGGAAAAGCATCAGGTGATCCGCTATGCGCTGGCCGCCTGCGGCATCGAAGATCCCGCCTCCGTGCTGATGGTGGGGGATCGGAAGTATGACGTGGCCGGGGCCGGGGCCTGCGGCATTGACACGGTAGGGGTGCTGTACGGCTATGGCAGCACGGAGGAGCTGACCGCTGCCGGGGCCGTATATCTGGCGGAAACGCCGGAGGCTGTGGGCGATTTGCTGCTGGGTTCAGCTGGTGGCGCTGCATACCGAGCATATGACCGGGAAACTGGTTCATGAGCGATGATTCAAGTAATGTATCATGGTCGTGTCAGATTGACAAATCGGAAGTTATGCAGGTCAACTGACGGTTGAATGTCGAAAATCAACTGACAGTTCATTTAAAATGTTCGTTGAAAGAGTTACGATATCGTAGAAAGGAGGTCGCCACGATGAATCAGGAGAAAATAGGAAAATTTATAGCGGAATGTAGAAGGGAGCAGAACCTGACGCAGGCGCAGCTTGCAGAGCAGCTCGGTATCACAAATCGGGCTGTGTCTAAATGGGAGAATGCCAAAAGTATGCCAGATGTTTCAATTATGGTTCCTTTGTGTGAAATTTTGAATATCTCTGTGAATGAACTGCTCAGTGGCGAAAAAATTTCTATGGATGATTATAAAGAGACGGCAGAACAAAATTTAATTGATATTCGGGAGAAAAAGCAGCGTGCAGACAAGGCGATGAAAAGGATCAGCATCATTTGGCTGCTTCTGTCATTGATTATAACGCCAATTCATTTTGCTATCAATTACTGTTACCCAGACAATCATGGAACCGGAATGGGGACGCTTTATATCACGATATGCATTGCGCTGTACTTAGTCACCTTCTTCAAATATTATGAGGTCAAGCTGAAATGATGCAATAGAATGATATGAATTTTGCAATATTGTGGAATTCTTTCTAACCATGACATATACTTACAACCGCAGTACATAATAGTATTTATTTAATGAGGAAAAATATGAATATGAAAGTTAGAGATGCAGAACTGAAAGATGCCGGTCTGATTGACGAATTGCTTACTGACCTTATACATGATGAATCGCAATATGATTCAAATCTCGATAACGGATGCATTGTTACTGAGAACTATTGCAATAGAATTGGATTAGATGGGCATAAAATATTGGTTGCGGAAGATGATGGAAAGATTGTAGGATACATATATGGGTTTATTTATCAGGTTCCAGGTATATGGTTGAGTTCGGTAGCAATCTTGGATGCATTGTATGTTGATAAAAATTTTCGCCGCAGAGGGTGTGCAACGCTGCTGTTTTCAAAGTTCAAAGAATTTGCCAAAGAAAACGGAGCATGTCGCATTGAATTGAAAGTTATATCTAACAATAAGGCAGCGGTAGAACTTTACAATCGTTTTTCCTTTGTAGAAGTAAAGAAATATATGAATTTGGAGCTGTAATCCTTCTTACATTTAAAGAGAGGCCCCCGGAAGCGAGTTGAAGTGCCCCCTGTCAAGTAGACAGTGAAAAAACAAAAAAGTCTTTCCATGA
>JAJQBJ010000004.1 GCA_021203345.1 Oscillospiraceae bacterium
TGTAGTCTCGAATTTTTGCTTTTTCGAGTGTCTACTCTAAGGGGACTATATCACCGCGATTTTTCTTTCTTATTCTGATTTGGGATTCTCCATGCCCTGAATAAATATCTCGCAGAGCTGATCGATGTAGCCGCTTTCCGGCACATCGCAGTCCACGCCCCGAATCACCCGGAAAATCAGCATATAGGCCATCAAAGCCCCAAAGAAGGCCGTTGCAGCCTGATTCAAGTCCAGGTCTGCACGCAGCTCTCCCGCCTCCTGCAGGGGCTTCAGATATGCCACCATATTGTCCCTTGCCATGCCGAAGGACTGCTCGTAATACGCCTTTCCGAATTCCGGAAACTTATTGGAGTCCCGAATCACCGCACCTAAAAAGGCGGTACGCTGAGGGTCGTTGGACACCTCCATATAGGTTTTAGCGATATTCCGCACAACACTGTGCCAGTCCCCTTCGTTGATGCCCAGCATCTCCTTCGTGGGAGGATTGCCGTGGATATAGGACTCCAGCACCTGAAAATAGAGATCCTCCTTGCTGGAGCAATACTGATACAGGGAGGATTTCGCCACGCCCAAGGTTTCGGAGATGTTCCCCATTTTTGTGGCCTCAAAGCCGTATTCCCCGAAAAAGGCCAGCGCTGCGCTGTTGATTTCCTCCCGGCGTTTTTCATATTCCGGGCGGCGATCCGCCGCCTCCGGGATGTTCAGGGACTGAAAAAGATGCTTCTTATCCTCGTAGTACAGATAAATCGTGGAGGGGGAAATGTGCGCCGCCCGTGCGATGTCCTTGATTTTTGTCTCTGTGTACCCCTTTTCCAGAAACAATGCCCTCGCTGCCGCTTCAATGCGCTCTCTTTGATCTTCTTTCCTCTGGTCACTGCTCATAATCATCGCCCCCGGCTTTCCTCATCTGCTTGTATTAAAACATACCAATCCCCCGCTTGTCAACTGCTATGATCTGTAATTTACCAATTATTCTTGTAAAATTGGCGGCCTTGTGCTATAATGTGGCTAAGAAAGGCGACCGCTGACCCGCACCCTTTTCCCTTCCGTTTGTGCCGGTCGATGGGCGGTCGATGTGGTGATTGAGATGGAACACAAAAAAATTGACCTGAGCGAACGCTGCGACTGCACGGTTGTCCACGAGGACGTGGTGGAACGGGTACGCAGCGAGCTGCCCGAGGATGAGATACTGTATGATTTGGCGGATTTGTTTCGGGTTTTTGCGGATACCACCCGAATCAAAATTCTCTATGCCCTGTTTGAGGCAGAGCTTTGTGTCTGTGACCTGTCCCGCCTGACGGGGATGAGCCAATCCGCAGTGAGCCACCAGCTCCGCACCCTGAAAGACAGCAAGCTGGTGCGTTTTCGCCGGGAGGGAAAGACCGTCTACTACTCTCTGGCCGACCAGCACGTTCGCACGCTGATTGGGAACGGCATGGAACACGTTTTGGAGTGAGAATTTTATGAGCAGGCAAACAAATACCCCGGCTGTGCTGCTGTATCAGCTGCCGGAGTTCTCCGCCCAGGGGTGGGCTGTGCGAACCTATTTAACTGCCCACGGTATCCGGGTCATCACTGTGTCTCCCGGTGACGGCGGAAAAAGCCTCTCTACCCTTTTGGGCCTGAAGCAGGAGGCACCTGTGTTCTCCCCTCCCCTGCCCGGGGAGCCTGTGGTGGTTTTATATGGCCTGGTGGGGCCGACCTTTGACTCTTTTTTAGACTTCCTGGCAAAAACGGCCCCCGTACAGCTAAAAGCCGTCGCCACACCCTACAACCTCTCCTGGAGCTTTGGGAAGCTGGCGGCTCAGCTTGCGAAGGAACGGCAATAGAGGCGAACCTGATTCCTGCCGCATAAAAAGCAATAAGCCCGACCCATACTGTTTCTGGATCGGGCTTATTGCTGTTGCGTCTTAGGCTCTACCATCTGTGGTTACCTCGTCTTTCTATAGATTTTTCGGGATTGCCTAACGCCGGATTTTCATTTCCTCGACTCGACACTTCCCCTGACTGCACCGGCATTGAGTGAGTATCCCTTTTCTCCCCTGCGGCTTTGTCCTGGACTGTCCGTTGAATATCCGGTTTTCACTACAGCTCCCGCTGGAATCCCGGTGTTTCATTTGGCCTGTCCCTGATTGCTCTCCGCATCAGAAGTATTTTGTGGAACCTCTGACTTTACCTTTACAGTCTCCACTGATTTCTCCCGAATCCATCAAAGACCTTTCATCCTCTGATCGGGAAACCTCAGTGTTTTATCGTATCAATCTGACAAATTCCTGCCCGTTCGACTGAGTTCAACCGCTTACATTTTTGTTTCCGGTTCTTTTACTGTCCATCGGGCTTCTTTGTCTGATTGATTACTTCCTCTTCCTTTTCCATGGTTAAAAGATACCATAAATCTCCCGTTTTGTCAAGCATTTTTGTGCGGTATTATTAAAAAACGTCTGGTTCGTCGGAAATTCGTTTCCGGAAACGGTTCCTGCTTTTTCAGTTGCCAATTGTCACGCAATGCGTTATAATAGGGATAACAAATCGAATGGAAGGGAGTCCCTCCTATGAGCGACACGCCAAAGAAACCCCAGCGCCTGGATAAAAATGGTCGCCCCTATCCGGCTCATAAGACAACAAAGCCCGCCGCCAAAGGCAAACCGGCCACTTCCGCAAAGCCAAAGCGCTCCGCACCAAAGCAAACAGGCCCTGTGGGTACCACTCACCCGATGGACTGGCTTTTCCTGCACCGGGAGCCTTATTCAGTTGAGCAGCTGAAAAAAATCTTCACCGCTGTTCCCGATCTGGATGTGGAGGTTTGGCCGGCGCTTCAAATCTCGGAGCTGACCTTCCCCAACAAGGTTTTTATGGACTTTGAATATACACCGGAACCGCCCCAGGAGCCGGAGCTGCTGGCCCTGTTGGAGCGGGAACAGATTCAAACCGTGTATTATGTCTCGGTGGAGCCGTTCTGCTCTGACCCGGAGCTGGATTTTTTGCGGCACATTGCCCAGGAAACCGGCGGAATCATGGTGGCGGACAACGACGACCTGTCGCCGGTTTTGCGGTGACTGTTCCCAATCAGGATGAGATAAAAGAAGGAGGATTCTCCCTATGAAATACCGCAGCAGCGGCGTTGTGCTGCATATCACCTCCCTGCCGGGGGACTACGGCATCGGCTCCATGGGTCAGGAGGCCCGGAATTTTGTGGACTTTCTACAGCGGAGCGGCCAGCAGCACTGGCAGCTTCTCCCCCTGAACCCGGTGGGACTGGGCAACTCCCCCTATATGTCCACCTCCGTCTTTGCGGGGAATCCCCTGCTGATCGACCTGTCAGAATTGGCGGAGCGTGGCCTACTCACCTGGGACGAGGTCAATACCGCCCGTTCTGACTGGCTGGATCGGGTGGACTTTGACCGGGTATGGCGCACACGCCCTGCGCTTCTGGAGCTGGCCTACCACCAGGCGGACAAGGCACTGTTGGAGCAGGTGGACGTTTTTCAGCGGGAGCAATCCGACTGGCTCCCGGATTACTGTCTGTTTATGGCCGCCAGGGATCACTTCAAGGGGGCCACGCTGGTCACATGGCCCGACAAGGCCCTCCTGCGCCGGGAGCCTGCGGCCATGGAGCGATACCGGACGCTGCTGGCCGACAGAATTGCCTATTATGCCTTCGGTCAATATCTGTTCTTTGAACAGTGGGAAAAGCTCCACACTTACGCCAATGACCGCGGAATCAAAATCATCGGGGATCTGCCCATCTACGTCTCCGAAGATTCCTCGGACGTGTGGGCGCACCCAAACCTGTTCCTGGTGGACGAGGACTTGCGCCCCACCAAGGTTTCCGGCGTTCCCGCCGACGCATTCAACGCCGACGGGCAGCGTTGGGGGAATCCTCTGTACGCCTGGGATGTCCACGCGGCGGACGGCTACGGCTGGTGGTGCCGCCGGGTGGCCCAGAGCATGAAATTCTATGACGTGCTGCGCTTTGACCACTTCCGGGGCTTTGATACCTATTGGGCCATTGACGCGGACTGCGAAAGCGCTCTGGTGGGTCAGTGGTGCCAGGGGCCGGGGATGAAGCTGCTGAACGCCCTGCGGAAAAAGCTGCCGGAGGCGGAGTTCATCGCGGAGGATCTGGGCCTGCTCAGTGAAAGCGCCTATCAGCTGGTACGGGACTCCGGTCTGCCGGGCATGCGGGTGCTGGTGGACGCCTTTGACGCCTCAGGTTGCTCCACCTTCCTGCCCCACTGCTGCCCGGAGAACGCGGTCATGTATACCAGCACCCACGACACGACCACCTTTGTCCAATGGCTGACGGAAACCAGCAATCCCCCGGAACGGGACTTCGCCACGAAATACCTCCGTCTGCGGGAAGACGAGGGCTACGGCTGGGGTGCGGTCTGCGGCGCATGGGCCTCCCCCTGTATCCTGGCTATGACCACCATGCAGGATATTCTGGGGCTGGGCGGCGACGCCCGGATGAACGCCCCCGGCACCACCGGCACCCATAACTGGAGCTGGCGGGTTCGCCGGGATGCGCTGAACGACGGGGTTTCCGGCCGCCTGCGGGAAATCACAAGAACCTATTGTCGTATGTTACGATAAAACACAGGGACTGCCCGCCGGGCAGTCCCTTTCGATTATCTCTGAAAGAATGTCTCTATCTCCTGCCGCGTTGCCTGCACCGCGCCCTGGGCGAAGTGAGGCTTTCCGCCGCCGCGCCCATGCAGAACCTGATTCAGCTCCTTTACCAGCGGGCGCACGTCGCCGCCCTCCTGGCCGATACAATAGGAGAAGCCCCCGTTCTGGTTGGGCGAAAACGCCGCGCAGAGGCCCCCACAGCTCTCCATAACGGCTACGGTCAGCCGCCGCAGGGCGTTGGTGTCCAGCCCCTCCGCAAACAGGCAGCAGTTTCCCCTGCCCCGGTACTGCTCCGCCAGGGCTGCGTTGTGGACCGTTTCCAGCGCCGCATACCGGGCCTTTAGCTGCTGATGCTCCTCATAGAGCTTTTGCACATAGGCAGCGGTGCCCGTCTCCTTGGCGGAGAGCAGCCGGGAGGTTTTGTGATTTTCCTCCGCGATCCGCGCACAGTATTGATAGGCCCTGCGCCCGGAGAGCATCTCCACCCGAACGCCGTCCCGCATCCGCACCACGGACAGGAGCTTTATCAGGCCGATCTCCCCTGCCCGGCGAACGTGGGTGCCACAGCAGGCGCAGGTGTCCGCACCGGGGAAGGTCACGATTCTCACCGGCCACTCCAGCGCCTTCTTGCTGCGGTATTCCAGTGTGTTCAGTGCGTCCCTGTCCGGGGTGGTGATTTCCGTCTCCCGGTTTTGCCAGATGATTTCGTTGGCGCGAAGCTCCACCTCCGCCAGCTGCTCCCGGGTCAAAATGCCGTTCCAGTCCACGGTAATCACGTC
The DNA here is from genome assembly GCA_021203345.1 of Oscillospiraceae bacterium. Classification (GTDB taxonomy): domain Bacteria; phylum Bacillota; class Clostridia; order Oscillospirales; family Oscillospiraceae; genus JAJQBJ01. The sequence goes on from JAJQBJ010000004.1 coordinate 5,409, forward strand.
CGCTCCCATATGGAAGCCCACGTTGTCATACCCGAACAGGCTGTGAACGATACCGCTGACGATATGCTCCCCGGAGTGCTGCTGCATCAAATCAAACCGCCGGGGCCAGTCGATTTCCCCCGCGGCCACGGTTCCCGGCTCCAGCGGGCGGTCAACGGTATGATAAATCACGCCGTCAGAGATCTGCACGTCCAGCACCCTGGCCTCGCCTAACGTCCCCAGGTCACAGGGCTGTCCGCCGCCCTCCGGGTAAAAACAGGTCTGCTCCAACGTCACACGCCACTGCTTTTTCTCCGGGGTGCAAGTCAGCACCCGGGCTTTGAAGTCTCTTTGATAAGCGTCCGTATCATATAACTTTTTCGTCTCCATGGGACATCCCTCCTGCTGGTTCTATTGTAGCGCAAACATCCCCGCCGCGCAAGCGGCACAGAAAAAACTGCCGCCCGGAAAACCGGGCGGCAGCCTTTGTTACGATAGATTGCGTTCTATGGAATCTTAGAACTCAGCCTGATCCAGATACTCAGCCGCATTCTCAGCGGTGATGAAGGTCAGCTCGCAGCGCTGGAAACGGGCGGTGGTGCCAGTCTCGAAGTACTCAGCGATGGCGGTGACGGTGCCGGCAGCGATGCTGTCAGCGCGGTTCATAACCGTCAGCTGCATCTGGCCGTTGATAACAGCCTGGATAGCATCAGCCTGACCGGTCAGGGAGTAAACCTTGACCTCGCCGGTCAAACCGGCCTCCTCCAGAGCCTGAACAGCGCCCATGGTCAGGTCGTCGTCATAGCCCATGATGATGTCGCCAGCGCCCAGACCGGCGGTGATCCAGTTCTCCACGAAGGCCTTAGCGTCGGTACGGCTGGAATAAGCGTCTACCACGTTGCCCAGAGTGTAGTTGGCATAGTCGGCCATATAGGTTTCAAAGCCAGAGGTACGGTCAATGTAGTCCTGCAGGAAGGGCACGCCGTTGATCTCATAGACATCGTAATCGGTGTCGGTGCCGTTCTCCTCCACCACATAGGCGGCGATGCCGGCGCACATCTGATACTGGTCGGGGCCGATCATGGCGGTGACATACTCGTAACCGGCAGTCTCGGAGTCAGCGTCCAGAGCGCACAGGAACAGGGGGATACCGGCCTCATAGGCGACTGCGGCAATCTCAGACATGGCAGAGGGGTCGCCGCCAAAGACAACCAGCGCGTCCACGCCGTTGTCGATCATCTGCTGGCAATACTGGGTCACCAGGTCAGCGTCGGTGTTGGCGTCCAGCACATTCACGGTAGCGCCGCAGGACTCGGCATAGGCCTCGAACTCGGTGCCCACGCGGCCGCCCCAGGGAGCGGAGGAGTTGATGGTGACATAGCCGATGGTGTAACCAGTCAGGTCAACGCTGGAATAGTCCAGGTTCACCATAACCTCGTCAGAGTCGGAGGACTCGGACTCTTCAGACTCGGCAGCTTCGGATTCCTCAGAAGCCTCAGACTCGGCAGCTTCAGACTCCTCGGTAGCGGTAGACTCAACCGCAGTGCTTTCCTCCGTGGAGCTGCTCTCCGTGCTGGAGGAGCTGCCACCGCAGGCCGCCAGAGACAGCATCATAGCGACTGCCATCAACATAGCTAAAAACTTTTTCATTGGTGGATTCATCCTTTCATTGTTTTTGCGCGTCAGCGCGAATATTTGAAATCCCCTCCGGGAAATCAACAAAATTAGGTTCCCTTAGTCGGCACGCTTCACGGTGGTAAAGCGGTCAACCAGCAGGATGGCGATCAGCAACAGGCCGGTCACCAGATTGACGTAAGAGGTGTTCAGGTACAGGCTGTTCATGATCTGGGAGATGATCCGCATAATCAGCACGCCCAGCAGAATGTGAACCGCAGTACCCTTGCCGCCGGACATCTTAACACCGCCCAGCACACAGCAGGCCACGGGCAGCGTAGCCAGCGCAACACCCTGACTGTAAATCGCCGCACCGGTATAGCTGACCATCAGGAAACCCGCCAGGCCGCACAAGAAGCCTGCAATCACATAGGTCACAAAGACCACCCGCTTGTCGTTGATGCCGGCAAAGGACGCAGCCTCGGGGTTATCGCCCACCAGCTTGACCGAGTTGCCGAACCGGGTCATGTACATCCACAGCGCAGCAATCACGATGAGCACCACGAAAATTATCGTCATAGGGGTCAGCCATTTGATGCCCAACAGCTTGGAGTTGCCCACCACTTTAACCAGAGCGGTTTCCGTCGGCTTGTAGGACGAGCTGGCAAACTGCAACACATAGCCGTCAAAGGCGTAGTTGGTGGCAATCGTGGCAATCAGGGGTGAAATGCCGATTTTGGTGACAAGGAAACCGTTGAAAGCGCCCAAAACCAGGCCCAGCAGCAGCGCCACAATCAGGCCAACCACCAGACCGGAGGCTACGCTGCCGGTCACGGCATACATTGCGTTGAACACGGTGACGAAGGTCACGCCGCAGCTGGTGGCCAGATAGCCCAGCGACAGGTCGATGTTGCCGGTCATCATAATCAGGCCCAGGCCTAAACACACGAGGCCGTATTCTGCGGTGGTAAGCATCGCCTGATAGAAGCTGGTCTTGAATCCGCTGACGGCGGTAAAGGCCACAATCAGCAAAACAAGCAGAATCAGAACTGAGTTGTTGTCCCGCAGCTGGCGGGCCAGCCATTTATTGCGGTCAGCCGACTTGGCGGTCGTTACTTTTTCTTCCACAGTTTAACCCCCTTTCCTCTCAAGACGTCCATGGACAGGACAATTATCATGATTAGGCCCATGGCGATCATACGCATCTGCTCGTTCAGGCCCAGCATGGTGAAGCCGGAGGTCAGCACGCCGTAGAACAGCACGCCGATGATGGTGGCCCACACGGAGCCTTTTCCGCCGTTGACGGCGCAGCCGCCCAGCACCACGCAGAGGATAACCTCCATCTCCTTACCGGAGGCGGACTGGGGGTTGGCGCTGTATACGTTGGACATGGTCACCACGGCGGCCAGACCGCACAGCAGGCCGGTGATTGCATAGGCAATCATAATATTCCGGGCGGAACGAATGCCGGAGAACCGGGCCGCCGTCGGATTGGAGCCGATCATGTAAAGCTGCTGGCCGAACACGGTGCGGGACAGCAGCAGGGCCAGAATCACGGCCACCACCACGAACCAGACCACAAGAATGCTGACGGGGCCAAACTGGGCCTTGCCGAACCACTTGAAGGCGGGATCGCAGTTTTCCGTCAGGACGATGATGGTGCCGGACGAAACCATGATAGCCAGCGCTGCGAAAATCGAGCTGGAGCCCAGGGTGGTGATGAAGGAATTCAGCTTCACATAACCCACCAGAACGCCGTTGAACAGGCCACACAGGATACCGGCAATCAGCGTAACGGGAACCGCAATAATCGCTTTGTCATAGTTCATCATCATCAGGCCGCAGAGACAGCCCAGGAAGGTGAGCTGATAACCCACGGACAGGTCAATGTTACCGGTAATCATCACCAGCGTCAGACCGAAGGCAATGATGCCGACGTAAACCTGCTGGCGGAAAATCGCCAGGAAGTTGCTGGGCGTCAGGAACACCAGGCCGCCGGTGCCGCTGCCCGCCCGGGAGATTTGGATGACAATCTCGAATACCACTGCCACAACAACCATGGCAATGAACACCGAGGAGCCATTCAGGGCAAAGAAGCGCTTTACCAGGCTCTCTTTTTCGTTTTTCATGCGGTTGCGCCTCCTTTTGTGACCGCGTCAATGACATTCTGCTTACCAATGGAGCAGGCCAGCACGGTTTCGCTGGTCAGCTGGCTGTTGATTGGCAGCTGTGCGGTCTTTTTTCCCTCAAAAATCGTAATGACAGAATCGCAGACGCCCAAAATCTCCTCAATCTCGGAGGAAACCACGATAATCGCCATGCCCTGCTTCGCCAGGTCGTTGATGATTTCGTAAATCTCCGCCTTGGAGCCCACGTCGATGCCGCGGGTGGGTTCGTCCACAATCAGCAGCCTGGGTTCCATCGTCAGCCATTTGGCCAGAACCACCTTCTGCTGGTTGCCGCCGGACAGGTTGCCCACCAGCTGGGTGATGGAGGGCGTCTTGGTACGCATGGCGGTGACGTATTTGTCCGCGTCCTCGCCCTGCTTCTTCCGGTTAATGACACCCAGCTTGGACAGCTTGGGCAGCTTGACGATGGTGGAATTCAGCAGAATGGACAGATGGAGCGCCAGGCCCTCCTTCTTCCGGTCCTCGGTACAGAAGCCCACGCCCGCATTGATGGCGGCGACAGGGTTGCCAGTGGCAACCTTCTTCCCCTCTACCGTGGCGGAGCCGCCCTTGGTGTGGTCAACGCCGAAGATGCCGCGCATAATCTCGGAGCGGCCGGCACCCACCAGACCGAAGAAGCCAACCACTTCGCCTGCGTGAACCTGGAAGGAAACATCCTGGAACTTTTCGCCGGTCAGGTTCTGCACGTCCAGAACCACCTCGCCCTGGGAGCGGCCCGTCTTTTCGGGATACTGCTTCTCCAGCGGGCGGCCAATCATGTGTGTAATCAACTCGTCCTGGGTGGTGGCATCCTTATCCATTGTGCAGATATTCTCGCCGTCACGGATTACCGTGATACGGTCGGACAGGTACATGACCTCGTCCAGCTTGTGACTGATGTACACCACGGCAATGTTCTTGTCTGTCAGCTTCTTGATGATCTTGAACAGCGTCTCCGTCTCTGCCTCGGACAGAGAAGAAGAAGGCTCGTCCATGATGATCAGCCGCGCATTTCTGGTCAGGGCGCGCCCGATCTCGATCATCTGCTGCTGGCCCACGGACAGCTCGCCGGCGATGGCCTTGGGAGAGATGGTCATTTCCAGCTCCTCCAGAACCTCCTCCGTCTTTTGGTACAGCGCCTTATGGTCCACCAGACCGCCCTTCATGGGCAGGTTGCCGATAAACAGGTTGTGTGCCACGTCCTGCTGCGGCGCCATAGACAGCTCCTGATAAACGCAGGAAACGCCCTTCGCGATGGCCTCTTGGGTACTTTTAAAGTTGACTTCCTCTCCATCAATCAGGTATTGGCCCTCGTCCCTGGCATGGGCGCCGGTCATGACCTTGATGAGAGTGGACTTGCCTGCGCCGTTTTCGCCGCACAGAGAGTGAACTTCGCCTTCACGGATGTCGAAGGAGACGCCGCCCAGTGCCCGTACGCCGGGGAACAGCTTGACAATGCCCTTGAGTTCGATAAAAGTTTTGCCGTCTTTCAAACTCAACACCCCTCATTTCCATATTATAAATTCAGATTCCGAAAACTCAGTCGCCGGATTCATAGGAGTATCATAACGCATTTTTAGGCAAAATGCAATATAAATTTGCTGAGAAAATCAATAAAATTTGGGACGAAAATTGCAAGTGCAAGTTGAACACATCCGCGAAAAGCTTCAATAGAGT
>JAJQBJ010000123.1 GCA_021203345.1 Oscillospiraceae bacterium
TGACTCTGTTATATACCCGCTGTCAAGTGTGACATGTTTTTTGATGGTTGCTATAAGGTGGCGATGCCCTTTTCCTGCAAGAAGGCAATGGCCTCAGCATGAGATTTCAGGTTACTGAGCCGTGCCTTTTGGCTCCACGCCCCGGCGTTGCGCTGGTCATAATAGCTGTTCAGTAGTTCTGCAAGATTGGGGGTCTGCGGCCTGGCAAGCTCCTCTTTCAGCGTGGCGATCCAGTCGCACAGCCTGGCCAGCCTTTTGACTGTGGTAGCGATCATGCGATTGGTGGCCTTGATGAATCTGTTCAGGCTGCCCTTTTCGGTATCGATACCTTTCCGCTCCATCTGGCGAACAGCGGAACCTTCGTGGACGGTGGGGATCTGAGCAGCGCCCTGGCGCTCATAGCTTCGGTGGTCGATGCGGACATCCAGCCCCTTCTCCGCAAACCTGGCGTTGCATCGCTCCGCCCATGCTTGCCGCCAGTGCTCCAACGTCTCCGGACTGCCCCAGTCGGTGGTGGGAACAGCATTGAATTTCCTGTGACCAGCATCGTCCAGAACCGGAGCGCCGCTCTCGTCAACAAGATATTCCCGATGCTGCTTGGCGTCCCACTCGCCGTCTTCCTTCAGGGGTCGGATAGGACACATGACATGGAAGTGGGGATTGGCAATGCCGCCTTCTTTGTCCGGTAAGTGGACGGCGTAGTCCACGATCATGCCCCTGCTGACGAACTCGTCCAACAAAAATTGCCTTGCAAGGGCGATGTTCTCCTCCAGAGAGAACTCGTTCTGCAAGGCAATATCGAAGCTGTATGCCAGCTGTGCTTTTTTGCCGGACTCCGCTTTTTCAACGGCGTTCCAGAGGGTTTGCCGGTCTGCGTACTCCGGTGGGGCGTGACCGGGCAGCAGAATCTCAGCGCAGACCACGCCGCCCTTGCGGGTGTAGTCGCTGACCTCGCCGTAGTATTCGCTGTACAGCCGTTCACCGGAGCGATAGGCGGCGGAGGCAATGGCGGACTGACCGGCGCTGCGCTTGATCTGGGTCACATGGAAGTGGTAGAGTGCGATGGCGGATCACCTCCTTCATAATGTGCGAGAAATGTCTGTACTTCTGGCAGCTCGGTCAACTGCTCGAACAGCAGATAGATTGCTGCTTTGTCCATCTCCCTGGTGGCCGGGATAAAATGCTCCACCGTTCCGCCGATATTGCAGAGATGGTGGGTACGTTTTGCCCGTTCGCCCTTTTGAAGATAGGCGGCACGGTTTTCCAGGCGTTCCAGCTTGTGCTGTGCCTGATCTCGCTTCTGCCCGGCGATTTGCATCTCCTGCAAAAGCTCCTGTGATGATTTTTGCTTCATGGGGAATACCTCCTGAAATAGATTTAGGCCGCCTGCGTAAGACAGACGGCCTATGTATGTGGCTCTACTATTGTTATGCGGGAATTCTGAAAAAACAGGCTAATCGCAGGACAGCACCAAAACAAAAAACATGACAACCGCCCCTCATAAATAGGAGAAATCGGGGCGGTCAAGCGGAACTGTTTTTGAAAAAAATTGACCTGTCGGCGGAGAATGATTTGTAAAATCGTTCTCCGTCGGCAGGTGGGCAGGGATAGCCGCAGAGCGGCGCAAGGGGTGCAACCCCTTGAACGAAGCGCAGCGACGCAAACAGCCCGGGCTTTTCATCAGTCCGGGCTGCAACGCCTCGCAGAGCGCACGATACGGGTTTACCCCGTATAGAAGTGCGCCCTTTGTTCCAAAGGGATGTCTGGCGTTGTTCATGAATGATGGTACTACTCGCCATTCACGGCATAATCGTATCCCAAACGCCGAGGATCGGTCGTTAAAAAATCTGTTATCCAGGCTATAATCTACGATATGCTGGCTTCCTTGATAATATATTATAGCAGTGGGCTAAACAGTCGAAACAGACATTGTATGACACTTGTCATGGCGTTGAAACCTGACCGATACTTTTCCGTTACTTCCTGTGAAAGAAGAAATGTCTCTCGGAAATCTGCCTCAATATTCTGAATGGCGGGGCACCCATATAGCAGGACTCCGTTCTCAAAGTGATGATAAAGGCTGCGGTAATCAAAGTTGATCGTACCCACGGTAGCGGCTATTCCATCACACAGCACCTGTTTTTCGTGGAGAAAGCCAGGCGAATACTCATAGATGCGCACACCCTGTCGCACCAGCCCCGCATAGTAGGAGCGCGTCATACGGTATACTATCTTTTTGTCTGGAATACCTGGTGTTGCGATTCGCACATCTACTCCACGCTGTGCGGCGAGACACAGCGCCCGATTCATCTCATCGCTAATGATAAGATAGGGCGTAGCGATATAGAGGTAGTGTTTGGCACTTTGGATCAGGTTCAGATAGACATTCTCGCCCATACACTCATCGTCCAACGGGCTATCTGCATATGGCTGGACAAATCCAGGCTGGATGGCCTGGCAGGGAATGTTCGGCAGATATGGCATAAAGTTTATGTCCGTCTCCTCCATGGAATTCCACATTTCTAAGAACATCAACGTCAGGCTCTGTACTGCGTCGCCTTCCAACCTGACCCCGGTATCCTTCCAATGACCATAGGGCGAGGTGATGCCGAAATACTCATCTGCAAGATTGTAACCTCCAGTGTAGCCAATCTTGCCGTCAATGACAGTGATTTTACGATGGTCCCGGTTGTTCATAAATATCTTCAGTACCGGCACTACAGGGTTAAACACTCTACACTGGATGCCGATTTCCCTCATGCGCCGAATATAACTTCGATCTATGAAGCCGATGCTCCCTATTTCATCGTAGAATATTCGCACCTCTATCCCGCGAGCCACGCAATCGACCAGCACAGGCTTGAGTCTTGCAAACGCTTCTCCCTCCTGAATGGCATGATACTCCATAAAAACGAAATGCTCCGCTTTTGCCAGATCCTTCAGTTGGGCCTCAAACCCGTCTGAAGCTTCAGCATAAAAGATGACGCCTGTATTGTAATAGAGAGGATAGTAGCCATACCGATATATGTAGCGACATTGACTGGCAAACAGGGCGTCCTGTTTCTCTATCGCCTGCATCGGTTCCGGATCCTGCTGCTGAAATGGACGCAGCTTTTCATCAATGGCTGCAAATCGCTTGCGCATTGACCGGGAAGTATCGCTGCGCCCGAACATCAGATAAAGGCTCGAACCCAAGATGGGAAACGCCATAATGAGAATAATCCAAGACAGCTTAAAAGCCGAATTTTCCCTTTTCCCGGAAATTCGCACAGCAAGAAGGAAGGCAAGCAAACCGGAGGCCAAACTGAGTGTCGCAGAATATTTATTGAGCCTAACGAACAGCAGCACGATCCAGACTACCTGAATCAAAACAGCCAGTAGTTCAACGCCCATTCTGGCGATACCATTCTTAATATGAGCTTGCTTCTCTGTTCTCATTTGGATTGTGTTCCCTTCCTGCTATAGCTTTGCAAGCGGTGGTGGCAAGACCTATGCAAGACCGTCCCACTGAGCGCCGTCATTTCTGCACACGCCGGGGTCTAACTGGTATCCCTTACGAATGATATTATGTTCTGAAATAATCATTCATCCTGCGCAACCACATTTATCAGTATGATTTCGGAATCTCCGATTGCGCGAATATAAGGTACAGGGGTACAGGTGCCGGGACTGACGATACTGTACATTTGTCCGAATTTCCTACAGCCGTGGTAATGGGGAAATATATGCCGAATCAAAAGATTCAGTGGGAAGAATTGACCGCCATGTGTATGCCCGCTTAACAGGATATCAACCCCTGCTTTGGCACAGCTCTCAATGGCTCCTGGCTGGTGATCCATGACAATAATCAAATTGTTCCGGGCAACATCACGCAAATTGACTGTAAAGGATGGTCGGTTATGATTCATATCTCCCCCGGGTGTCATATCAGAACGCCCCAGCAACAGTATGCCATCCTGAAAGATACTGCTGTCCTCCAGCAATTTGATATCTGCGTCATGAAAGAATTTTTTCATTTTCGGGAGTTCCTTGCCAGCATCATGGTTTCCCAGGCAGGCAAAAACCCCATATTTACTGTACAATTTCCGAAGCTCTGACGCGATTACGTCAATGTCAAACACTTCCCGTGTGTTTTCTGTAAAAGTATCGCCTGTGATGCAGATGTAGTCTGCCGACAGAGTGTTAACCATCGAAACAATTTTTTTGATCTTACGCAAGTCGTTGATGCTGCTCAGGTGTATGTCACTCAACTGAACGATACGAAGACTATCCCCTGGAAGTTTCTGTTTATTTACGGCACACTGGTATTCCTTTATTTTGATCTGTCCATGATGGATGGCTCCATAGAGAAATGTGATCAACGCAGTTCCAAATACAACCAAAGAAACGAACGCCATCTGTTTTTGCTGGAGGGCTTTCAGAAGATGAACCAACAAAACATCCACTGGCCATTCTATGGATACGGCAAACAGTAAAATCAGCTCTAAGCTGTTCCAGTAATTACCGATGGTCTGAAGGAGTTTAGAAAATTTTGATTTAGGAAGAAAGAAGCCCAATGGAAAAAGAACACATAGAATACCATACGTTGAGAGATACCAGCGTAAACAGAAGCCTGAAATGGTCCGCGACAGCATTTTCCACACACGCCAGGCAATCAATGACGTCATCAATATATACGCCACAAGAGGCAAGAAAAACTTTTGAGTTGTCACCTTATTTTTGGAAGCCATATGTTATACAAATGAAAAAATTCAAAATACATATACGAGTACAGCATGGGTCAGCACCCCTATAATAGCAGTTTAAATTTGGGAGATAACCTTACAACCCTTCACTACTTCTGCTCAGTGCCCGATTCTGATGATAATATTTGACCATCAAAATAAATAAGACCGTTCTGCTGATCGTCATCGTTTTTGCCCCGGATGCTCATCCTCCCACAGCTGACGTGCGGTAGCTGCCCAGTTCTCGGCGTAGGGGATCGTCTTGCTGCACAGATCCTCTGCGGACTCCGGGCTTTGATAATCCGTACTGACAGCGCCGGATTCCCTCACCATCTGTGGCAGACGTTCGGGATTCTCCAGCATGGGGCAAGGCTGATACATATTCTCATTGAAGGGCTGGTTCCTGTGATAAGCCATGAACAGCGGACTTTTCAGAGCGTCCAGCAGGGTCGTGTCGTGGATGTTGCAGTTGGAATAGTGAATAAACACACAGGGCTCCACATCGCCCTTGGCGTTGATATGCAGATACCGTCGGCCACCGGCAATGCAGCCATGCACATACTCAGCGTCGTTCTGGAAATCCATCGAGAAGATGGCCTTCGTCTTGCGGAACTCACGGATACGATCCCGCACCATTTTTCGCTGCTCCGGAGTGGGAAGCAGAGCGGTGACGGCGTCGTTGCCCACGGGCATATAGTGGAACAGCCAGACGAACAGCGCACCGTTGTCGATCATGTAGTCGAAAAATTCCTCGCTGCTGATGTCCGCACAGTTGGCGCTGGTGTAGCACACGGAGATACCAAAGGGAAGATTATGGGCTTTCAACAGCTCCATGGCATTCTTCACCTTCTGATACACGCCCTGACCACGGCGGGAGTCGTTGGCCTCCTCAAAGCCCTCCAGACTGATGGCGGGGACGAAGTTCTTGACCCGCAGCATCTCCTGACAAAATTCCTCGTCGATGAGGGTGCCGTTGGTGAAGGAGAGGAACTCACAGTCCGGGTGCATCTCGCAGATCTTGATCAGGTCTTTCTTCCGCACCAGCGGCTCACCGCCAGTATAGATGTACATATAAGTCCCCAGCTCTTTGCCCTGGCGGATGATAGAGTCGATCGTCTCCACGCTCAGATTGAGCTGGTTGCCGTATTCTGCCGCCCAACAGCCGGTGCAGTGCATATTGCAGGCGGAGGTGGGATCCAGCAGGATGGCCCAGGGGACATTGCAATCCTCCTTCGCAGCAGTTGAATCCTGCGTTGCGCTGCCACTCAAACTGGCGTTTATCAGGAAGTTCTGGAAGAACACCTTCCGCACACTGGGATCCAACTCGTACGCCTTGAGGATCAGCTGGTACCAGTTGTTTTTCTCACTGATGGCGGTTCTGATGGCGTCTCGCTGTGCCTTGAACCAATCCTTGGGGCAGAATTTATCCACCATGTCCATCAGTTTTGGAATGTTCTCCTCCGGGTTGCCCTCGATGTATTTCAGAGCCTGATTGATTGAAAAGGACTGTATATTTGTTTTAATTGAGTTTCTCATCGTGATTCCTCCTGTATTTTTGCTTTTTCGAGTGTCTACTCTAAGGGGACTATATCATTTCATCCTGTATCAGGGGATTTACCAGTTTACTTACGGCTGAATCAGGTGCATAACTCTGGCGCAGCGGGGGCACAGGGCGGGATGCTCCGCGTCCTCCCCGATATGCTCGTCATGGTTCCAGCAGCGGGGGCATTTGGGGGCGGTATTCAGCTCCACCTGAACGGTCAGGCCGGGGAACTGTTCGCCGGGGATGCCGGAGCCTTCTCCATGAACCACGTTCACCTTGGAGACGATAAACAGTGCCTCCAGATGATGCTGCTCCAGACGGCCCTGGAAGGCCGCCTGGCCCTCGTCATTGAGATAAAGGGTCACGGTTGCATCCTGGGCCTTTGTGACCGTCTTGTCGGCTCTGACAAGCTCCAGCGCCTTGTTGACGTCGGCCTTCAGCGCCAGCACCTTGTCCCAGTATGCTTGCGTCTCCGCGTCGAACTGATAGGCGGGATTCACCTGAGGAATCTCGTTGAGCAGCACACTCTCCGGGTCGGCGGAGCTGTCATGCGGCATGGCCTTCCAAACCTCCTCGGAGGTAAAGGCCAGAATGGGCGCAATCAGACGGGTCAGGCCGTCCAGAATGATATAGATGGCGGTCTGAGCGGACTGGCGGGGGAAACCCTCGTCGCAGTACAGCCGATCCTTGATGATGTCCAGATAGAAGTTGGACATATCCACCACGCAGAAGTTATAGATGGCCCGATAGGCGGTGTGGAACTCATAAGTGTCATAGGAGGCCCGGGCCGAAGCCACCAGATCGTTGAACCGGGAGACGGCCCACTGATCCAGCTCAATCATATCGGCAAAGGGAACCTGCTGGTTGGGGTCAAAGTCGTTCAGATTGCCGATGATATACTTGCAGGTGTTCCGAATCTTCCGATAGGCGTCGGACAGCTGGTTCATAATCTTCTGGTCGATCCGCATATCCTGGGTGTAGTCCGCAGAGGAGGCCCACAGACGCAGCAGATCTGCGCCGTACTTGCTGATGATGTCCTCCGGGGCGATGCCGTTGCCCAGGGACTTGTGCATGGCGCGGCCCTGGCCGTCCACAGTCCAGCCGTGGGTGATGATCTGCTTGTAGGGAGCCTGACCGGTGGCGGCAATGGAGGTCAGCATAGAGGACTGGAACCAGCCGCGATACTGGTCGCCGCCCTCCAGATACAGGTCGGCGGGATAGCGCAGCTCAGGCCGCTGGCTGCACACAGCCGCCCAGGTGGAGCCGGAGTCGAACCAAACGTCCATGATGTCCTGCTCCTTGCGGAAGTCGGAGCCGCCGCACTTGGGGCAGACTGTGCCCTCAGGCAGCAGCTCGGAGGCTTCTCTGGCCCACCAGGCGTTGGAACCCTCCTCCCGGAAAATATCGGAGATACGGGCGATGGTGTCCTCGTTGACCAGCGCCTCGCCGCAGCAGCGGCAGAAGAAGATGGGGATGGGAACGCCCCAGGTGCGCTGCCGGGAGATGCACCAGTCAGACCGGTCCCGAATCATGGAAACCATGCGCTCCTTGCCCCAGTCGGGCTTCCAGGTGATTTCGTCACAGGCCTTTGTAGCCTCCTCCTTGATGGCGTCCACGGAGGCGAACCACTGGGAGGTGGCCCGGAAGATGATGGGCTTCTTGCAGCGCCAGCAATGGGGATAGCTGTGGACGATTTTCCGGGAGGACAGCAGAGCGCCGGAGGCGGCCAGGTCGGCATTGATGACCTCGTTAGCCTCTTTCAGCACATGCAGACCGTTGTACTTCCCGGCGTACTCGTTCAGATAGCCCCGGGAGTCCACGCTGACCTCCATATTCATGGAGGTGTCGAACAGGTCAGAGTATTTCTGGCAGACGGCGAAGTCGTCCGCGCCGAAGGAGGGGGCCGTATGGACGCAGCCGGAGCCGGCGTCCAACGTAACGTGGTCGCCCAGAATCACATGGGAGTCCCGATCCATGAAGGGATGATAGGCGGTCATATACTCGAACTCGGTGCCGGGTAGGGTGACCAGCGTCTCGTAACCGGTGATGTTGGATTCCTCCATCACGGTGTCCACCAGCTCGGTGGCCATAATTAGCACCTCGCCGGTGGGAACCTTCACCAGGGAATACTCCAGCTGACCGTTCAGGCAGATAGCCATATTGCCGGGCAGCGTCCAGGAGGTCGTTGTCCAAATCACGAAATAGGTGTTGCTCAGGTCTGCATACTGGGCCAGCTTGCCCTTGTCGTCATGCACCCGGAACTTCACAAAGATGGTGACCACAGAATCGTCGGCATACTCTACCTCGGCCTCGGCCAGGGCAGTCTCGTCCGTGGGGCACCAGTAGACCGGCTTAAGGCCCTTGTAGATATAGCCCTTCTTGGCCATTGCGCCAAAGACCTTCACCTGCTCCGCCTCAAACTTCGGGTCCAGCGTGACATAGGGATGCTCCCAGTCGCCGATGTTGCCCAGACGTTTGAATTCGTTGCGCTGGCGGTTCAGATGCTCCAACGCAAAGTTGCGGCACTTGTCCCGGAACTCCGGCACGGGCATAGAATTCCGCTTGACGCCCTTCTTCTGGATGGCAGTCTCAATGGGCATACCGTGGGTATCCCAGCCGGGGACATAAGGAGCCTGAAAGCCCGCCATGTTCTTATAGCGGATGATGAAGTCCTTTAAAATCTTGTTCAGGGCAGTACCGATGTGAATGTCGCCGTTGGCATAGGGAGGCCCGTCGTGGAGGACAAACAGGGGCTTTCCCTCATTCTTTTTCATCAGCTTGGCATAGATATCTGCATCCTGAAATGCCTGGAGCATACCCGGCTCCCGCTTGGGCAGATTGCCCCGCATGGGGAAGTCGGTCTGCGGCAGATGGATGGTCGCATTATAATCCTGGGTCATGGGGTCGTTTTCTCCTTATCTCTGTCGGGGCGCGGCCCCGAGCATACTCTGCATAAAGTATAATAAAAAGCGCACCAGACCCGACAATCCTCCCGGAAGAACCGGCTTTCGCACCGGTTCTTCTCTGCCAGCGAAACGCTGTCGGAGGATCATCGAGTCATACTGTTAGATTGAAAGTAGGTGTAAAATTACTCCTCGTCAAATTCGCCGCTGTCGGTGTTGGCAATGGCATCGAACAGGGAACCGGAGTCATCCAAATCGGGGAAGGTATCATCCAGCTCCTGCTTCAGCGGGGGGATCGCTCTGGTGGTATCCTCCTCATCGGCATCGTCCTCATCGTCGTCAAAGCGGAGGTTCATCATGTTCCGGGAAATCTCCTCCGCCACGGCGGCCTCGCTGTCCTCCACCCGCAGGGTGGGTTCATCCGCCTCGTCAGTTTCCGCCCCGGCGGGTTCGGCAGTCTCCGATTCAGGCTCGTCCACCGGAGCCACGACGGGGGTATAGTCCTCGTCCACAGGGGCGCTGTCCAGCAGGGCCTCCTGACGGCTCAGCAGCTGGCGAACCTGGCTGACGTAGGCAGCGGTGGATTGCTTCAGGGTAGCAAGGCGCTGCTCCTCGGCGGCGACCTCTGCCTTCAGGCGCTCCAAGTTCTCGGCGACGTAGTCCGTCGCCTGGTTGATGATCTCCTGGCGCTCCCGCTCGGCGCCGGCGCGAATGGCTTGGGCATCCTTCCGGGCGGCGCGGAGCAGATCCTCTGCGGCCTCCTGGTTGGCTGCTGTAGCAGGCTGGGTCGTCTGAGGCACGGGAGCCGGAGCAGCCTTCTCCTGTACCGGCTGCTTTTTCTTGCTCTGCTGAATCTGTTCCAGCGCAGAGGCCAGCGCTTGGGCCTTTTTCCGCAGCTTGGCATAGCTGCTGGACAGTTTTCCGTAATTGGTGTACAGTGCGGTGTAATCCTCGGTCAGTTTGTCCAGGAACTCGTCCACCTCGGCCATGTCATAACCCTTGCGGCTGCGAGGAAAGCCGTGCTCTTGAACTTCTTTTGGCGTCATCATATCTATTTACCCCCAAATTGGTTTAGGGAAACACTAATAACTGCGGCAAGGGCAGGTGACGAAAGATTTTGCGTCAGAAAAAGGCGCAAAAACGCAGGAATACTTTGTGTATTTCAAGTTTTTGCAACGCATTTCTGGCGTGAAAGATTCGCCAGATGCCGCAGACGCAGTTGTTTGTGGTTCCCTTTATCTATATATTATGATTCCAACGAATCACTTGGACTGTGTATGGCGGAAGCAGGTTTTAGCCGAGCATACCATTGTTCTCCATCTCATCCTTCAGGTCACCCTGAAACTCCACATTGGCCGGCGTGATGATGTAAGTGGAGGCGGCAACCCGTTGAATTTTGCCATGGTTGGCATAAGCGACGCCGGACAGGAAGTCCAGCAGACGGCGGGCTGTGTTTTTTTCCGTATGCTCCAGATTCAGCACCACGGTGCGGTTGGCCAGCAGATGGTCTGCCACCTCCGAGGCGTTGCCGTACTTTTCGGGCTTCACCAAAACGACCTGCACCTGGGCGCGGGAGTTAAAGGGTACAACGTTGGCATTTTTTCCACCGGTGGCATTCATAGAACCGCCGCTGAAGCTGCCACTGCGGGAAGCGGGAGCACGCTCTGCACGGGCGGCACGCCAGGTGGGACGAGGTTCTTCCTCCTCCTCGTCGTCCTCATAGTCACCTTCATATTCGTCCTCAAATTCATCCTCGTCATCCTCGTAGGGGTGGGCAAGGCGTTTCAGTTCATCCATAATACTCATGGGGTAGGTCCTCCTTCATTTATATGTGTTTCAGGGTGCTTCAAGCTGGGTCTTTCGAGACAGGGGGTGCCTGCGCGGGTTTTGGTGGGCGGGGGCCAAATAAAGCGGTTCCCACCCGGATCAGGGTTGCCCCTTCGGCGATGGCGTCCTCATAGTCCTGACTCATCCCCATAGAAAGGCAAATTATATCTTCCCTATTATCAACCAAATTTGCCCGTATGTCAACAAAAAGCTGAAAAATCTCTGCAAAAAAAGGTCGATTGGCCCCCGGCTCCGGGGAAATCGGGGGAATTGCCATCAATCCCCGCAGTCGAACGCCGGGCAAAGCGACCGCTTTTTCCGCCAGAGGGAGCACCTCCTCCGGCGGGATGCCGGTCTTGCTGGCCTCCCGGCCGATGTTGACCTCCAGCAGGATGTCCTGGGTCACGCCCAGCTTGACTGCCTGCCGGCTGATGGCCTCCAACAGATGCAGCGAGTCCACGGACTCGATCAGATCTACCTTCCCCACCACATATTTCAGCTTATTGGTTTGCAGGTGCCCGATGATATGAACCTTTGCGCCCTCATAAGCGCCGTCCTTCTGGTGGGCCACAAATTCCTGCACATGGTTTTCGCTGCAAACGGTGACGCCTGCGGCGATGACCTCTCGAATCGTCTCCGAGGTCTGTACCTTGGTGGCGGCGGACAGGGTGATCTCTGCCGGGTCCCGCCCGGCGGCCAATGCGGCGGCCTGAATTCGCTCCCGCACCAGAGCGACGTTTTCTGCTACGCTCATTCTGAAATCACCTTACCACTATAGATATTTTTGCCCTTGGAGATCACGGTGTCCCCGCTCCGCAGCGCGTCGGAGTCCGAAGCGTCCGTAGGCTCCACCAGGCAATAATCCTCGCCGGTGTACAGCACGTTGACGGGCTTCCACTCCACGTTGTTCCCCACCAGGACATAAACGCCCATCTCAGAGGTGGAGGTGCCGTCCTCGTTTTCGGTGCTTTGAATCCGCAGGGCAGACAGGGGGATCTCGATACCGGTGATCCGGTCATATACGATATCTGCCGCCTGATAGCGCAGGGTGGTGGTCTGTGTCAGATATTCGATGGAGGAGAACACCACCGCCACCTTGCCGTCGGACGCTTCGCTGACGGATTCCACGGTCATGGTGATGGACTCGGTAAAGTCGCTGGTGAACCGCAGCGTTACGGTGCTGCCCAGGCGGCTGGCCTCCTCCTCGTCCATCAGGGCGGCGTAGTACCAGGTCTGTCCGGCAATCAGCTTGCCGATATACTGCTCCGCCGTGACGGTGGAGGCCAGGGTCTCCCACTTCTCCAGCGTTGACGGAGTCAGGCCGGTCAGCTCGTCCACGGTCAGAATGTCCTCATACCCGTCCACATAGCTGGAATAGGTGCCGGAGACTTCCGCCGTAACGGTTCGGGTATCGGAGCTGGCGGAGCTTTCCAGCGTGGCGATCTGGTTTGCCAGGCTGGTGATGGCGGTTTCCAGGTCAAGGCTGTCGTCGGAGAGATAGTTCTGCTGGAGAACCAGCGTTTTCAGGCTTTCGGCGTCCTCGTCCAGGGTCGTATAGCTGCCGTCGGCCAAATCCTTGTGAATCTGAAGCATCATATCTTCAATGCTCTGTTCCAGCACCACCGCATCGCTGGAGGTGCTGCCGGAGGACAGGGTTTGCAGCTGGGCAAGCTCCTCCTCCAGCGCGGCGATCTGCTGCTGGCGGGCGACGGCCTCCTCGGAGGCATAGATCTTGGCGACCTCGCCGCCCACGGCGACCTTTTCGCCCTCGTTGAGGACGACCTCCATCATGGAGCTGGCGGCCTCGTCGATGACGTATTCATCCCGCACCACAAAACCGGAGACTTCGGCGGTGTCCTCCTCGGAACCGGTGTACACCACCGTCAGCTCCACGATGTTGTTCAGGTTCTGGTAAATGTAAATGCCGAAGTAGGCCACAATGCCGATGAACAGCACCAGCATGGTGATTCGCATTGCATATTTGCCCGGTTTCATCGCACTGTCCTTTCTTCTCCGGCCGGAGAGGGCGGTTCAGGACAAGCGGTTTCTGCGGCGTTATTCCCCGCCCGGGCGGTAGTCCGTCCCGCTGAGGGACAGGGGATGCTCCGGGACGATGGTGGAGATGGCGTGCTTATAGACCACCTGCTGCTTGTTGTCGGTCATCAGCACCACCGTATAGGCGTCAAAGCCAGTGACGACGCCCCGCATCTGAAAGCCGTTCATCAGAAACATGGTCACGCCCAGCCGTTCCCTCCTGGCCTGTGTCAGAAAAATGTCCTGTAAGTTGTTTGTCTTTTGCATTGTGCTGCACTCCTTTTCAATATGTATGAGTGCGGCGTTGCTTCTGCGGTTCAGAAGCCGCCGCCGGTGAGGGGAACCTCCCCGGCGGGTTTCCGGGAGGGACGATCCTCCCGGATATCATAATCCTTGTGCCTCGGCAAATTCTGCCGCTTTTTGTCGGGCGGCTTCAAAATCGGGAACACTTTCCCACAGAAGCCAGTGGGTATCCCGATTCCGCCGGAACCAGGTCAGCTGCCGCTTGGCATACTGCCCGGTGCGGAGCTTTACCTCCTCCGCTGCGGCGGTCAAATCCCCGCCCTGTTCCAGGGCGGCGGCGATCTCCTTATAGCCGATGGCCTGCATGGCGGTACAGCGGCGGGGAACGCCCTGCGCCAGCAGGGACTGCACCTCATCCACCAGACCGCGCTTCATCATCTCATCCACCCGGCGGGCGATTCGGTTCCGCAGATCCTGGCGGTTCTGAAAGCTCAGGCCGACAGTCACGGCCTCATATCTGGGAGGGCGCTGCTGCGTCTCCCGGTTGTGCTGGGTGATGGTTTTTCCGGATTCGTACCAGACCTCCAAGGCCCGGATGATGCGCTTCTCGTCCCGGAGGCCGATGCGGGCGGCGGCTTCGGGGTCGATCTCCTGCAGCTCCTGCCACAGGTCCTCCAATCCCTGTTCCCGCGCCCGGACGGTGAGCCGTTCGCGCCAGCCGGTGGCCTGTACCGCAAAGGTGCGTCCGGACACCAGCGAGTCGATGTAAAGCCCGGTGCCGCCCACCACAATGGGCAGCTTGCCCCGCCGCAGAATGTCCTCCACAATGGGAACGGCCTCCTGCACATAGCGGGCCACGGAGTAGTCCTCATCCGGCTCCGCCACGTCGAGCATATGGTGCGGCACCCCGTCCATTTCGGCGGGGGTGGGCTTGGCGGTGCCGATGTCCATGCGGCGGTAAATCTGCATGGAGTCCGCAGAAACCACCTCGCCGTTGAGACGGTGCGCCAGCTCCACTCCCATCCGGGTTTTCCCGGAGGCCGTGGGGCCAACGATCACAAGCAGCTTTGACACCGGCATTTCACCTCATTCTCTTATTATACACCATTCCTCACGCAAAGGGAAAGCGAAAAATTAACCATTTTGTAAATTTTGAAAAGAGGATGGTTTAGGGAAGCTCTGAATAAATCGTCAAGAGCAGGCAGCGAGAAATTTTGTGTCGTAAAAAGGCGCAGAAATGCAGGAATACTTTGTGTATTTCAAGTTTCTGCAACGCATTTACGGCGCAAAATAGCCGCTGGATGCCGTAGGCGATTTGTTCAGTGGTTCCTTAGGTAATGCGTTTAAACTGTTTTTCCAGCTGTTTGCGGGTCAGCTCGATGGCCACAGGCCGCCCGTGGGGGCAGTAGCGCACCTCATCCTTCATGACGGCCTCCGCCACTACCTGCAGCTCCTGGGGGCCGTTCCGCTGCCCGCCCTTGATGGCGGCTTTGCAGGCGATGGTGTGCAGCAGGTCGTCCCGGGCGCTGTCCGGGTCGGCGGAGCCGGCGGTCAGCAGCTTTCCGGCCAGCTCCGTCAGGGTGGAGACGGTTTCCTCCGGGTCGATATCGTAGGGGATTTGGCGAACAAGAATGGTTCCGTCCCCGAAATCCTCGCACTCGAAGCCGAACTGCGTCAGCAGCTCCATATTTTGCAAAAGCGCCGCGCCCTCCTCTGCCGCCGGGGTAAAGACCACCGGGGTCAAAAGCTGCTGGGCCATGGGGCGATAGCCCTGGGCCTTCAGCCGGTCAAAATTCATGCGCTCGTGGGCGGCGTGCTTGTCGATCAGAATCACGGTGTCGCCCTGTTCCACCAGGATATAGGTGTTGAACAGCTCACCCGCCACCCGCCAGGGGGTGGGCGCGGCCTCCTCCGTGATGACAGGGGCCGGAACCGGGGCCTCCTCCGGGAGAACCACCCGCTCCTGCACCGGCTCCGGAACGGGTTCCGAAACAGGCTCCGGGACAGTTTCAGGGGCGGCGGACGTTTCGTCGGGGGCTGTCAGTTCCTCCGGCAGCTCCGGGGTCAGCTCCTCCCGGCGGCGGAAGGCCTCGTCCTTCGGGTCACAGCCCATATCATATACAATGGGCGTTCCGTCGTGAACCGTCACCGTCCACGGGTCGCTCTCTGCTTTTTTGTTGGAGGCGAGCTGCGCCTGGGCCTGCTTTTGCCGGGCGGCCTGAGCCTTGTACTCCGCCGTTGTCATGCTCTGGAAAAAGTTCTGTTTGCCCGGATACAGAGGATGGGCGGTCTGCCCGGCCTCTGTGGTCTGGTCGGAGCGAGGAACGGAGATGTACGGCGTATCCGGTGCCGGAACCGCTCTGGCCGTGGG
Organism: Oscillospiraceae bacterium; assembly: GCA_021203345.1. GTDB lineage: Bacteria > Bacillota > Clostridia > Oscillospirales > Oscillospiraceae > JAJQBJ01. The sequence goes on from JAJQBJ010000123.1 coordinate 15,646, forward strand.
CCGCGCCGGGGGCGCAGGCTCCGACGGAGCAAGCGCCTCCTGCTTTGGTTCCTCCAGCTCCATTTGCAGCCGCATGGAGGATTGCTCCAGCGCGGTTTTCACGCTGTAATATATCCCGTCGAACAGCTTCTTTTCACTGGTGAACTTTACTTCGGTTTTGGTAGGATGCACATTCACGTCCACGGCGTTCAGCCGGGTGGTGATGTGAAGGACACAGCCGGGGAACTTGCCCACCATCTTCTGATTTTTATAGGCCTCCTCCAGGGCGGCCATCATGGTGCGGGACTTGACATACCGCCCGTTGACGAAGAAATGCTGATAGCCCCGGGTGCCGCGGCAGCAGGCGGGCATGGAGACATAGCCCTCCACCGTCAGCCCCTCGTCGGAGCCCTTCACGGGAAGATAGCCCAGCGCCACCTCCCGGCCCAGCACAGCGTACAGGGCGCTTTTCAGCTGCCCGTCTCCGGGGGTTTGCAGCTCCCGGCGGCCCTCCTTGAGAAAGGTCACAGCCACCTCCGGGTGGGACAGGGCGGTATGCTGTACCACGGCGAACACCGCCGCGCCCTCGGATGCGTCCCGCTTCATGAATTTCAGGCGGGCGGGGGTATTGAAAAACAAATCCCGGACAATCATGGTGGTTCCCACAGGGCCGCCCGCCTCCTCCCGGGTACGCAGAACCCCTGCGTCCATCAGAAGGGCGGTGCCAAAGTCATCCTCGGCCCGGCGGGTCAGCAGCTCCACATGGGACACCGCTGCAATAGCCGCCAGAGCCTCACCCCGGAAGCCAAGCATGCCGATGGATTCCAAATCCGTCTCCTGCCGGATTTTGCTGGTGGCATGGCGGAGAAAGGCAGTTTCCGCGTCCTCCGGCGCGATACCGCAGCCGTTGTCCGTGACCCGGATGTAGCTCATGCCGCCCCGCTGAATCTCCACGGTCACGGCGGAGGCTCCCGCGTCGATGGAGTTTTCCATCAGCTCCTTGACGACGGAGGCGGGGCGCTCCACCACCTCGCCGGCGGCGATCAGATCCGCCACATGGGGGTCCAGCTGTTTGATTTTCGGCATGGTATCAGCTCCTTCCGCCGTGTCAACGTGGTTATTTTTCCGTTATTCCAGCATCCCGACCCAGTGCTTCAGCTCCCGGCCAAAGGTCTGGAACTGCCGGATGGAAATGCGGTTGTTCTCGTCCCGCTCCAGCACGTTGTCCGAGAAAAATTCGTAGTTTTTATGAATCGTCAAAATGCTCAGCTTCCAGCACTTTACGGTGTCGGTCCCCTTGCTCTGTTTGTCGTAAATGGGGTCGCAGCCCACGCCGTTGACTTCATCCGGGGTCAGGACGATCTCCTGCTTGCCCGCGTGGATGGTCAGCTTTTGGGGGGTCAGCTCATAGCTGGCCTCGTGGATGAACAGCCACCGGTTCACGAATACGCCCAGGGTGGACAGCAGAATCAGCACCCCGAAAAAGGAGGCGATAATCACGAATGCGTTGGAAATCATCATCCGTACCAGCAGGGTGATACCGGCGGTCAGGGCCAGAATCACATAGGACATCACCCGGCTGCCGGTTCGGTTTTGATAGTCAAAGGTACCAGTGGACATAAGATGCGCCTCCGTCAAAGCTTTTGCTTTAATTGATAAATCAGATTCAGGGCCTCGATGGGGGTCAGGGTGTTCAGGTCGGTGCGGCGCAGAACCTCCGCCGCCTCCAGCGCGGCCATATCCCCAAAGGAAACCTGCTCCTGCGCTTCGGGAGCCTGGGCGGAAGGCGCGGCCTGTGCCGCAGTTCCGGACTCCAGCTCCTTCAAAATGGCCCTGGCCCGGTGAATCACGCCGCCGGGCACCCCGGCCAGCTTGGCGACCTCGATGCCGTAACTCTGGTCTGCGCCGCCCCGGACGATTTTTCGCAGGAAAATGATGTCATCCGCCCGCTTTTTGGCGGCGGTGTTGTAATTCTTCACCCCGGGGAGCTGGCCCTCCAGCTCCGTCAGCTCGTGGTAGTGGGTGGCAAACAGGGTCTTGGCCCCCAGCCGCTTGGGGTCGGCGCAGTATTCCAGCACCGCCCGGGCAATGCTCATGCCGTCATAGGTAGAGGTGCCCCGGCCAATTTCATCCAGAATGATCAGGCTCTTTCGGGTGGCGTTTTTCAGAATCTGCGCCACCTCGCTCATCTCCACCATAAAGGTGGACTGGCCCGCGGCCAGGTCGTCGCTGGCCCCGATGCGGGTGAACACCCGATCCACCACGCCCAGATGGGCGGAGCGGGCGGGGACAAAGGAGCCGATCTGCGCCATCAGGCAGATTTGAGCCACCTGGCGCATATAGGTGGACTTGCCCGCCATATTGGGGCCGGTGATGATGGACAGGGTATTTTCCCCGCAGTCCATGCGGACATCGTTGGGGACAAACATGGCGTCCTTCAGCATCTGTTCCACAACGGGATGGCGGCCGTCGAGGATTTCGATTTGGTCGGAGCTGTCCACCTCCGGCATACAATAGCGGTTGTCCACCGCCACAGTTGCCAAACTGTTCAGCACGTCCACCTGAGCCACGGCTGCGGCGGTCTGCTGCACCTGGGCCACGGCCTCCGCCGCCTCCTGACGCAGCGCGGAGAACAGCTGATATTCCAGCGCCTTCAGCCGATCCTCGGCGGAGAGGATGGTATGCTCCATCTCCTTCAATTCCTGGTTGATATAGCGCTCTGCGTTGACGGTGGTTTGCTTTCGCACATAGCTGTCGGGCACCAGCCCAATCTGCCCCTTTGCCACCTCGATATAATAGCCAAAAACCTTGTTGTACTTGATACGCAGGTTTTTGATGCCGGTTTTTTCCTTCTCGGTGGTTTCCAGCTGAACCACCATATCCTTCCCGTGCACCTGAATGTTCCGCAGGCGATCCACGTTGGCGTCGTAGCCCTCACGAATCAGATCGCCCTCCCGCACAGAAAAGGGAGGCTCCTCCACAATGGCCTCGTCGATATGCTCCCGCAGGGTGGTCAGGCCGTCCAGCTTCTCCAGCAGCTCCCGAAGCAGCGGCGCGTTGCGCTCGGCCAGCAGCGCCTGCAACCGGGGGATTTGGCCCAGACCGTTGGCAAGGCTCCGCAGATCCCGGGCGTTGGCGGTACCGTATACGATGCGGGAGATCAGCCGCTCCAAATCCGTGATTTCCCGCAGGGTCAGGGCCAGCTCCTCCCGGAGAACCATGTCCTCCGTCAGCTCCTGAACGGCGGAAAGCCGCTTGCGAATCTGCACCGGGGAAAGCAGAGGCTTTTCCAGCCAGCTTCGCAGCAGCCGTCCGCCCATGGCGGTTTTCGTTCTGTCCAGCACCCACAGCAGACTGCCCCGCTTTTCCTTGGAGCGCAGGGTTTCCGTCAGCTCCAGATTCCGCCGGGCGGTCAGGTCCAGCTCCATGTACTGCTCCCCGGAGTAGTAGGTCAGCTCCGCCACATGGGACAGGTCGCACTTCTGCGTCTCGTGCAGATAGCTCAGCAGTCCTCCGGCGGCCTGTCGGGCCTCCTCGGCGGCGGGGGGAATGGCGGCGGAGGTACGGAACTGCTTTTCGCACAGGGCGTCTGCCCGCTCCGGGCGGAAGGGGGCCTCCCCCAGCCGCTCCCAGGCGCAGTTCAGCTTTTCCTCCAACGCCTCCCGCAGTGTCTGGTCGGAGGCAGCCCCATCGGACAGCACAGCCTCCCTGGGCTGGAACCGACCCAGCTCGTTGATCAGGTGGCTGACCCGTTCCTCGCCGTGAAACGCGGTGGCCAAAAGCTCCCCGGTGGATACATCGCAGAAGGCCGCCCCGGCCCCGGCGCTGTCCAGATAGATGCCGCAGATAAAGTTGTTTCGCCCTTCCTCCAGCATGGAGGGGTCTGTGGCGGTGCCGGGGGTGATGATGCGAATAACCTCCCGGCTGACCAGCCCCTTGGCGGTTGCCGGGTCCTCCGTCTGCTCGCAGATGGCGACCTTATAGCCCTTTTCAATCAGGCGGGCAATATAGCTCTCGCAGGAATGATAAGGCACCCCGCACATGGGAACCTTTTCCTCTGCGGGGATGCTTTTGTCCCGATCTCGGGTGGTCAGGGTCAGATCCAGCTCCCGGGACGCAATTTTTGCGTCCTCGTCGAACATCTCGTAAAAATCCCCCAGCCGGAAGAAAAGCAGGCAGTCCTGATTTTCTTCCTTGAGCTTTAAATACTGCTGACGCATGGGGGTCAGTTGCCTTGCCATTCTGCACTCCTTCTCTGTCTTATCAATACTGCTTTCATGATACTTCTTCGCTCAAAATTTCCCCAAACAAGGCCCAGGTGCTGCTGTCCGTGATGCGGGCCGTCGCATAGGAGCCCACCAGCCCCTCCGGGCCGGAGAGATGCACCAGCCGCCCGCCGGGGGTGCGGGAGGTCAGGTTGTGCCGGGGGTTCTGACTGACCCCGTCGATGAGAACCCGGTATTCCTTCCCTACATAGGCGGCGTGCTTCTCTGCGGAGATCTGATTTTGCAGCTCCACCAGCCGCTGGAAGTTCCGGCTCTTTTCCTCCTTGGTCAGGACATCGGGCATTTTGGCGGCCGGAGTTCCCTGACGGGGGGAGTAGATAAAGGTGAACAGCGCATCAAAGCGCACCTCCTCCAGCAGCCGCAGCGTGTCCTCGAATTCCTCCGTTGTCTCGCCGGGGAAGCCCACGATCACATCGGAGGTCAGTACGATATCCGGAATCAGGCTCCGCAGAGACTCGATTTTGGACAGATACTGCTCCTTCGTGTATCGGCGGTTCATGGCCTGCAGCACCCGGTTGTTTCCCGCCTGGAAGGGCAGGTGCAGCGCGGGGGCCACCTTTTCGCACTCGGCCATGGTGTGGAACAGCTTGTCCGAGGCGTCCTTGGGATGGCTGGTCATAAAGCGAATCAAAAAGTCCCCGGGGATGTCGTTCACCTGCCGGAGCAGGTCTGCGAAATCCATGTCGATCCCCAGGTCTTTGCCGTAGGAGTTTACGTTTTGCCCCAGAAGGGTGATGTCCCGATAGCCCTCCGCCACCAGATTGCGACATTCCTCCAGAATCAGCTCCGGCGCACGGGAGCGCTCCCGGCCCCGGACATAGGGGACAATGCAATAGGTGCAGAAGTTGTTGCAGCCGTACATAATGGACACCCAGGCTTTTACGCCCCCCTGACGGACAACGGGCAGACCCTCGGCGATCTGCCCTTCGGAATCCTCCGTCTCGAAAATGCGGCCCCGGTTCCGCAAAATCTCCTGCACAAAGCTGGGGAACCGCCAAAGCGCATGGGGGCCGAATACCAGGTCAACGTGGCGGAAGGAACGGCGGATTTTTTCCGCCATATGCGGCTCCTGCATGGCGCAGCCGCACAGACAGATGATTTGCTCTGGATTTTTGCGCTTGGTGTGGGTCAGCGCCCCCACGTTGCCCAGAACACGCATTTCCGCGTGTTCCCGCACGGCGCAGGTGTTGATGACCACAATGGCGGCCTGAGACTCGTCATCGGTAAAGCCGTAGCCCATCCGTTGCAGCATCCCCCGAAGCTGTTCGGAGTCCGCCTCGTTCTGCTGACAGCCGTAGGTGTCCACAAAGGCCAGCGGCTGGTTCGCCTGCTTTTCGGTCCACTCCGCCCGGATGACGTCGCAGATATGAAGCTGCGCCTCCACGTCCTCCCGGGGAATCAGTCGGTTCTTTCTCTCCAATGGCGGTTCCTCCCGGAAATCAATCAAAAATCGGTATCGGCGACAAAACGCCAACATAACAATTTATTATATCATCCTTCTCAGGAAAACACAAGACTTTGAAACAGTTTTTTGCGGCATCGGGACGACAAACGCCGCCCCCCGAAATCACCGGGCGGCGGCGCGGTATCAACTGCTATCCTCCAGCGTAAAGAAGGAGTTCAGGGTATTGCTCCGGTCAGCAATATTATTATATTGCAGGATGCTGTACTGATTCACCAGGGAGGCCAGGTCGTCGGGCAGCTCGTCGGCGGTCTGGTAATAGTTCCCGTCGGAATCCCAATAACCTGTGGCGTGAATCACCGGCAGCTCCTCCATCAAGTCGGAGAGGAAGGTCTGATAGCCCGTCAGGGTGAGGTCGGTCTGCTCCAGCAGCAGGGTGGACAGATAGTTGATGGACAGGTCAACATCCTCGGCCTCCTCAATGTCATAGTTGGCCCACAGAACAAAGACGGTTTCGTAGCGCACCTCCGCCTCCTCTGCGGTCAGGTCGCTGGGGTTGGCGCCCATGACGGCCTCATAGAAGGAATCAGAGAGCTGGGGCTGGTGATCCCCGAAGAACAGGATAATGGTAGGCTCGTCCACCTGAGAGAAGTAGTCGATCAGGTATTCAAACGCCTCGTCCGTGGCGTGAATCAGGGACAGATACTGATTGGCCCAGTTGGAGGTGCCCACCAGATCGCCGGTCAGCTCCACGGTTTTCTCCAGGTTTGTCCAGGCCAGATTATAGGCGGAGTGATTCTGCATGGTGACATTGAAAATAAAGAGCTTGGAGCCCTCCTCCTTTTCCTCGTAGAGCTTGATGATTTGCTCAAAGTCGCTCTGGTCGCTGACGTATTCCCGGACGTATTCCAAATCCTCCAAATCGTCCTGGAACAGCACCGTGTCAAAGCCCACATTGGCATATACCGCCGTGCGGTTCCAGCCGGACTTTTTGTAGGGGTGCATGGCGATGGTGGTATAGCCCAGGGAGGAGAGCTGAGAGACAAGGGAATTCTCCCCGGGCTGAACAAACAGCTGATAGGGGACGGAACCGGCGGGGAGAAACGCCATGGTGTTCCCGGTCAGGAACTCATACTCGGAGTTGGCGGTGGTGCCGCCCAGCACGGATGTCCAGGCGTGTCCCTTGATGGTGTTTTCCGTCAGGGAGTGGATAAAGGGCATATCGTCGGCGGAGATGGTCAAATCCCCGTTCACAGACAGTTCGGAAAAGGCCTCGTCCATGACAACGATGATGTTCATGGGGGTCACGCCATCGGAGGCAGCATCATCCTCCGTTTCCTCATCCTCGGATTCCGCCAGCGTTTCGGCGGCGATTTCCTCCACGGCCTCCACGGAGTATCCGTCCGGCTCCTGAATCTGGCTGTATTTCAGACAGACGGAGAAATTCAGGAAAAAGCCGTTGCCCCGGGTCGTCCACAGGGAAGGCTCGATGCCCAGCACATCCACAAAGGAGGTAAAGGCAAAGACGCAGAGATAGGCCCCGGAGAGGACAATGGCGGGAAGGGTGATTTTCCAACGGGGGAGGCGGCGCTTTTCCTGCCCCGACAGCATGGAAAGCAGCGTCACATAGCACAGCAGCATCACCAGCGTGGTGGCCTGGGTGACGCAGGGGGTGTAGTCATAGCTCCCCGCCACGTTGGCGGCGGTACGCAGGGTCAGCAAATCCACCGGGAAAATGGAACGGCCCCGGAAGTGAATGATGTAGTGGTTGATGTAGTGGTTGATGTAGTGGTTGATGCAGCCGATGCACCAGCAGAGAATGGCGGAAATCTGCGCGGACTTGTTCCGATGGCCGACAATCAGCTGCACCAGTCCGGCAATCATATAATACCAGACCAGATTCAGTGCGATTTCCAGCGGCGTTAAATCCTCCAGCAGGTCATTGTTGTTCAGAGTCTCCACCAGGTACAGGGACAGCAGCGGGCCGACCGTCCACATGATGCGGCCCAGCGCTGCCGCCAGGCGCTCCGGGAGATGGAACCGCACCAGACGCAGAGCGCCAAAGGCCAGAGCCAGCGCCAGGGCCTGCACGAATGGAAAGGTGCCCAGAGTCAGCCATACGCCGATGAAAACGGCGTAAAGGACGGAAAAAATCAGGGAGGTGGGTTTGCGGCGCAGCGTGACGAAGGGAGCGCGGGAAGATGTTGCCCTGCTCATTGCTCGATGTTTTCCACCTGCACGTTGTCTGTGCCGTGGGCCTCAAATTCATCCAGATACCGATCCATCCGGGCGTAGAACTCCCCGACGTTGCTCTCGTCAATGGGCACGTCGGACATATCCCGGCGGGTCAGCTCCTCCGCCAGAATGTCGAAGAACACGCTGTTTTCATAGTCAATGATGGCCTCGTGGATGCCACCCTCCGCAAACGCCATGGAGGGAACCACCTGCCCCTCCCATGTCTCGCAGAGGGTAGGCATTCCCTGCTCCGGCGCCTTGGAGAACAGCAGAGATTCCACCTCGTCATAGTCGGTGATGCGATCCTCGCCCCGGGCGGAGTTCAACACCCAGTTTCCAATATACACCAGATCCAGCAGACGGCGGTACTGTTTGGAAGAAAGCGTAAGGTTCATTCGGAACCCTCCTTTGGTTCGAGATTTTATTCCCTATTATAGTCTATGCAGGGGAAAAGTCAAATAGTGAATGGCGGAAAAAGATTGCTGAAATATGCAGAGGGAAGGAAACCGCTTTTTACTTTTTGAGCGATACTTCGGGGAGAGGAAAGGCGCGGAAACGAACGGTAAGGCTGCAAATTGCAGAGAAGATTTTCCAAACGGGGAGGAGAATTGTGCAGAAAGTCAAAGTTCGCGGTAGGAAATAAATTTCTCTTGCGTTCTGGTGCGGAATGAAATATGATATAATGTAATTGGTATCATCGGGGCTTGTCTCCGACTACAAGTGTATCATGGAGGAAACACATGGATAACAGACCGATCGGTGTATTTGACTCCGGGTTGGGCGGCCTGACCACGGTAAAAAAGCTGGAGGCGCTGATGCCCCGGGAGCAAATCATCTATTTTGGCGATACGGCGCGGGTCCCCTATGGCGGAAGATCCCGGGAGACGCTGATTAAATACGCCCGTCAGGACGTGGCATTTTTAAAGACCTTTGACCTCAAGGCGATTGTGGTGGCCTGCGGCACCCTCAGCACCACGGCGCTGAATGTCATCGCCGCAGAGAGTGAGATTCCCATTTTCGGCGTGGTCACGCCGGCCTCCCGGGCGGCGGTGGCCGCCACCCGGAATCATCGGGTGGGCCTGATCGCTACGGCGGCGTCCATCCGCACCGGGGCCTACGAGCGGCAGATGACCACCCAGGATCCGGGCATCCGGGTATTTTCCAGGGCCTGCCCCCTGTTCGTCCCCCTGGTGGAGAACGGGCGCTTCCGCCCCGGAGACGTGGTGATCGAGACGGTGGTGGCGGAGTATCTGGAGGCCATGAAGCAGGTGCCGGTGGATACGCTGGTGCTGGGCTGCACCCACTATCCCCTTTTGATGGAGATCATCGGGAATTACATGGGGGAGGATGTGACGCTGATCGACAGCGGCGCGGAGTGCGCCCGCTCCGTGGTCAAATGGTTGGGGGTGCATGACCAGCTGGCGGGGCCGGAGCAGACCGGCGGCTGTCAGTTCTATGTCAGCGACAGCATCGAGGGCTTTGCTCAGCAGGCCAGTATCTTCCTGGAGCAGGAGGTCAGCCCCGAAGTGTATCAGATCGACATCGGGGTATACTAACCCCATTCCCTTTCCCCTGCTGAATAGAAATCGAGGTACAGCATGAAAAAAGACGTGATTATAACCATCAAAAGCCAGCAGAACATGAACGGACAGGATCAGGACACCGTGGAGCTTGTGACCACGGGGCGGCTGACCAGCCACGGGCCGGACGGATATCTGCTGAGCTATCAGGAGACGGAGCTGACCGGGATGGGAAATACCCGCAGCACCTTCCGGGTGGATCCGAACCGGGTGAGCCTGATTCGCACCGGGCAGGTCTGCTCCCAGATGGTGTTTGAGATGGGGCGGAAGCATACCTCCGTTTACGGAACGCCCTTTGGCAATCTGGAAATCGGCATCACGGCCCGGCGCATTGACGCGGAGCTGAACGACGACGGCGGACATCTGAACATCGACTACGCCATTGATGTGGATCACCTGATTACCGGCAGCTACCAGTTCCGCATCGATGTGCGGGAGGCGGGCGTTTCCGCCGCAGCGCAGCCGAACCGGCGGGGCTCCCTCCGACGAACGGACAGAGCCGCAGATGCAGAACGAAAAAACGATGAATGTGGAGTGTGAAAAGCAATGTCAAATATGATTCAGGCGGCGCGGGAACAGATCGCAGAGCTGACCCAGGCGGCCTATGAGAAAGCGGCAGCCGCCGGGCTGCTCCCCGGCGGACAGGTTTTACAGGGCCGGGTGGAGATTCCCAAGGATGTGAAAAACGGCGACTACGCCTCCTCCTACGCCATGGCGGGGGCGAAGGTGCTGCACAAGGCTCCGAAGGTGATCGCGCAGATCCTGGCGGATCACATGGAGCTGGAGGGGAGCTATTTCTCCTCCGTGGAGATTGCCGGCCCCGGCTTTATGAACTTCCGCCTGTGCAGCAAATGGTACGGCCAAGTTCTGACGGAAATCGAGACAGAGGGAGAGAACTATGGCGGCGGCAACGAGGGACATCATCAGAAGGTGATGGTGGAGTTCGTCTCCGCCAACCCCACCGGCCCCATGCACATGGGCAACGCCCGGGGCGGCGTGCTGGGCGATACCCTGGCCAATGTCCTGACGCGGGACGGATATGACACCTGGAAGGAGTTCTACGTCAACGACGCGGGCAACCAGATTCACAAGTTCGCCGTGTCCATCGACGCCAGATACCGCCAGCTCATTGACGGGGAGGAGAACGTTCCCTTCCCGGAGGAGGGGTATCACGGGGACGATATCCGGGAGCTGGCCCAGGCGATTTACGCGGAGCATGGCGACGGCTGGAAGGCACTCCCGGAGGAGGAACGGCTGAACCGGATGGCGGAATTCGGCCTGAAAATCAATATCCCCAACATGAAGCGGGATTTGCAGCGTTACCGCATTGAGTACGACCAGTGGTTCTATGAGTCCAGCCTCCACGAGTCCGGCTATGTGGCGGATACCGTGGCAAAGCTGACGGAAAACGGCCGCACCTATGAGAAGGACGGGGCGCTGTGGCTGAACACCACCCAGCTTTTGCGGGAGAAATATCTGCGGGAGGGCAAGACCCAGGCGCAGGTGGACAAGCTGGATCTGAAGGACGATGTGCTTCGCCGGGCCAACGGGTTCTATACCTACTTTGCGGCGGATATCGCCTATCACCGGAACAAGCTGGAGGTTCGGGGCTTTGACAAGGTGATCAACGTCTGGGGCGCTGACCATCACGGCCATGTGGCCCGGCTCCAGGCGGCGTTGGACGGGCTGGGGCTGGACGGCTCCAACCGCATTGTGGTGGTGCTGATGCAGCTGGTGAACCTGTTACAGGACGGAAAGCCCGTGCGGATGTCTAAGCGCTCCGGAAAGGCCATCGCCCTGCATGACCTGCTGGACGAAATCAGCGTGGACGCCGCCCGGTACTTCTTCAACAGCCGGGTATCCACAAGCCCCCTGGACTTTGACCTGGATTTGGCCGTCCGGGAGGATTCGGAGAACCCCGTCTATTATATCCAGTATGCCCACGCCCGTATTTGCTCCCTGGTGAAAAATCTGGAGGAGGCCGGTGCATCCGTGCGTCCTGCGGCCCAGGTGGACTTCTCCCTGCTGACCGACGAGGCGGAGCTGGCGCTGATCAAATCCCTGTCCCAAATGCCGGAGGAGGTACATCTGGCCGCCCGGGACTATGACCCCAGCCGTATCAATCGCTATCTGGCGGCGCTGGCCGGGGACTTCCATCACTTCTACAACGCCTGCCGCATCAAGGGGGAGGAGCCGGAGCTTCTGGCCGCCCGGCTGAAGCTGGCGGATACCACCCGCGCGGTGCTGGCCAATGGGATGGGCCTGTTGGGAATCGTTGCGCCGGAAAAGATGTAATTGCAAGGAAGTAAGGTTATGTGTTCAGGCGGCACCGCATGATTCGTCGGCGCAGACGGGTTGTGCGGTGTTGCCTTTCGGAGTTTGGTTTGTTAGAACGTTAGAAAGAGGTAAATCGCCCATGGAAAAGAAACCCTTTGTCACGCTGGAGCAGCTGAAACAGATCACTGCCCAATATCCCACCCCGTTCCATATCTATGACGAGGCGGGCATCCGCCGCACCGCCCGGGAGCTGAACCAGGCCTTCGCCTGGAATCCGGGGTTCCGGGAGCATTTTGCGGTGAAGGCCACCCCGACCCCTGGCATCCTGAAAATCTTGAAGGAGGAGGGCTGCGGGACGGATTGTTCTTCGCTGACGGAGCTGCTGATGAGCGAACGCTGCGGCATCGTGGGGGAGGATATTGTGTTTTCCTCCAACGACACCCCGGCGGAGGAGTTTGTAAAGGCCGCAGAGCTGGGGGCCATCATCAACCTGGACGATTTCACCCACATCGACTATTTGCAGAAGGTGCTGGGCTATATCCCGGAGACGATTTGCTGCCGCTACAATCCGGGCGGAGATTTCTCCCTGGGGGAGAGCAAGGAGGGCTTTCAGGTGATGGATCACCCGGGGGATGCCAAGTACGGCATGACCCGGCCCCAGCTCTTTGAGGCGTTCCGCCGGCTGAAAGACCTGGGCGCGAAGAAATTTGGCCTCCATGCGTTCCTGGCCTCCAACACCCTGTCCAACGACTATTATCCCGCCCTGGCCCGGCAGCTGTTCGAGCTGGCGGTGGAGCTGGAACGGGATACCGGCGTGGACATCACCTTTATCGACCTATCCGGCGGGGTCGGGGTGGACTACCGACCCGAACAGCCCCGGAATGACATTGCAGCGATTGGCGAGGGCGTACACCGGGCCTATGACGAAATTCTGGTGCCCGCCGGAATGGGAGATGTGCGCCTGTGCGCGGAGCTGGGGCGCTTTATGCTGGCCTCCCACGGCCATCTGGTCACCACCGCCATCCACGAAAAGCATATCTATAAGGAATACATCGGCGTGGACGCCTGTGCCGCCAATCTGATGCGCCCGGCCATGTATGGGGCCTATCACCATATCACGGTCATGGGCAAGGAGAACGCCCCCTGTGACCACAAGTACGATGTGGTGGGGAGCCTGTGCGAAAACAACGACAAGTTCGCCGTGGACCGAATGCTCCCGAAAATCGACATGGGGGATTTGCTGGTGATTCACGACACCGGCGCTCACGGCTTCTCCATGGGGTACAATTACAACGGACGCTTGCGCTCGGCGGAGCTTCTCTTGAAGGAGGACGGCAGCGTGGAGCTGATGCGCCGGGCGGAAACGCCGGAGGATTATTTTGCCACGCTGGTCTGGTGAACGGCCTGACTGCGAGAAGGGAGGGGCTTTATGAAGTATATGACGTTTCCCTCCTCCTGCGCCTTTGCGGGGGTAGCCAATCTGCTTTCGTTCGCGGGCGTGGAGTGTTCTGACCGGGAAATCGCACTGGAGGTCGCCCTGCCGTATCTGTTTGCAAGAGATGAACAGGGCGGCTACCTGGGCGGCCCAATGATACAGACAAAAGAGCTGTTCGACCTGTTCCTGTGTCCCAGGGGCTTTCATCTGGCGGAACGTAAGGTCACTGCCGCAGATGTGCCGGGTCTGCTCCCGGAGCGCACGCCGGTCATGCTGGGCCTTCTGGTCGTACCGAGCCAGAAGCACGCGGTCATTTATACCGGTCAGGACGGAGAAGGGCGGTATTGCTTCCTCAACAACAGGCGGCAGGATTCCCCGGAACCGGAGCGGCTTGTGCTGACCGGGGAGGCGCTTTCTGGCCGACTGGAGCAGACGGTCACGCTGGGCTGGCTGGAACCCGCCCCGCCCAAAGCCGCAGCGCTTGCGCCGTATCTGGAAGAGTCCGTGCAGGTTTTTCAGGATATGCGTGGCGACCTGCTCGCCTTTTGCGGAACAGCCCACACCCATCAGGAGCTGCAACAGGCGCTGAATCCGCTGTTCCGCCCGCTGCTGCTGGACGGAATATCCATGGCGGCGCTGCTGGGGGAGTGTGAGCTGGAACAGCTGCTTTCCGGGCTGCAAACGGAGCTGCTGACTGCGCTGCGAAGCGGACAGCCGATCCCCGCCGGGGCGCTGCTGCCCGTCCCGAAGCTGGAACAGGCGATGCAGATGTATTTTGCGCTGCTGGTGCAGAAGCGGGACAGCCTGAACCGGGAAAAGAACGCTTAAAAAGCTATGAGGCCCTCTGACCGGCTTGGTCAGAGGGCCTCGTTTGTCTTATCTGATTACAGCTGCTGCTGTTGCTGTTGTTGCTGCTGATAGAGCATCTCGTCGCTGAAGAACTTGTGGTGAATGGCCTTGACAGCCCGCTCCGCGTCATCGATGTCCACCAGGACGGACACCTTGATCTCACTGGTGGAGATCATGTTGATGTTGATTCCGGCGCTGTACAAGGCCTCGAACATCCTGGCGGCCACGCCGGGATTGTTGATCATGCCTGCGCCTACGATGGACACCTTCGCCACCTGGTCGGAAACCTGAATCTCGTCAAAGCCGATGGACTCCCGGTTCTCGTCCAGAATACGCTCGGCCTGCTCCAGGTCGGACTTTGCCACCGTAAAGCTGATATCCTTCTGATCGCCGCGGCCAATGGATTGCAGAATGATGTCCACGTTCACCTCCTCGCGCGCCAGCAGAGAGAAGATTTTAAAGGCGATGCCCGGCTCGTTCCGCAGGCCGACCAGCGCTAGACGGGCGACATTTTTATCCTTTGCCACGCCGCTTACATGGGACTTTTCCATTTTCTTTACAACCTCCTTGACTTTGGTTCCGGGCTTGCCGGAAAAGCTGGAGAGAACCTCCAGATTCACATGATATTTCTTTGCCATTTCCACCGAGCGATTGTGCAGAACCTGTGCGCCCAGACTGGCCAGCTCCAGCATCTCGTCAAAGGTGATTTCGTCCAGCTTGTGGGCCTCCGGGACGATGCGGGGGTCTGCGGTGAATACGCCGTCCACATCGGTATAGATCTGGCACAGATCCGCGTGCAGCGCGGCGGCCAGCGCCACGGCGGAGGTATCAGACCCGCCCCGGCCCAGTGTGGTCACGTCATAATACTTGTTGATGCCCTGGAAGCCGGCCACCAGAACGATTTTGTCCTGCTCCAGCTCCTCCCGGATACGGGTGCCAACCACCCGGTCAATGCGGGCGCTGCCATAGGCGGCGTTGGTACGCATCCCCACCTGCCAGCCGGTCAGGGAGACGGTGGGGTAGCCCATGCCCTGAATACACATGGCGCACAGAGAGATAGACTGCTGCTCGCCGGTGGCCAGGAGCATATCCATTTCCCGCTTGGAGGGGTTCGGGTTCAGCTCCGCCGCCTTTTCGATCAGGTCGTCGGTGGTGTCGCCCTGTGCGGACAGAACAACAACCACCTGGTTGCCCGCCCGATATGTGTCGGTGATGATCCGGGAGACGTTGCGGATACGGTCCGCGTCCGCAACGGACGAACCACCGAACTTTTGAACAATCAATGCCATAGGTTATTTCCTCCTAGAGTTCCGTTCGATTCTCTTTTCCGTGGAAGGGGGACGCAGAGCGCCCCCATATCAGCTTATGCAGATTTCGACCGGTTCGGTCAATCCAGCACCCGCATCAGGAAGGCGGGGGTCACACCGGCCTGCTGCAAAAGAGCGTCCAGCGCCGGGCGGGTCATGGCGTCCTCCGTCAGGAAAACCACATTTTCCGCCTCCGGGGCAGAGAGCTTCTGCGCCCCGGAGGGGGCTACGGTGCCGACGGCCCGGACGTACCAACGGCTGGAAAGCTCATCCGTGGAATAGACCGTATCCGCGCCGCCCTCGTCCCAGCTCATGATGGTGCCCTGGTTCCAGTTCTTGGCCGCGTCAATCACATCGGCCACCACGGCGGAGGCCGTGGGGAGCTTGCCTGCGCCCTGACCGTAGAACATCACGTCGCCAATGGCGTCGCCCACCACGGTAATGGCGTTGAACACGCCCTC
The DNA here is from genome assembly GCA_021203345.1 of Oscillospiraceae bacterium. Classification (GTDB taxonomy): domain Bacteria; phylum Bacillota; class Clostridia; order Oscillospirales; family Oscillospiraceae; genus JAJQBJ01. Next base: position 31,457 of record JAJQBJ010000123.1, read on the forward strand.
CACCGAGGACAGGGGATTCTCCACCGGGACAAGGTGGGGTGCAACATAGGCGCAGATTTTCCCATCCGCCCGGGCAATGGCCCGGCCCAGCAGCTTGACCTTGCAGCCGGCTTTCGCCGCGCAGGAGACATCCTCCAGCGTAATGCGGGTGATGCCCTCGGTGGGAACCTGCTCCGGATAGATGTGGCGGCCAAAGGCCAGGGAGGACAGAATACAAATCTTCCGGCAGGCGTCAGGCCCCTCCACGTCGGCGGCGGGGTTCCGCTCGGCGTAGCCGTTGGCCTGAGCCTCGGACAGCGCCGCCTCAAAGGTGGCGCCCTCCCGAATCATCCGGGTCAGAATATAGTTGGTGGTGCCGTTGAGGATGCCCACGATCTCGGAGATCTGGTTGCCCGCCAGACAGGAGTTGATGGGGTGGAGGATGGGGATTCCGCCGCCCACAGAGGCCTCAAACAGATAATTGACGCCCTTTTCTCTGGCAAGACGCAGCAGCTCGCAGCCGTGGGTAGCCACCAGCTCCTTGTTGGAGGTGACGACGCTCTTTCCGGCGGCCAGCGCCCGCTTGGTGTACTCATAGGCAACCTTTGCGCCGCCGATGGTTTCCACCACCACGTTCAGCTCCGGGTCGCTTTCAATGATGGAAAAATCGTGGATGAACTTTCCGTCAAAGGGCGTACCGGGAACTTCTTTCACGTCCAGAATGTATTTCAGGTTGATTTGCGTTGCCGCTTTTTCTGAAATATGCGCGTTGTTTTTCTCAATGACCTCTGCCACGCCGGAGCCGACTGTGCCGAAGCCCAAAATTGCTACGTTTATCATTATGACACCTCTTTTAGTATCTTATCTATATCGTTCAAGCGCACCGCACCGGTCAGCCGGCCAGAATCTCGCACCGCAGAACGCTGTCGTTCTGCTCAATTTGCTGAATCAGGGTTTCCAGCTCGTTTTTCATTCCGCCTGTCTCCGCCGCAATGGTCACGGCGGCCCGCCCGCTGGTGGGAATACTCTGGTTGATGGTGAGGATATTCGCACCCGTCTCCGCAAACTGGCTGAGGATCGCGCTGAGGTTCCCCGGCTCGTCCTTCAAGAGAATTTGGATGGTGACGATTCGCCCGTGGAGCATATCGTTGAAGGGACGCACAGCGTCCTTGTATTTGTAAAAAGCACTGCGGCTGATGCCCACCTGGCGGACGGCCTGGTTGATGGTCTGTACCTCGCCCAGCTCCAGGGCTTGCTTGGCCTCCGCCACCTTGAGATAGACTTCCGGGAGGGCCTGTGCCTCGATGATGAAATATTTCGGCAGCTTGCTCATGACAGAACCTCCTTTGTCCGCCGTTGACGGGCATTTGTTTTTGCCGGGATGTCTATTGTATCACGTTCCGGAGGGAATAGCAAGCCATTTGCAGGACGGAAAAATCATGGTTCTTCGGGGAAAATCGGGGCGGATTCCGTCATTTTGACAGCAAAGCGGCCCTTTTGCCGGGGCAAGAGAAGGCCCCGCTGCACGGGACGCAGCCTGTGCAGCGGGGTGATAATCAGGGATTGATGGTCAGACTTCCGTTTGCCGACCCGCCGGTGTCGTCACTGGGGGTGGGGCTTTCTGAGGTGGAAGGCGAGGGAGATGGGCTTTCGCTGGTGGTGGGACTTTCTGAGGTGGTGGGGCTTTCACTGGTGGAAGGACTCTCTGTTGGGTCCTCCGAGGTGGTGGGGTCTTCCGATTCCTCCTCCTCTTCCTCCTCCGGTTCCTCATAGGTGGCGTTATAGCCCGCGTAGCCCTGTAGCATCAGCCATGGCAGGGTGTACTGATAGTCCCTTGGTAGCACACCGATGGCATCGTAATCCCGGTCAATGTTCAGCACCGACACCGTTTTGGTGTAGGCGCTGCTGACGCCCGTACCGGCCAGCTTATAAATTCCGCTGCCCAGAGACGCATAGGTGCAGACCTGTACATAGGTATGAACTTCACATTCCTCGGTGGGTTCATCCCCGACCAGGAATACGCCGGTGGCGGTGCGGCCGCCCCGCTGATCCGACTTACACGCGCTGGTGGGGAGCTGTCCGGAATCCAGGCAATAGGTGACGGTGACGGTTTCGCCCGGCGTATCGAAGTCCGCCGCAGGCAAATCCTCGTGGATGGCACTCATGATCCGCTGCCAAATCACGGTGGATACGTTGGTGGTGGTGGAGATTTCCTCGTTGCTCTCATAGCCCGTCCAGACCGCGGCGGTGTAGTAGGGGGTATAGCCGCAGAACCAGCGGTCATAGTTGTTGGTGGTCGTACCGGTTTTACCGGCCACGGAAACGCCGTCGATCTGCGCCGCTGTACCGGTGCCGCTTTCCACGACCTCCTCCAGCATCTGGGTCATATAGAAGGCGGTGGAGGCGGAAACCGCTTCCGTGCCGGAGGAATCGTTCTCCAGCAGAACCGAGCCGTCGGAGGCCACCACGGAGGTATAGAAATACCCTCTGGTATAGGTGCCGCCCCGGGCAAAGGTGGCGTAGGCGGAGGCCATTTCCAGATTGGTGACGCCGCTGGTCAGACCGCCCAGCGCCAGCGGGCTGTAGTCGATATCGGTCTGAACCTGTCCGCTACTGGTGGTTTTGGATTCCACCAGCGTGGTGAAGCCCAGCTTGGTGGTCAGGAACTCATAGGAGTTTTCCAGACCCAACTCCGCCAGCACCTGCACCGCCACGGCGTTGGACGATATTCGTACCGCCTCCGCCACAGTGGTCAGGCCCTTGTAATACTTGTAGGAGTTGGCGGGCCAGGCAGTATCCGTCTCCTCGTCATAGGTGTAGGGAACATCGTCATACACGGACGAGGGCAGACACAGGCCGCTGTCTATGGCCGGGGCATAGACGGACAGAGGCTTGATGGAGGAACCGGGCTGGCGTTTGGCCTGGGTCGCCCGGTTGTAGTACAGGCTGCCCGATTTCTCGCCCACGCCGCCGGCAATGGCTACCACTGCGCCGGTTTCGTTGTCAATGATGGTGATGGCGGACTGGAGCTGCTGTCCGTTGGCGGAGGGATAATTGAAGTTACTCTCGTCAGTATACACCTCGTCCACAATGGCCTGAATATCCGGGTCAAGGGTGGTGTAGATGGACAGGCCGCCGGAGTACAGCAGCAGCTTTGCTGCGTCCTCGGAATAGCCCTGGGCCTCCAGGTCGTCCTGCACCTGGGAGATCAGCGCGTCCTCAAACCAGGAGAACACGCTGGAGGTGGTGCTTTCCTCCTCCTCGTCGTCGGAGTCCCGATTCCACTGGAGTTCCTCGTTGATGGCCTCGTCCCGCTCCTCGGCGGTGATGTAGCCCTGCTCATACATGGCCCACAGGATCGTCTCCTGACGCTCCTTGTTGGCCTCCTCGTGGGTCTGGTCCACATAGACATAATCGCCGTTTTCGTCGTAAATATAGTTGCCGTCCTCGTCGGTGGCCTTCACAGACATCACGGAGGTCAGCAGCGGGTCGTATTTGCTGGGGTTGTTGGTAATGCCGATCAGGGCGGCGCACTCCGCCAGCGACAGCTCGGACACGTCCTTGCCGAAATAGGCCTGAGCCGCCGAACCGATGCCGTTACAGCCCTCGCCCAAATAGATGATGTTCAGATAATACTCCAGAATTTCGCTCTTGGAGTGGCTTTTCTCAAACTCAAGGGCCTGGAAAATCTCCGTCACCTTCCGCTTGACGGTTACATCATCGTTGCCGGTCACGTTCTTAATCAGCTGCTGGGTGATGGTGGAGCCGCCGTAGGAGTCGCTGCCGGTCAGCAGACCCTTGACCGCGCCCAGCGTTCGCCACCAGTCCACGCCCTGATGCTGATAAAAGCGCTTGTCCTCGATGGCTACGGCTGCGTTCAGCAAATCCTCCGGGATATCGCTGTAATCCACCCAGACGGTGGAGCCTTCCTCAGAGTGAAGGGTACGCAGCACCTCATACTCCCCGGTATCGGAGTCCAGATAGTAAATCGTGGTGTCCTCGCCCAGAGAATAGGTGCTCAGCTCCACAGAGGTCTGGGGCAGTACCACATTTTTGATATAAACCGCGCCGTAGCAGGTCACGATAGAGGCGGTCAGCACGCCGATCAGAATCAGCGTACCGATGATTCCGAAAAACCATTTGAAAAAACCGCCGACGATCCGGCCGGCGATCTTTCCTCCGGATTCGGAGGGATTCTGCTTTGCCATAGCGGGCAGTTCACTTCCTTTCAGATAGGGGTTCACAGGAACAGGATAGCATTTCAGACTGAAATCAGCCTGAAACGGAAAATCGGGCGTATTTGCCCCGAACGTTTGGCATAGGCATAAGGCATTATAGCATAAAGCATCCGCACTTGCAAACGAATTGTGGACATAAAGCAAGGCGCATCCCATCGGGATGCGCCCTGTCTGAATCTCATCCAAACTCCCGGACAAATCGCACCAGCATGACGCAGCCCTGGGCGCGGGTACAGCCGGAGCGGGGCCAGAGATAGCTGACGCCGTTGTCCGTGATACCGTTGATGATGCCGTTGCCCACCGTCCATTGCAGGGCGGCGGTGCCGAAGGTCACCTGCTCCCAATCGGAAAAGCTGCGGATGCTCATCAGGCCGGAGGCCCGATTCCCCAGATATTCGGTATAATAGTTGTACAGAATCTGAGCCATTTGCTCCCGCGTGACTGTATCATTCGGCGCAAAGGTGGTTGCGCTGGTGCCGTTGACAATGCCGTTGGATCTGGCCCAGACGATTGCAGAGGTGTACCAGACATCCCGTTCCACATCCGTGAAGTAGGCCCGGTAGGAAATGGCGGGCTTGCCGTTCATATTGTACAGCACCTGCACCACCTGGGCGCGGGTCATGGTTTGCTCCGGGGCAAACTCCGTGGCGGATACGCCGCTGAACATTCCGTTGGCATAGGCGTAGCCCACATCATCGTAGTACCAGCTGCCCGCTTCGATGTCCTCAAAGGGCAGAACGATTACAGGGTCAGTATCTTCATCGTTACCGGGGTCGGTGTCATCATCACCGTTGTTGTCCCCATTGTCATCGCCGGGGTCGGGAGTATTCTCGTCTCCACCGCCATCGCCGGGGTCAGGGTTATCCTCGTCCCCACCGCCATCACCGGGGTCAGGATTATCCTCGTCTCCGCCGCCGTTGTCGTTATCATCATCGTCGTCACCGGAACCGCCGCCGTCGGACAGACCATCCACTTCAAGCAGGAAGGGATAAAAGCTGTTTCCGGCCAGCGTGCCCCGGCTGTTGGAGGTGATTTCCCGACTGTCAGGTACCTCGAAGTAGTAGGAAAAATACCAACCAGCCTCGTAAGCGCCTTCAGCGGAATCCTCCACGCTTTGCAGATAATGATATGTATCCGGATACTCCGTCTGGAGCTGATAATTCAGATAGGCAAGCTGCCCGTCCAGAGAATAGGGGTCGTAACCGGCTTCGATGCACCATTCCATTTCGGCGGTGCGCTCCTCGCCCTCCCATTGGAGAATACCGATGGTGGCAGGCTCTGCGCCGGAATCAACGCTTTCGTCATAGGGGTCTGGGTCAAACCGGGAGTCCCGATAAATATTCGCCATCAGACCGCTGGCGGCGGCTCGGTTCAGCCCCATCTGCGTGGTGAGATAGCTGTAGATGGACTGCATATTTTCGGTTTGGGCCTGAGAAAGCCCCCATTCCTCTGCGAATTCCTGATAGAGGGCCTCCTGCTCCGAGGTCAGTGCGCTGACCGTTGTGGGAAATACGGTCAGTATCAGACAGAACGCCAGCAGGATGCCGGTGATACGACGCTTCATAACGAGTTCCCTCTTTCTCTTTTCTCTTTTCGCTCTTTATGGGATGTTTTTAGCTGTTACTCCGCCAGGAATTGCACCAGCCGAACCAGCATGGCGCAGCCCTGGGCGCGGGTACATTCGGACTGGGGCCGAAGGTAATCGGTTCCGTTCTCGTTGACTCCGCAGATGATACCGTTGCCTACGCTCCACTGCATGGCGGTGGCGCCGAAGGTCACCTGGTCGGAATCTGTGTAGGCGGACAGGCTCGCCAGATCGGCGGCCTCGTAGCCCAGGAAGTTCGTGTAGTAATTGTAGAGGATCTGCGCCATCTGCTCCCGGGTCAGAACCCCGTCCGGGTTGAACTGTGTCGCGCTGACGCCGTTGATACAGCCGGTGGCCCAGGCCCAGTCAATGGCCTCCTTGTACCAGTCATCACCGCTCACATCTTCAAAGGGGCTGGAGACGGTGGTGGTCGGGGAACCGTTCATATTGTACAAAATCTGTACCGCCTGGGCGCGGGTCATGGTGCCGTCCGGGACAAACAGGGTGTCGGTCACGCCGGAAACCATTTCATGCTCATACGCATAAACAACCACCTCATAGAACCAGTCCCCGGCGTCCACATCCGTAAAGGGCAGTCCACCGTTATTGTCATCGACATCGTTGTCGTTCGTCCCGCCGTCGGTCAGCCCCAGCTGCTCATAGAAGGGGAAGAAGGTGTTCATCGCCAGATTTCCACGGCTGGTGGCGGTGGTTACCTTGTCGGAGGGGATCTCAAAGTAATAACAGAAGTGGTAGGCGGCGTCGTAGGCGCCTTGGGCGGTGTTTTCCACGCCCAGCAGATATTCATAAATTCGGATGTAATAGCCGCCTGCGTAACCGTCATACCCCGTATCCCGGAACAGGTGGGTCAGATAGCCCAGCTGACCCTCCAGCGTGTAGGGGTCGTAGCCGTTCTCCTGGCACCAGTTGATGACCTTGGTGTGGTTCGAGCCGTACCACTGGCAGATGCCGATGGTGGTGGAACTGCTGCTGTTCACTGCCGGGTCGAACCGGGATTCCCGGTACATATTGGCCAGAAGGCCGCAGGCTGCGGCGGTGTTCAGTTCCAGCTCACCGGTCAGATACTCGTAAATCTCCTCCATGTACCCCAACTGCTTGGTGGAAATATCGTTATTTGCCCCAAACGTGGTGTAAAGGGAGTCCTGCTCCGACGACCAGGCATAGGCCATTGGCGTCAGCAGGGTGGCTGCCATACATAGCGACAGCAAAATACTGAAAACTCTTTTTTTCATGTTCTGCATACCTCAAACGCTCCTTGATGTTTTTCGAATATTCATCCCACGATGTAACAAATTGTAACAGATTAAAAATAGTTGTCAACACTTTTGCGAAAAAATTTCAAAAAACCTCTCAAAAGCCTATTTTTTGGTCAAAAACCGTCGAATAAAAAAGTAACATCCGTAACAACCGAAATGAATAATAGGACGAATATGGGGTATGATGGTCGTATATTCTATATCTTGAGGTGAACGCATCGTGAAAACAAAAGTTCTTGTGTTGGGAATCCTGCTGACGCTGACCCTCAGAGTGTCGGCTTTTTCGCTCCGCACGGCGGCGGGAACGGCTCTGGTTCAGCAGGCGGAGGCGGAAACCGCCGACCGGACAGAGCTAAGCAGCTATATGGTTAAGGCCTGCGGCGGAAGCATCTGTATTTATCAGGAGGGGGAGATGGTCTGCAACACCGGGATCTCCGTCAGCAGCCTGCCCTCCGGCGACCAGGCCCTTCTGGAGACGGGGATCTCCGCAGAGGACGCGGTGGCGCTGGCGGCGCTGCTGGAGGATTTTGACCATTGAGCCTGGGGGTCTGTTTCACGAAACAGGCCCCGTTTTTTGGCATGTTTTACAAAGGATAAAAAATTGGCGTTTTGATATAGTCCCCTTAGAGTAGACACTCGAAAAAGCAAAGATTCGAGACTAC